>JAEMQZ010000088.1 GCA_016463595.1 Synechococcales cyanobacterium SupBloom_Metag_052 | reverse complement strand
CCTCCGTGAAAGGGAGGTGTCCTAGGCCTCTAGACGATGGGGGCGAGGCCACAACTCCGGAGGTTGCCAAAGGCTTGCCCAGGGGTCGATCTATTGAAACTACGGGGCGAACCCGCCCTTCGTCAAGAAACGCTCTGGCCATCCCAGACCGGGACGGTGAAGTGAAAGCAGGCCCCCTCGTCCGGTTCTGACACCACCCAGATGCGGCCGCCATGGACATCGCAGATGCGGCGGCAGACCGACAGGCCCACCCCGAAGCCCGAGGTGGTTTTTGAGGTCTGGGGTAGGCGCACCCGCTCCTGGAAGATCCGATCTTGTTCGTCCCGGGGGATGCCTGGGCCCGAATCGCAGACGCTCACCTGCAGCCACTGGCTGGTGCGATGCAGGATCGTCAGATTCACCCTGCCACCGTCGGGGGTGAATTTGAGGGCGTTCTCCAGCAGGTTGAGCACCACTTGGCGCATGCGCCGTTGGTCGGCGTAGACGTCGGGCAGGTCCGTGGGGATGTCGGTGACCAACTCCAGGCCCCGGCCGATCCAGAGTTTTTCCAGTTCCAGGATCGCTTCGGCGGCCACGGCACCCAGGTTGAGGCGCTGGGGGTTGAACAGGGCCTCCCAGCGGGTTGTACCCACCTCGAGCAGGTCCTCGGAGAGCTGCTGGATGTCCTCCAGGCGCCGGCTGAGCACGTCCCGGGCCTTGCTCTGGTCGATCTGGCCGAGGTTGAAACTTTGCAGGGCGAGCTTGGCGGCCGTTAAGGGCGTGCGCAGTTCATGGGCCACCATGCGCAGCAGCCGCTCCTGCACCTGCAGCCGCTCGATCAGGGTTTCGTTCTCCTGGCGCAGCACCAGCAGCTGGTCTTCCAGTTGCAAGTCCCGCTGGGTGCGGCTGCCATCGCTTTCGGGCGGACGCAGGCTCATGCCCAGGGCGCTCACCACCTCCATCTGCTGCCAACGGGGCAGCCAGCTGCGCAGCTGCTGGGCCACCGTGTTGCCGGCAAACACCTGTTTGGGCCCTGGTGAGAGTTTGACCAGGGCTGGTGTGGCCACGAGGCGATGCAGTTCCAGGAGTTCTGGCCGCTGGGCTGGATCGGCAACCTCCAGGCTCACGTCAAAGCCGAAGTCCTCGCTTTCGAGAAAGTCGACCAGCTTGCGGATGTCTGGCGTGGCCCGGTGGCGGGGGGCTGCCACCAGCAGAAGCTGCAACTGGCGCCGCGGGCTCGCGGGGCCATCCCGTTGGGCCTGGTCCCTCAAGCCGAGGGTGCGCTGAGGAGCCTCAGGCCCCAGGGAGGCCCGCCTATCGATGCCCGCCCGGCGGTCGGGTTCACTCGATCTGGGAAAGGATTGGGGGTGCGGTTCCCCTGCAGCTGGCACCGGAGCGCAGAGGGCAAGTCTTTAGCCACCCTATGGGTTTGGGGCAGCTTTCGCTGACGTGGCTATGACGACTGTGATCAGCCGTAGCCAGGAAGCACCGTTTTGACCCAGACCCGCGACCCTGCCAGCCGGGTCCCTCCGTCCAATGCCCGCCACGGCCCAGCGGACAGCCGCATCCAGCTCGACAACACCCATCGACGCTGGTTCAACCGCAATCTCGGCCTATGGCGTTCGCGCCGCCAGTACTTCTTCCCCGATGACGAAGTGCTGCGGCTCGACATGCTGCTGCGGGTCGAGGCCTATGGGCCAGTGCCGGGCCAGGACGCCCGTTATCACTTCAGCTGGTTGACCGAGGCCGACCATGGCTTCTATGAGAGCAAGCCCCAGTACAGCCGCGAGGGCAGCATGGATGTCGTCCTGAGCGGTCACCAGTTGCTGCGCAGCGCTGGCTTCCATGACAGCGAGCCCCATCGCTCCCAGATTCGCCAGGTTGATGAGCACGAGTTGGTGTTCGAATCCCAATACAAGCAGTGGGATGTGCTGGAGCACATGCGCCTGATCGACCAGGATCGGCATCGGAGCCGTTCCATCTACTCCTGGCGCGACGGCCAATTGGATCTGGTGGAAATCCACCATGAGATCCGCCTGGAGGGTGCGGGTTCCCTTCTGCCCTCCCCTGACTGACAGAACTCGCCTCCGTGCATCAGGATTAGGTCTGCTTCTTCCCTATCTGCGTGCCCTTCTTCAACGGCCGACTTCGGGCCCTGTTGGCGGCCCCCCTGGTGCTGCTGCCCCTTCTGGTTCAGCCCGCCGTGGCCCAGGCCGCTCCAGCCTCCGAGGCTGATATGGGCCTCTACACCCGTATTGGTGCCATCAACGTCTGCATTGCCCGCAGCGCCGGGATTGAGTTCGACAAGGCCGTGGCCATTGCCGGCGAAACCATCGCCCAGGTGATCCAGGGCCAGCATGGTGGCGTGATTCAGCAGGTGGGCGCCAAGGCCCTCACGATCGAAGAACTGCGCAAGGGCTCGATTAATTCGGCCGTGCTCGGCGCGGTTCAGATTTGCCCCAAAGAGGTGCCTGCTGAGGTCACTAAGAAGGTCAACGACCTGATGAAGGTCAATGGTGCCGCTGGTGCTGCCGGGACCAAGCCCGCCGCCACCAAGTAGCCCTGAGCGCTGGGCCCCCTTGGGGGCCTAACCGGACTGGGTCGTTGGGAGGGCCTAGGGCCCTGGGACTTGTTCCCAGGGCAACCTGCCCCCAGGGCGGTGGTGGCGCGACACACTGGGGGAACCGCTTTTTGGCGCCGTGACCCTGGTTCGTTTAGCCGATTACAGGCCTTCTCCCTATCTACTTGAGCGCACCGATCTGACGGTGCAGATCTTTGACGGCTACTCCCTGGTGGCCGCCAGCCTCCACTGCAAGCCCAACCCGGCGGGGGCCCCTGGCCCCCTGCGCCTCTGCGGGGAAGGGCTGGACCTGCTGGAGCTGCGGCTTGATGGCAGCGACCTGCCCCCAAGCGCCTACCGGCTGGAGCCCGGCGCATTGGTGTTGTTGGATCCGCCGCCCCGCCCCTTCCAGCTGGATTCGCTGGTACGCATCCAGCCAGAGACCAACAGCAGCCTTGAAGGTCTCTATGTGAGCGGCGGCATGGTGACCAGCCAGTGCGAGGCCGAGGGCTTCCGCCGCATCACCTATCACCCCGATCGCCCCGACCTGCTCAGTCGCTTCCGGGTGCGGATCGAGGCCGACCGGACGCGCTGCCCGGTGCTGCTCTCGAATGGCAATGGCATCGGCGCCGGACCCCTGGAGGATCCGAACCGCCACTACGCCATCTGGGACGACCCCTTCCCCAAGCCCTCCTATCTCTTCGCCCTAGTGGCGGGCCAATTGGAGGAAGTGCGTGACCACTTCACCACCGCCAGTGGCCGCCAGGTGGCCCTGCGCATCCACGTGGAGCCGGGAGATAGCGCCTACACCGCCCATGCGATGGCGTCGTTGAAACGCTCGATGGCCTGGGATGAGCAGGTGTATGGGTTGGAATACGACCTCGATGAATTCAACATCGTTGCCGTGCGCCACTTCAACATGGGCGCCATGGAAAATAAGAGCCTCAATATTTTTAATTCTAAGTTGGTGCTCGCCGATGCTGCCACCGCCACCGATGGCGAACTAGAGCGGATCGAAAGTGTGATCGCCCACGAGTATTTCCATAACTGGACCGGCAATCGCATCACCTGCCGCGACTGGTTCCAGCTCTCTCTGAAAGAAGGGCTCACGGTGTTTCGTGACGCTTGTTTCACCGCCGATCTGCATTCGGCGGCCGTCAAGCGTATTGAGGATGTGTCGTTTTTGCGCAATAGCCAGTTCCGCGAAGATGCGGGCCCCACGGCCCACCCGATCCAGCCGGATCAATATGAGGCCATCGATAACTTTTATACCACCACCATCTATGAAAAGGGGGCGGAAGTAATCCGGGCCCTGCAGACCCTGCTGGGGCCCGTTCGATTCATGGCCGGCATGGCCCTCTACGTGCAGCGCCATGACGGCACGGCGGCCACCTGCGATGACTTCCTGCAGGCCATGGAGGATGCCGCCAGCGCAGGCGAGGCGGGGCCAGGCCAGCAGGCCCCCTTCGCATTCGCCCAGTTCCGCCGCTGGTATCACCAGGCGGGCACGCCGCGCCTTGAGATTGAACGCCATTGGGATGGGGAGGCCGGCAGCCTGCGGCTAACCGTGCGCCAGCACACCCCTGCCACCCCGGGCCAGGCCGATCCGCAACCGCTAGTGATCCCCCTGGTGCTGGGCCTGGTGGGCCAGGCGGGCCAGCCCCTGCAGGTTCATATCGCCGGTGAAACCGCCCCCCAGGCGGCGGCCAGCCAGCTGGATCCGGCCTGGGGCCAGGCCTCGCGCCTGCTGGTGATTGACCAGGCCGAGCAGACGTTCCAACTCGAGGGGCTGGAGCCCCACAGCCACCCGCCGGCCCTGTCGGTGTTGCGGGGCTTTTCGGCGCCGGTGCGGCTCAGCCTGGAGCGGCCCCTGGCCGAACTGCTGCACCTGCTCGCCTGCGACAGCGACCCCTTTGCCCGCTGGGATGCCGGCCAGAGCCTGCTACGCCAGGCGGTGCTGGAGCGGGCGGCGGGGGCGGTGAATGACGCCTTGGAGGAGGGCCTGGTGGCCGCCTTCGAGCAGATCCTGGCCGATGGAAGCCTGAGTGATGCCAATCGCTCCATGCTCCTGGCCCTGCCCGGCCTGGCCGAACTGGAGGAGGCTATGGCTGAGCCCGATCCGCCCGCCCTCCATGGCGCCCTGCTGGCGTTGCGGGCCCGTTTCGGAGCCGCCCTGGCCGAGCCCCTGCAGCGCAGCCTCGAGCGCTGCCGTCCCGACTGGGACCTGGCCTGGCCGGCCGGCAGCGGCGAACGCCAGCTCACCGCCACGGTCTGGAGCTGGCGGGCGGCCGCCGGCGATGGCGCCATTCGCCAGGAGGCTGCTGCTGCGGTGAACGGCCCGTCGATGACCCTGGCCCGGGCCGGCCTGCGGGCCCTGCAGAACCAGTCCACTCCTGAGCGTCAGCAGGCCATCGACGCCTTCTATCAGCGCTGGCAGGAGCGCCCGGTGATCCTCGATGCCTGGTTTGCCCTGGAGGCCTCGGCCCCCTTCGCTGACGGCCTGGCCCGGGTGGAGCGCCTGCTGGCCCATCCCCGCTTCGATCCGGCCGCCCCCAATTCGCTGCGGGCCGTGCTGGGCGGCCTGGCCGGCAACACGCCGGTGTTCCATGCCATCGATGGCTCGGGCTACCGCTTCCTGGCCGGGCAAATCGCCGAGCTCGATCGCCGCAACCCGATCACGGCCTCGCGGATGGCCAAGGTGTTCAGCCGCTGGCAGAGCTACGGCAGCGAGCGCCGCGCCCGCATGGCGGAAGCGCTGGAGCAGCTGGCCGCTAGCGAGCTGTCCACCAACACCCGCGAGGTGGTGGGGCAGTGTTTGGGGTAGGGGTTAAGGCCAGGGGATAACCCCATAGGAGCCCATCCCTCCAGCAGTCGCCAGCCTGGCGACTATCTGACAGCCCTATGGCGAAAAGTCGCGACTACATGCCACAGGGCGCTGTTTGGTCGGATCGGCCCCCTTAGCTGGAGCCCTAGCTGGGGCCAGATCGCCTAAAGGAACCAGTCTTTTGTCCAGGGCCGAGGTGATTCTCCTTGCTCAGGATCCCTTGTCGATGCCACGGCCCTGGCAGCCACGCTGCTTCCTTAAAAGTGCCTGGAGGGGAACAGTTGTTGTTCCCTAATTTCAGGCAAATACGACTGCTGCTGATCCTTGCTACTGCAGCCAGCCAACCTTGAGGCTAACCCCTTTGGCTGGCAAGGCTGCCTAGGGTTGCCCCATCACCAGTACTAGGGCTCCATGCAATCTTCAGGTTCCAGTCCCTTTGGTGGCCAATCCAATTGGTTGCAGTTGGCCGGCATTGGCTTCGTGCTGGTCCTGATCCTGATCAGCCAGGCGATCTTCATCGTGCCCGCCGGCACCGTGGCCGTGGTTACCACCCTGGGCAAGGTGACCGGCACTCCCCGCCTGCCCGGGCCAAATTTTAAGACGCCCTTGGTGCAGGCAACCTCCTTATTCGACGTAAGAACCCAGGTCAGGCCGGAACAGTTTTCCACACTCACCAAGGATCTGCAGGTGATTCAAGCCACCGCCACGGTGAAGTATGCGATGAAGCCGGAGGAGGCGGGCCGGGTCTATGAAACGATCGCCACCGACGACCAGCAGATCTATCCCCGGGTGATCCAACCCTCCCTGCTGAAGGCTCTGAAATCGGTCTTCTCCCAGTATGAGTTGATTACGATTGCCACCGAGTGGAACTCCATCTCTGAGCAGGTGCAAGAGAAGGTTGCCGATGAGTTGCGTAAATTTGGCTATGTCACCGTACAGGGATTGGATCTCACTGGCTTGCAGATTGCCGAGGAGTATCGCTCCGCCATTGAGCAGAAGCAAATCGCTGAGCAGCAACTCCTGCGCGCCCAAACTGAGGTGCTGATTGCCGAGCAGGAGGCCAAGCGCTATCAAACTCTCAATTCCAGCCTGGACAACCAGGTGCTTTACAAGCTCTTCCTCGATAAGTGGGATGGCCAAACCTCCGTGGTGCCTGCCTTGCCCGGTACGGGCG
>JAEMQZ010000087.1 GCA_016463595.1 Synechococcales cyanobacterium SupBloom_Metag_052 | reverse complement strand
GGTTGAGGGCATCTTCCTGGCCGAGTTCATCGCCTATGGCGTCAGGGTTGGTCACTGCGCCCAGTCCGATGCCATTGCAGCAGCTCGGGAGGCCTGGGTTGCATTTTAGATCAGTTTTGAAGACGAAATCTCGATCAGGACTAGTTGCCGCCACCAAACTTGCCAACTGAGTTGACCCGCTGACAGCAAGCTTCCGGATTAGGTGGCGACATCAGCCGAGAAAGCCTTTAAGATGTTCAAACCTTGATTGCATTAGCCAACAACAATGGCTTACTTAAGCTGGCAAAAGTTAATCGGATCTGTACTTGCCTTCTCTACCACGACACTTCCAATCGCCGCTAATGCGGCAGCAATACTCACCCTAGAGCGTACCGAAGGCACCTATCGCAATGGTGATCCGGTATGGCTTCTCAAGCTCATGGATGGCCCCAAGCAGGTTGCCAGTTGGAAAGCAGCCTCGGGATCCAGTCATCGCCAACAGCTGGATCGGCGTTGGTCGCCAGGGAACGGCTCGCCCTTGCCAACAGGAACCTATCGGCTTGGCACACCCGAGCCCCATGGCCAGGACCTCTGGATTGACTTACAGCCCAAGTTTGCCACCAGCCGTTCAGAACTGGGCATTCACAATTGCTTTCCAGGCGTCGGTTGTATTTGTATTCCAGATCGCCAAGCTCTTAATAGCTTGGCGACAGCAATTCGGAGCTGGCAAATTAGAAGTTTAAAAGTAATTAATTAGGCCCATGGCAGCCACTTCCGATCCAAAAAGCTCCTGAGCACTGTTGCTAACCCTTAGCCGCTCATCAGGCGACCGCCATCGAGGCGCCGGATTGCGACAACCCCGGGCCTGGGCGGCCTGCCAGGCACGCCAGAGGGCCAGTTAGAGCCGAGCGGCACCCAACGCAGCTGCTCAAAACGTTGACCGTTGCGGTTCACCAGGCTGTGGGACTGGCCTTCTACCTTCTTGCCCTGGCGCACCCCATGGCCCTCGCCGGGATGCTGCACCGCCAGGAACAGGGTGCGGAACTCGCTATCGAAGCAGGGGCCACACAGTTCAGATTCCACCGGACCAATCGCAAAGCAGAGGGCCTGGCCTGCCCATGCACCGGTTCGCGGCAAAACCCAGCAGCTGTTGTTGCCGAACACATCGAGGCCTTCCCCGCCCGGATGATCGCTGACGAGCCAGAGGTTGCCGTCCGGGTCGAAGGCCAGGTTGTCGGGATGGCTGAAGCCGAGCCCACCCTCCCAAGGCAAGCCGCCCAAGGCCACCATCCGCCAGCGGAAGCCAGACCCCCGGCCGCTGCCGCCGTCGCTGAGGCGCATCACCCAGCCGTGGGGCCAAAGCGATTCGCCCTTGGGACCGCGGAAGATCGCCGGATCACTGCAACCGCCCCCATCCCGGCCTGCCGCCGTGAAGGCGATCAGCAGGTCGCCGTTGGTCGGATCGATGTCGGTGTCCTCTGGTCGCGGACAGGCGGTGGCACCGGCAGCATTGGCGGCCAGGTGGGCATCGATCAGGATCGCCCCCTGCTGCCGCTGCTGCGCCTCCGAATCGGTGCCGCCCAAGGGGTAGAGATCGCCCAGGGTCCTAAAGCGACTGCCGTAGGACTGCACCTCGGCATCGCTTTGGAGCGCCTCACTGCCGCTGAGCTTGCGGTTGCTATGGGGTAGCAGGGTTGGTTGGCTCAAGCCAAAGCGCTCGTAGTGGCTGGGGGCTTGGGGTTGCACCAACGTGCTGGGCTCCAGGGCGATCCAGCTGCCGCTGCCATCGGCGTTGAAGCGGGCCACCTCAAGGCGCCCCGCACCAAACAGCTGCGAATTGGTGCGATCGGCCGGGTCGCCCACGAGCCCCTCACTCACAAAGCGGTACACATGCCCGCCATGGCGATCGCAGCCTGAGTACACCACTAACGGCTCGCCGGGCCGCGCAACCACGGCGACGGCCTCGTGGCGAAAGCGGCCCAGCAGGCTGTGTTTCACCGCAGCGGTGTTCGGTTCGCGGGGATCGAGTTCCACCATCCAGCCGTACTTGTTGCCGGCTAAGCCGAAGGGATTGCCGAGGCCATCGAGGCGGGTCCCATCCCAGCGGAATGGCCGCGCCGCTGGCGAAGACGCCGATCCATCGGCATGGACGGCTTCGCTCACCTGGGACTGGAAGTTTTCTTCGGCGCTGAGCACCGTGCCCCACGGGGTGTTGCCGCCAGCGCAGTTGGCAAAGGTGCCGATAATCCGCTCGCCCAGGCCATCGCGGTAGCCCAGCGGCTCGCCCTGGCGAAACACCGCTGCCGCCGGGCCGCTGCAGCGCAGGGCCCGCTCCGGCTGGCTAAATCCTGTGAGGCCATCGATCCGTCGTTCGTAACGGCTGCCATGGATCCGGCGCCAGCCAGCACTTGCCTGTTCGAGCTCGAGCACACCGATGCCCAAATCGGCCATGGCGGCTTGGGCCACAGCCTCAATCAGGGGGCGCAGGGGGTCATCCGGCGCCAGGCTGGCCCCATCGACGCTGCCGCCGCGGCTGGCCAGGGCCTGCTTGAGGGCGTCTAGGGGGAGGGGGGTGCCCACCGCTTCGCCGTAACCAGCCGCCCAGATCTGCGGGCTGATGTATTCGAAGTTGACACTCAATAGGGCCCTATCGCCAGGTAGCGACTGGAACGCCAGGTAGTCGTTGTTGAACCCGAAGCGACCGGCAGCAAGACCATCCCCCCAGACAGCGATTACCTCAGCTCGATACCCCTCAGGAACCAGCAATGTGTCTTCGACGCTGATCATTTGGTACACCCGCCGCTGCTCAGCCGCGCCCAGTCCGTCGTTCGTTAAGGGGAAGGGGGCCCGCACCGGCTTAAAGGGCAGGCCCCCCTTTGCTGCCGTGCTGCTGTGGGCTTCCAGCAGGGGGGAGAGCAGCGCTGCTGCGCTGCTGCCGGCTCCGATGCCAAGCAACTGCAGCAATTGGCGGCGATTGAGCGCGGAGCCGTTCATGGTTGGGGTAGGGCTGAACAGCCCGGTAGCTGGCGGGGCACAAGCCTGGCTAGGTGGGAGCGTTGCAGGGGATTGAAGTTGTCGTCGGTCGCCAGCAGCACGCTTGGACGGCCATCGCCAAGGGGCGGTGCTGCCAGCAGCACTTCCCAGTTGTCGGGGGCTAGACCGAGCTGCAACAGATTCCAGCTGATCAGGGGCTTGACGGGCTGGCCCGCAGAACCGTTGGCGGGCTTCGCGGGCTTGTCGAGCTTGGCTGGCTTGTCGTGCTTGGCAGCCATGGCGGCAGCGGGGTACAAAACCAGCCTGGCCTGCCATTGGTCGGGAGCTATGAACTGGCGCCACAGCCCCAGCAACCCCTGGTCGGTGGCCAACAAATCAGTCAAGCCCCAGCCACCCGGCGGCAGGGCGAGGGGCCGCAGCTCAACTGGCTGCAGCGTGCCGGTGCCATCGGGCTGCCAGCGCAGCAGCCGAACTTGGCCAGGTGGATCCTGCAGCAGGGGCATTTCCGCCGCCATCAGCAGGCCTCCACCCGCCGGTAGGCGCGTTAGCGATTCGGGCCCGCCGTTGCTGCGCAGACCGTTGTCGGGCTGCAGCTGCCAGGCCGGCGGCAGGGCCTTGATCTGCTGGAGCTGCCCCGTGCCGAGGTCGTAGCGCAGTAGGCCCGCGGGCCTTAACGGCTGCAGGCGCCCCTCGCTTGCTAGCCAGAGGTTTGTCCCATCGAGCACGAGGCCTTCGCCATCCATCGGTTGGGGTTGGTCCAGGCGGAGGGGCGGCAGCGGATCAAGCCCCTTGAGCCCCCGATCACGGAGACCCCGCCAACGGCTGATGCTGCCGTTGGGCGTATCACTGAGGAGCCACAACTCATCGATTTCGTTGCGGTAGGCCCCAGCCGAGAAGCCGCCCCCCTGGCTGGGTTCGATCAGCCGTTGCTCGACCAGCTCCCAGCCGGCCGAGAGCGGGCAGGGCAAGGCAACGGTGGGAGGAATGGCCAAGGCGAGTCTTCAGAACATGACCGCAATCAGATTGCAGGGACTGATCCGATCTGAGCGCCCATTGAAACAGACCCTTCCATCCGTGCACCAACGCAGTCACCTGCCGGGCACCAAAGCAATCCTGAGCCACCCATCAATTCAGCAGCCCAACCACTGACCCATAGCCGTGGCGGTGGCTGGGGTCGGCTGCCCCATGGTGGCCTCAACGGCAAGGGCTCCATAAGGCGCTACGCGCCCCTTGCCTAAACGAGCCCCAAGTGGCGCCTTCCACGTCTAGCCGGCCATGGTTAGTAGCCAGTTAGCTCAAAGGTCCCCATCGAAGTCCAAATTCAAGGCCCCAGCCGCAGCCGGCAATTGCTCGAAGCGGTAGGCCGCAAACTCGACTTGCTGCTCCATCGCCAAAGCTCCGACAGCCTGGCCACCGACGCTCCCCAGAATGCCGTACTACGCAAACAGGAAGCCGAAAGCAAGTCCTATTGCTGGAACAGGTGGCCTAAACCTGCTGGCTAATTTGTGGCTTTAGCTTGACCCCGACCTTGACAACTAGCTCTTGAGCCCACAGGTAGGACTGGCAACTATGAAAAGGATAAAAGTATGCCGCCCCCAGCTACAAATAGCAAGCCTGCCCAGCCAATCACCGAAGGGCGCTCACCCAGAAAAGCAAAGCCTATTAAAGCAACTACCAATAGGCTTAGCCGATCAACGGGCACTACCAAGGACGCATCGCCTTGCTTGAGGGCCCGAAAAAAGCAGAACGATGACAAGCCGCTCGCCAGGCCAGAAACTACAATAAATAGCCAAGTTTGCTGGGATAATTCAAAAGGACTGCTTAATTTGCCAGTTGTCAGAATGAGCAATGGCAAAAAAATAGCGATGACAATAGTGCGGATTAGCGTGGCCAGATCTGCGTCCACACCCTCAAGCCCAATCTTGCCAAACACCGCAGATGCACTTGCAAATAGCGCCGACAAAAAAGCCCAAATAAACCAAAGTGGTAGGGCGGGAATTGGGCTCATTTAGGATGAAATGGTTGGCAGCAGTAGCAGTAATATAAGAGCTTGGATACGTAGTGCCGACCTCGGCGCAACTCTGCTTCTCTTATTTTGACTTGATCAAGCCTAGGCGATGGCGGCGATAGGGGCGACGAGATCGTGTTGGAAACGCGGTTACGGCGGCACTTAGTCCTAAGAGCTGGAGCAGCGAAGCAGCAGCAGCAGCAGCAGCCGAGCGCAAGGCCCTGCTGGCCCCTGGTTCCGTTCCAATCCCCCCCCATGCCCGTCAACATCGCTTCTCTCAAGGCCTTTGCCCTGGCCATGCGCCGCCATCCCTATCGAGAGCCCCATCGAGCTACGGCAGGAACACCAGCAGCTGCTACGGGAAGCGTTAGCGGTGGATGAGCAGCCCCCTGCGCTTTGATCAATTTACTTTGAGTTATCCCACTGGCCCACTGATCGGTCATTGGCAAGGCAATGAAGCCGCCAAGCATTCCTACTAACAACCACTGCGACAACGAAAAAGGCGCCCCGTCTGTGGACGCCTAAGTACTAGTTGCAGATCATCAGTTTGGTAATGGAGCTGAAATCAGACCAGATTATTTTGGGCCAAGGCTTGAGTTGGCTCCAGTACCTGCTTAGCGGTTAAGGCGCTGCATCTGCCAGGTCACAAACGTGCCAACTGGACTCCAGAGCAGGTAGGGCACAAGCAGCAAGGCTGCCACCGGCGAGGGGCCCAGCACCAAAACCGTGAGGGCTCCACCCCAAAGCCAGCCGGCAAGGCCGATGGCGGTGCCCTTAGCCAAGCTGCGGGTGCGGCAGATCAACCAGGTATAGCTCTGCACCAGCAGCAACAGGCCCAGATAGCCCCCCATCAGAGCCCAGCTCGAGGAGGCCATCCAGGCCAGCACCGCTGAGGCGTAAAAGCAGATGTAAATCGCCAGCCAGATCAACGGGATCAGACCCTCAAACCCCAGCCAGGCGGGGCGCCGCAGCCGCAGGAACCAGGCAAACTGCTCCCGGCTGGGATTGAGGCCAGCCCCCACCGCCACCATCACCACCAGGATCAAAAGGGCCGCTGCCATGGGTTTTGGTGGTGTCCCCTAATCCTGGCAAGACAGTGCAACTAGCGCAGCGACTCACACGCCACCCCATCGCCATTGCGATCGAGATAGCTGTGTCCCTGCCGCAGCAACTCCTGGGCCTGGGCAAACGAGCCGATCTGCTTGCAGGTGGTTTTGGTTCCGCTGAGCTGGGCAGATTGAGGGCCTGAGGCGGGCGCACTTGAGAATGCCGCCGCTGGCACCGCCCCTGCGTTGCGGTGCCCCGCTCCCCGATGCCGGAAATCCCACGGCCGCGTCATCCCCCCAGGCACTGCCCACACCCCCAGCCGCTGGGCCTGGGCCTGCCGTTCCGCTGCCAGGTAGGCGCCCCGATCGCATCGCCCAAGGTATTGCCGGTACACAAACGCCTGGCCGCTCTGCACCATGGCCAGGTTGACCATGCCCTTGTTGCCGATCACCTCAGCCACGCTGCGGCCATAGCGATCCACCGCCTGAACCCGCAGGCTCACCGTGGAGCCGA
>JAEMQZ010000086.1 GCA_016463595.1 Synechococcales cyanobacterium SupBloom_Metag_052 | reverse complement strand
ACCCGATAGGGGGCAGCAGCAGGGGTAGGCGTGGCAGCGCGGGGTTTGGCCGGGGCATCCGGCTTGGCGCCAGGGCCAGCGGTGCCGGTGCCCTTTTGGTTTGGGTTGGCCGGGCTGACTGGGCTGGGGCTGGTGGTTGCAGCGTTGCCAGAAGGGGGGACAAGGGCCGGGGCTCCGGCTTGCCCATTGGCTGCCGGGCTTGTCCCACCGGTAGGGGACCCAGCCGCTGGCGGGATGGCGGGCGTGGGGGCTGGGGTATCGAAGCTGGCGGCCAGTTGACGGGCGATCGGGTTGTTGGCACAACCCACCAGCAGGGGCCCCAGCACCAGGGCCAGGACGAAGCCGCGGCGGGCGCCGGCCAGCAGGGGAGCTGCCGGGGGGCAGGCCGCAGCCCCAAGGTGTTTCCGATTAGGAGCCAGGAAGGGTGGCACCGCGATTGCCCTCAACTATTAGCCGGTCTGATCACCCGCACGGCACTGGCCCGCATCCGACCGGTTTTTGTGGTGGCCGGAGGTTTCTTCGCGGCGGCGGGCTTGGCTCCTGCCGCCTTGGCCGCCGGTTTAGGGCTCGAGGCCTTGGTGGCGCTGGACTTGGCGGCCCTGGTCGCCTTGGCCTGGGCCTTGCCCGTGGCGGCCTTGGCGGCCAGCAGCTCCACCGCCTGCTCCAGGGTGATTGTGTCGGCGGTGGTGCCTTCCGGTAGGGAGGCATTCACCTTGCCCTGCTTCACATAGAGCCCGTAGGGACCATCGAACACCTGGATCGATTCGTCGGAGCCGGCCGGGGCGCCCAGGTCCTTGAGGGCGGTGCGGCCACCGCGCCCCTTCTTGGGGGTGGCCAGCAGCTCCACGGCCCGAGCCAGGGCCACCAGCAGCACGTCATCCTCGGCCTTGAGGGAGCGGTAGTCCTTTTCGCCCTTGCCCTTGTCGTGCACCACGTAGGGGCCGAAGCGGCCCAGGCCCGCCTGGATCTTGCCCCCATCGGGGTGCTCGCCCAGGAACCGCGGCAGCCGCAGCAGGCCCAGGGCGTCCTCCAGGCCCAGCTCCTCCGGTTTGGTCCCCTTGGGCAGGGAGGCTCGCTTGGGCTTGGGCACTTCGTCACTGACCTGGCCCAGCTGCACATAGGGCCCGTACTGGCCGAACAGCAGGTACACCTGCTCGCCGCTGTCTGGGTCTTCTCCAAGGGATTCGGGCCCCTCTACCTTTTGCTTGAGGATCAGTTCGGCCTTGTCGGCATCCAGGTCGGCCGGGGTGATTTCGCCCGGCAGGGTGGCCTTGACCAGCTCTTCGCTGCCGTCGTCCGCCACCCGCTTGGTTTCTAGGTAGGCGCCGAAGCGGCCGATCCGCACGACGCAGGGCAGGCCCTCCAGGGTGATGGTGCGCGAGGCGGTGGGGTCGATGTCGCCTTCCCGTTGCTGTACCTGGGTTTCTAGGCCCGATTCCCCCTTGTAGAACTTGTTGAGATAGGGCAACCACTGCACGGTGCCGTGGGAGATCTCATCGAGGGTGTTCTCCATCCGGGCCGTGAAGCTGGTGTCCACCAGGTCCGGGAAGTGCTCCTCCAGTAGGGCTGTGACGGCAAAGGCCGTAAAGCTGGGCGTGAGGGAGTTGTTCTGGAGGGTGGCGTAGCCGCGATCCACGATCGTGCCGATGATTGAGGCGTAGGTGGAGGGGCGGCCAATCCCCTCCTTTTCCAGCATCTTCACCAAGGCCGCTTCGCTATAGCGGGCTGGGGGCTGGGTTTGGTGGCCGAGGGCCTCCACGGCCTTGCAGCTGGGGCGATCACCCACCTTCAGGGCCGGCAGCAACACCTCCTGGCCCTCCAGGGCGGCGTCGGGATCGTCGCTGCCCTCCACGTAGGCCCGGAAGAAGCCGGCGAAATCAATGCGCTTGCCCGAGGCCCGGAAGCGGGCGTCAGCGCTCTCCAGCTCTACCGAGACCATGGTGAGGCGGGCATCGGCCATCTGGCTGGCCACGGTGCGCTTCCAGATCAGCTCGTAGAGGGCCAGGTCCTTGCCATCGAGGCCCGTGTCCTTGGGGGTGCGGAAGCGCTCGCCGGCGGGGCGAATCGCCTCGTGGGCCTCCTGGGCATTGCGGGCCTTGGTCGTGAACTGGCGCGGGGCTGGGCTGAGGAACTCCTGGCCGTATTTCTCGTTGACGCAGCTGCGGGCCGCCGTAATCGCCTGGTCGGAGAGGTGCACCGAGTCGGTGCGCATGTAGGTGATGAAGCCACGCTCGTAGAGGCCCTGGGCCGTGCGCATGGTCTCCCGGGCCGAGAGCCGCAGTTTGCGGTTCGACTCCTGCTGCAGGGTGCTGGTGGTGAAGGGGGGGACGGGTTTGCGAACCGTGGGCTTCTCCTCCACCTCGGCCACCCGCCAGGGGGCGCTTTGAACGGCCGCCTGCAGGCTGCGGGCCTCGCTTTCGCTCAGCAGCTTGACCTTGCTGGCGGCCTTGAGGCCGCCGGTGTTTTCGTCGAAGTCGGAGCCACCGGCGATGCGCTCGCCCTTGAGGTGGGTGAGCTTGGCCTCGAAAGCGCCCCCGGGTTGATCCAGCTGGGCCTTGAGGTCCCAGTAGCTGCCGCTGCGGAAGGCCCGCCGGGCCCGCTCCCGCTGCACCAACAGCCGCACGGCCACCGATTGCACCCGGCCGGCCGACAGGCCCCAGGCCACCTTTTTCCAGAGCAGGGGCGAGAGGGTGTAGCCCACGAGGCGATCGAGGATGCGCCGGGTTTCCTGGGCATGGACCAGCTCCATGTCGAGTTCCCGGGTCTCGTTGAGGGCCCGGCTGATCGCCTCTTTGGTGATCTCGTGGAACACCATTCGCTTCACGGGCACCTTGGGCGCCAGCAGCTGCAGCAGGTGCCAGCTGATGCTTTCCCCTTCCCGGTCTTCGTCGGTGGCCAGCAGCAGGCGGTCGGCGCCCTTGAGGGCATCCTTGAGCTCCTTGACCACCTTTTTCTTGTCCTTCGGCACCACGTAGAGCGGTTCGAAGTTATTGGCGGTGTTGACGCCGAGGTTGGCCCACTTCTCTCCCTTGTGGGCCGCCGGGATCTCACTGGCGTTGTTGGGCAGGTCACGCACATGCCCCATCGAGGCCTCCACCCGGAAATCCTTGGGCAGGAAGCCACGAATGGTGCGGGCCTTCGTGGGGCTCTCAACGATGACCAGCGTGTGCGCCACAGGCAGGCTAAAACCGGCTCCCTCTTTATCGCATCGCCGGACCGACCGCCTAAGCCGGTGCGGGAGTGCTGAAGCAAGCAAGCTCGGAATCAACCGGCACAGCTACAGTCCCGCCAACGGGTAAGGCTTCCCAGCAGTGATGACCCTCCAGGCGGCCCTTGAACCGGTTTTGGCCTTGCCGGCCTTCTTGGCCTTGGCCCATGCCTTTCCCATGGCCAGCCTCTTTGCCGCCGCCGGCGCTAGCCCTGCGGCCAGCCCAGAGGCCTTGCCGGCGATCACGGCCCTGCAGATCAATGCCGGTGCCATAGGCCCTGAAGCGGCGGTGCTGGTGGCCATGCTGGCCTGCCTACTGGTGGACCTGGCCGGCGAGAAGGCTGCCAGCCGCTGGGTGCCTCCAATTTGTTATGCGGGCCTGGGTGCCGCCCTCGTGCTGCTGGCGTTCCAATGGAATGCGCCGCTGCAACCAGCCTTCCTGGGCTCGTTTCTGCCCGACAACCTCTCCATCGCCTTCCGGGGCGTGGTTGCCTCCTCCACCTTGCTGTCGCTGCTGATCAGCTGGCGTTACGTGGAGCGCAGCGGCACGCCGGTAGGGGAATACGCCGCGATCCTGCTGGCCGCCACTTTGGGCGCCATGGTGCTTTGCGGCTCCACCGATCTGGTGACGATCTTCGTCTCCCTGGAAACCCTTTCGGTGGCGAGCTATCTGCTGGCCGGCTACATGAAGCGGGACGCCCGCAGCTCGGAAGCGTCCCTGAAATATTTACTAGTTGGATCGGCCGCGGCGGCCGTCTTCCTCTACGGCGCCTCCCTGCTCTACGGCCTCACCGGTGGCAGCACCAGCCTCGACGCCGTCGCCCTGGCCCTCCAGAGCGCCACCACACCCGTGGCGGCCCTGGCCCTGGTGTTCGTGCTGGCCACGGTGGCCTTCAAAATTGCGGCCGTGCCCTTCCACCAGTGGACTCCTGATGTCTACGAGGGCTCCCCCACGCCGGTGGTGGCCTTCCTCTCGGTGGGCTCGAAGGCGGCTGGCTTTGCCCTGGCCCTGCGGATCCTGGTGGGTTGCTTTGAGGGCTTCCAGGAGCAGTGGAAGCTGCTGTTTACCGTGCTGGCGATTTTGAGCATGGTGCTGGGCAACATCGTGGCCCTGGCCCAGACCTCGATGAAGCGGATGCTGGCTTACAGCTCGATCGGCCAGGCGGGCTTCGTCATGATCGGCCTGGTCTGCGGCACCAAAGATGGCTTTGCCGCCATGGTGCTTTATATGGCGGCCTACCTATTCATGAACCTGGGGGCCTTTGCCTGCATCATTCTCTTCTCGCTTCGCACCGGCAGTGATCGCATCTCCGACTACGCCGGTCTCTATCAAAAGGATCCCCTGATCACCCTGGGCCTCAGCCTTTGCCTGCTCTCCCTGGGCGGCATCCCGCCGATGCTGGGCTTTTTCGCCAAGATCTATCTGTTTTTTGCCGGCTGGGCCGATCACCAATACCTGCTTGTGGTGGTCGGCCTGGTCACCTCGGTGGTGTCGATCTACTACTACATCTCTGTGATCAAGATGATGGTGGTGAAAGAACCCCAGGAGGCCTCCGATGTGGTCAAGTCCTATCCGCCGATCACCTGGGCCGTTGAAGGCATGCAGCCCCTGCGGGCTGCCCTGATTACCTGCGTGGTAATTACGGCTGTCGGTGGCATTCTCTCCAACCCAGTATTCAGTTGGGCCAGCACGGCGGTTACCGGCACACCGATGCTGCAGCGGGCGATCACCCTGGCCACCAATGCCACTTCCTTGAGTTAGGCCTTCCTTGAACGATTGCGTTGCTGAACTGAGCCACATCAGCAAGATGTATGGCACCGGGGATACGGCTGTTGTCGCCCTCGACGACCTCACCCTGCGGGTGCAACGGGGCGAGTACCTGGCGGTGATGGGCACCTCTGGCTCAGGCAAGAGCACGGCGATGAACATCCTTGGTTGCCTCGATCGCCCCAGCAGCGGCAGTTACCGCCTCAATGGCACGGCGGTGCAGGATCTCTCCGATGACGCCCTGGCCGACCTGCGCAACCGGGAACTGGGCTTTGTCTTCCAGCAGTTTCATCTGCTGGCGGAAATGAGTGCCCTCGACAACGTGATCCTGCCGATGATCTATGCCGGCCTTTCGGCCGAGGAGCGGCGCCAGCGGGCGATTACGGCCCTCGAAAGGGTTGGCCTGGCCCAGCGGTTGCACAACAAGCCCAACCAGCTCTCCGGCGGTCAGCAGCAGCGGGTGGCCGTGGCCAGGGCGATCATCAACCAGCCAGGCCTGCTGCTGGCCGATGAACCCACAGGCGCCCTCGATTCCCGCACCACCGCGGAGGTGCTGGATCTGTTTGGCGAGCTCCATCGCCAGGGCATGACGATCCTGATCGTCACCCACGAACAGGAGGTGGCCGAGCGGGCCAGCCGCCTAGTGCAGTTCCACGACGGGCGCCTACTTAGCGACAGCGCCAACCCCTGAAGCCGGTTAGTTGTCCGTTCAGCCGGCCTTGGTTTTGGCCTGTCCATTAGCTGGGGCCTTGGGCCGCTCCAGGCTCTGGAGCAACTGGCCCATTAACTGGGCCACCACATCCTGGCCGGCCAGGCCCCGGCCGGGATCCAGTTCGCCCGGCTCCACGGCCACCCAGCCGCCATTGGCCGGCTGGCGCACCTCGAAGTGCAGGTGGGGCCCGCTACTGAGGCCCGTGCTGCCGACCCGGCCGATCACCTCGCCTTGCCGCACCCAGTCGCCCGGACGCGCGTAGAGCTCCGAGAGGTGCCCGTAGAGGGTGCGGCGCAGGGGGCGCCGGTGCTCTAGCTCCACCGCCAGGCCATAGCCGCCCGCGGGGCCGCTGGCCGTCACCCGCCCCGAGAGGGCCGCTACTACGGGGGTGCCTTCTGGGGCCGCCAGGTCGCGGCCGGCATGCATCAGCCAGCTGCCCAGCAAGGGATGCAGCCGATAGCCAAAGGTGCTCGTGGTGATCGCTGAGCCGACCACGGGCAAGAGCATCAGGCGATCACCATTGCCAGCTAGGGGCAAGGGCCTGGGCGTGACTCGAAAGACGCTCGAGAGGCTGAAGCTGCCCTCACCGCCTGCCAGTAGGGCCGAGACCGGCACCGAGATTGGCGGCGGCAGCAGGCCTTCCCCCAACCGCCTGTCCAGACCACCCGCTAGCCCACCGGCCAGGCCGCTCGGGCCATGGCGCCGCCAGCGCACGGCGAAGCCGACCCGGCATTCCTGCTCCGAGAGGGCGCCGGTTCGGCACGCCTGCTGCTGGGCTGGCACATCGATCGGTACCAGGGCCCCCCCCTGGCGGATCTGGCTGCTCTCCGTTGGGGTCACGACCCCCTGGCGCACCAGGTTGTCGAGCGATTCATCAAAT
>JAEMQZ010000085.1 GCA_016463595.1 Synechococcales cyanobacterium SupBloom_Metag_052 | reverse complement strand
TGGCCCGTGGGCGTGGGCGGCAAGGGCAATGACGGCGTTGCCGGCGTGCTCAACAACACCCCTGGTTCGATCGGTTATGTGAACCAGTCCTTTGTTAAGGGAGTGCTCAAGGCAGCTGCCGTCCAGAACCGGGCTGGCAACTTCGTCAAGCCTAACTTCAAGAGTGGTAGCGCTGCCCTCAACGGCATCACCCTTGATAGTGACCTGGCTGGAGAAGAGCCCAATCCTCCCGGCGCCCAGAGCTACCCGATCAGCACCCTCACCTGGGTTCTTGCCTACAAAAACGGCAACGGATCCAAGGCTGGTGATTTGAGGGAAGTGTTCGCGCACATGCTGAACAACAAGTCCCAGGGCCTCGCCGATAACTTGGGGTATGTGCCTCTCCGCGGTGACATTCTCAAGAAGGCCAAGGCTGCTATTGGCAAAGTTAGCGATTGACCGGCAAGTGGATCTGAATCTATCCAGCTCCTAAATAGCTGCTTAGAAAACTTTTTCCTTCCCCGGAAATTTCAACTGATCCATCCTTCAATTAAGGAGCCTTCACTGGCTCCTTTTTTTTTGGCCGGCTGCTTTTACCTTGAAGCGCTAACCAGAACTTAACCAGGCGCACACCAGGGCTTTGCTCAGACAGAAGTGTTGCTCCATACAGTATTACGATCCCACTGCAAGGATGCGCCATGGTGTTCACGCCACCCCGTGACTCCAGCCGCCAAGACCAGCTCCGTGTCCTTCTGGAAGACACCTATCACAAGCGCAACCTGGTCCACCTCTCGGCTGGAAGCGCGGTTCCCTTACTGCGCAACAGCATTTGGCTAGTGGTGCGGGGGATGGTGAAACTGGGCGCCATTTCCATCCATGGCGACGAACTGCTCCTGGGCCTCGCCGGACCGAATGAACCCTTCGGTGAGCCGATGAGCAATGTGGAGGCCTATGAGGCCAGAACCCTGGCCGATAGCGATTTGCTCTGCTTCAGCCTCGATGAGATCGAGCAAACCCCCTACCTGGCCATGGCCCTGCTTCGGGCTACCACCAGTCGCATGCGCCAATCGGAAGCCCTGATCGGTCTCCTGGGATTACGCCGGGTTGAAGAGCGCCTGCGCGGCTTTCTCGAACTCCTGGCAGCAGATTATGGCCAACCCTGCGATGAAGGCTTAAAGCTGAATCTGCGCCTGACCCACCAGGATCTGGCTAGCGCCCTGAGCACCACCCGGGTGACCGTGACCCGGGTGCTCGGCCAGCTGCGCGAGGAAGGCTGGTTGCAAATTGATAGCCAGCGCCATCTGGTGGTGGCCAACTTGCCGAAACGCTGGGTGGGCTGATCCACGCCCCAGCATCATCAAGATGGGGATCCGCAGGGTAGCAATACCCTGCTTTTTTTTGGATTGAACGAGGGCAAGCTCAGTTTTTGCGGATCCGTCAATGGGTTGCGCAAACCAATGGGTTGCGCAAAACAATGGCTGGACGATCAGCTTGTTTGGTCCAAGCCCTGCTCCTGGCTCTTACGGAGCCCCAGACGCCGCGCCAACCGTTCCGCAAGCACATAGGACACGGGGGTGATATACAGCGTAACGAGCTGGGAGAGAATCAAGCCCCCCACTACTACAAGGCCAAGCGAGCGGCGGGTTTCAGCGCCGGCTCCCCAACCGATTGCGATCGGCAGGGTGCCCACAATTGCCGCAAGAGTAGTCATCGTGATCGGACGAAAACGCAGCATCGAAGCGCTGAGAATCGCCTGTTTGAGGCCAGCCCCTTGGCGCCTTTTGCTAATAGCAGCATCCACCATCATGATCCCGTTTTTCTTGACAATGCCGATCAACAAAACCAGGCCGATGGTGCTGTAGAGATTTAATTCTGAGCCAAATAGCATTAAGGTTGCCAGCCCGCCTACGGCCGCAGAGGGGAGACTGGTGAGAATGGTGAGGGGATGGATTAGGTCTTCGTAGAGAATGCCCAGCACCAGATAGATCACCAACACGGCGGCGAGTAGCAACCAGCCCAGACCCGAGACGGACTGTTCAAACACCTTGGCTGACCCCACAAAGGCGCCGGTGGTTCCAACGGGCAACAACTGCTCGGCAAGGGCTCGAATTTCGGCAGTCACCGTATCGAGGGAGACTCCAGGATTGATATTGAAGGAGAAGGTGACCGATGGCAGCTGGTCGGTGTGATTAACCGTAAGGGCCGTGGCCGTGCGGCGACTACTGGCCAGGGTGGAAAAGGGAATCAGGCGGCCCTGGGCATTGCGCACCGTTAACAGATCCAGGTCGGCTGGACTGTTCTGGGCGTCCAGATTGACCCCCAAAATCACCGGAAATTGGCCATCGGAGCGGTAGATGGTAGATACCTGCTGGTCGCCATAGGCACTGCGCAGGGCCGTTTGCACGGCGCTGGCGTCAACGCCCAGGCTGGCGGCCCGATCGCGATCAACCGTGATCTCGAGCTGGGGGTTATGGGATTGCAGGTCGCTACTGACATCACTGAGGCCTGGGAGCCTGCGCAGGCGCTGCTCAAACTCGGGAGAGGCTTCGAGCAGGGCGTCTTGATCGATCGCCTGCAGGCTGTATTGATATTGGGCGCGGCTTTGCACGGCCCCCACATTCACGGCCGCCGGCACTCTGACAAAGCCGCGCAGGCCCGCAATGCTGTTCACCTCCCGGCGCAGGCTGCGGGCCAGGGCCGCCGCAGACTGGTTGCGTTCGGAGCGGGGCTTCAATTTAAGGAAAAGCCGGCCGTTATTGGCCGTGGAATTGGGTCCACCCGAACCCACCGTGTTGTTCACCCCAGCGATCGCTGGGTTGGCCTGAAGCTTGCGGGCCAGGATGGTCTGCATGGCAGCCATCTCCTCAAAGGAGGTGCCCTCAGCCGCCTGGGTGTTGACCGTGAGCTGGCCGGTGTCGGCATCGGGAATGAACCCCTTAGGCACCAGCAGGAACAGCACAATGGTGAGTAACAGCAGGCCGGCCGACACCATCTGCACAAGCCGGGGACGGCGCAGGGCCGTCGCCAGGCTGAGGCCATAGCCGCGGCTGAGCTGCTCAAACAAACGATCAAACCGCTGCAGCAGGGGGTTGCCGCGCAGTGCAACGCCGGGTTCGGGCAGCAGTCGGGCCGCCAGCATCGGCGTGAGGCTGAGGGCCACAACGCCCGAGAGCAGGATCGCCAGGCTGAGGGTGACGGCAAATTCCCGGAACAGGCGGCCCAGCAAGCCACCGAGAAACAGGATCGGAATAAAAACTGCCACCAAGGACAGGGTCATCGACAGGATCGTGGGGCCGATTTCCCGGGCGCCTTGTAAAGCCGCCTGCCAGCGGTTCTCGCCCTCCTCCTGGCGCCGCACAATCGCCTCCACCATCACGATCGCGTCATCCACCACAAAGCCCACGCTGAGGGTGAGGGCCATCAGGGACAGGTTGTCGAGGGAGTAGCCCAAAAGGGCCATCCCCCCAAAGGTGCCAATCAGGGACACCGCAATCGCCAGGGCCGGCAGGGCGGTGGTGATGCCTGTGCCAAGGAAAAGGGCGACAACAGCCACCACCAGGGCGACCGTCACCACCAGGGTGAATTCCACATCGTGGATCGCCTCGCGGATCCCTTCAGATCGGTCAAACAACACCTGCAGTTCAATCGCGCCTGGTAATTGGGCCCGCAAGCTGGGCAGCAGGGCATGCACGGCATCGGCAATCGCCACGGTGTTACTGCCGCTCTGACGTTGCACCGCCACCACAATCGAGCGGCTGCCGTTATACCAACTAGCGCTGCGATCGCTATTGACGCTATCCAGCACTTCGGCTACCTCGCCCAGCTGCACCGGCGATCCATTGCGGTAGGCCACCACCAGCTGGCGGTAGGCAGCCGCATTATTGAGCTGGCCGTTGTCCTGGACACTGACGGTCTGGCGTTTGCCGAAGAGGTTGCCGGTGGGTTGGTTGGAATTACCGGCCCGCACCGCCGCATTGACCTGGTCGAGGCCAATGCCTTTAGCGCTCAAGGCCTGGGGATCAACGCGAATGCGCACGGCATATTTCTGGGCGCCAAAGAGCTGCACCTGGGAAACCCCATCGAGGGTCGAGAGCCGTTGGGCGATCCGCACCTGGGCCACCTGGGTGACCTCGGAGAGGGGCAACAGATCGGAAGTGAGCACCAAATAAAGGATCGGTTGCTCAGCCGGATTCACCTTGCGAATCGAGGGGGGCGAGGGCAAATCTGCCGGCAACTGGCGCGCTGCCTGGCTGATGGCCGTTTGCACATCCTGGGCGGCCGCATCGATATCCCGATCCAGGTTGAACTGGAGGGTGATCTGGCTACTCCCCTGGCCGCTACTGGAGCCCATCTCGGTAATGCCGGCGATGCTGGAAAACTGCTGCTCCAGGGGGGTGGCCACCGAGGTGGCCATGGTGGTGGGACTGGCCCCCGGCAGGGAGACATTCACCTGCAGGGTGGGAAAATCGATGCTGGGCAGGTCGCTAATCGGCAGACGGGCATAGCCCACCACTCCAAAGATCACTAGGGCGACCATTAACAGGATCGTGGTGATCGGTCTGCGAATCAGCCGCTCACTAAACGAGCCCATCACTTCGAACCTTGCCCGCTCTGTTGTTTGGCCAGGCGAATCGTGGAGCCAGGGCTGAGGGCAAACTGACCCTTAACCACCACCATCTCCCCCGGGCGCAGGCCGGCCTTGACCACCACCTGCTCACCACTTGTGGGACCGAGCTGGAGCTGGCGGGGCTGGGCGACCATGCCTTTGGCTTCTTTGCCTTTGGCCTCTTTGGCTTGGGCCACATAGACAAACGGACCCTTTTGGCCGCTCTGGATGGCGACCTGGGGAATGAAGACCACCTGCAGGAGGCGCTCCAGCTGAAGGGAACCCTTCACATAGGCACCGGGCACCAGGTGCTGGGAGCGGTTGGCAAAGGTGGCCTTAACGGCCGTGGTGCCCGTGCTCGGGTCAACGGCGTTATCGATCGAACTCACCTGGCCCCAATCACCGGCAGCCAACTTCACCTTGAGCCCCAGCTCCAGGCGAGGGATCAGCCTTTGGGGCACGGCAAATTGCACCGTGATCGGCCGAAACTGGTTGACCACCAGGAGGGGCCGGTCCTCGGCCTCGCGCACCAGGTTGCCGGCGGTCAACCGCAACTGGCCGGCCCGGCCCCGGATCGGTGAGCGGATTGTGGTGCGCTCCAGGTTGAGCCGGGCGTTGGCTTCGGCGGCGCGGCCAGCCGCCAGGTCGGCCCGGGTACTTTCCACCTCGCTTTCGCGGCTGGTGACCGTGGCTTCCAGGGAGAGGGCCTGGCTACGGAACTGCTCAGCCAGGTCAACACTGACCGCCCCCTGGGTGCCAAGGGAGCCATAGCGGTTGGCCCGTTGGCGGGCAAGGCGGGCTTCAGCCCGGCTGCGTTGCACTTCAGCCCGGGCTACCCGTTCCTTAGCGATGGCCTTATTGCGGTTGGCGATCGCCTGGTTGAGGGCCGCCTGCCAGGGGCTGGGGTCAATGCCAATCAGGGGCTGGCCGGCTTCCACTTCTTGGCCCTCGCGGAAATAGACCCTCTGCACCACCCCCGAAACTTGGGAGCGGATCGCTGCAGAAGCCAGCGGTTTGACCTCGCCCGTGATCGGGAACGTTTCATCGAAATCGCCCAAGCCCACCGGCGCCAGGGACACCAAAACCGCCGGTTTGCGCTTGGAATCATCCCCCTGGGGCCAGCAGCCCCGGGTAAGCAGCAACAGCACCACAACCCCCCCACCAAGGAGAGCCAGGCTGCGGGGTCGGATCGGGATAGTCACACCCCAACCCTAGGGAGCGAAAGGGCTGGCTCCGGGTATGGCTGGACACGCTCTTATTCGCAGAAAAAAGGCCAACCGGGTCAGGACCCAGCTGGCCCGAAAAAGGACTGGCCCTCCGTTGAGCAGCACGGCAGAGAGGTTCTGTCCTTAGGACCGCTGGGAAGGCTTAGGTGCCGGTACAACCCTGCACGGAGATGCGGTAGCTAAAGCCCAGGGAGCCGGGATCATCACTGTTCCCCACCTTGAAGTTCATTTGGCTGGCCTGCTTGCCTGGGATAGCTGGGAAGGGGCCAAACATGCGGCCCGTGCCGATCGGCGGATTCATCGTTTCGTTGATGACCTGGAGGTTGCTGCCATCGCTGAACTTCATGAAGCCAGAAACGGGATATAGGGCGCCAGGATCAGCTGAATTGGCTGTGAAGAAGAATTTGAAGCTGCTGTAGGGCTGGTTAACGATGAAATCGGTGTTCCAGTTGGGACGGCCAATTAGCTTGCCGCGGCTCACCGATTTGGCCACAATTGGGGTAACGCCGTTGCCGCCAATGGGCTGCAGAAACTGGCACTTTGGGGCCGCTTGGGCAGCCGCGCCAAAGGAGAGCAGCAAGGGGGTGGCAGCCAGCAGCAGGGAGCGGGTCAGCATGGGCAGAACCAACGGGACCGGCCAAGGGTACGTCCCGAATCCAGGCTGGCTGGAGCCAACGGCGCCAATCCACCGGAGGCAGCTCGTCGTCGTAGCCCCATCTAAGGGTGGTATTGGCGGGACTGGGATCGGACCAGGCACCGGGGCCAAGGGACCGGGGCCAAGGAAACGGGGGATGGGAC
>JAEMQZ010000084.1 GCA_016463595.1 Synechococcales cyanobacterium SupBloom_Metag_052 | reverse complement strand
GCCTTGGGCGGCTGGGGCCTGTCCATCGCCGCCCAAGGGATAGCCGATCATGTGAGACGAATTTAAGACAATCGGGATCGAAGGTAGCAGCCTTTCTGGCGCCTGAACTAGCCATTTCGGTGCAGTTGGGCTCCCCGATCCGGGCCGGGATGGGCCAGCGCCCCGGGCTGCGGTGATAGGTTCCGACCCAGTGCTCTGTGGCTGCCATGCGCGTCTCCCGCCTGATGCTGGTGACGTTGCGGGACGACCCGGCCGAAGCCGAAATCCCCTCGCACAAGCTGCTGCTGCGGGCCGGCTACATCCGCCGGGTGGCCTCCGGCATCTACGCCTACCTGCCCCTGCTATTTCGGGTGTTGCAGAAAATCTCGGCGATCGTGCGCGAGGAACTCAACGCCACTGGAGCCCTGGAAACCCTGTTGCCGCAGCTGCAGCCAGCCGAGCTCTGGGAGCGCAGCGGCCGCTGGAGCGGCTACACGGCCGGGGAGGGGATCATGTTCCACCTCAGTGATCGCCAAGGGCGGGAGCTGGGCCTAGGCCCCACCCATGAGGAAGTGATCACGGCCCTAGCCGCCGATCTACTGCGCTCCTACCGGCAATTACCGGTAAATCTTTATCAAATCCAAACCAAATTCCGTGACGAGATTAGGCCCCGCTTCGGGCTTATGCGCGGCCGCGAATTCATCATGAAGGATGGCTATTCCTTCCATGCTGATGAGGCCAGCCTGAGGGAGTGCTACGGCGAGATGGACCGGGCCTACCGGCGAATTTTTAGTCGCTGCGGTCTCAAAACCGTGGCGGTGGAGGCCGACAGCGGCGCCATCGGCGGCTCCGCTAGCCAGGAGTTCATGGTTACTGCCGAGGCCGGTGAGGACCTGATCCTCAGCAGCGGTGATGGCAGCTACGCGGCCAACCAGGAACGGGCCGTGTCCCTGGCTCCAGGGGCCGTGCCCCTGGCGGCCCAGCCCTGCACAGAGTTGGAAACCCCCGGCCAAAGCAGCATCGAAGCCCTCGCTGCCGCCCATGGCTTCGATCCAAGCCAGATCGTCAAGGTGCTGCTGCTGCTGGCCCGCTGCGCCGATGGCAGCCTGCAGCCGGTGCTGGTGAGCGTGCGGGGCGACCAGCGCCTCAATGACGTGAAACTGGCGAATGCGGTCAGCGCCCGGCTGGCGCCAGCCCAAGGAGCCCTGTTGTCGATCGAACCGCTAACGCCCGAACTAATCAGGACCGAGCGATTGCTCCTGGATCTGGCCGCCATCCCCTTTGGCTACCTCGGCCCGGACCTCAGCGACGCCACCCTGGCGGCCACGACAGGGCCAGCTGCGGGCCTAGGGACCAAGCCCCAGGGCCGGCTGCTGCCGAAGCTGCTGCGATTGACCGATCCCACGGCCGCCGAGCTGGATTCTTTCGTGTGTGGCGGCAACAGCCCAGATCTTCACCGGGTTGGAGCTAGCTGGGCGGGCCTGGGGCTCAAGCCAGAGGCAGTGGATCTTCGCGCCGCCCAGCCGGGCGATCGCTGCCTGCACGATTCCAAGCAAACTCTCGTGGCCTCCCGCGGCATCGAGGTGGGCCACATCTTCCAATTAGGTCGCAAATATTCGGAAGCCCTCGGCGCCCGCTTCACCAACGAAAGCGGCACCGAAGAAGCCCTCTGGATGGGCTGTTACGGCATCGGCGTCTCCCGCCTGGCCCAGGCCGCCGTGGAACAGAACCACGACAGCAACGGCATCTGCTGGCCCGTGGCGATCGCCCCCTTTGAGGTGATCGTGGTGATTGCCAACCTCCAGGAGCCCAGCCAACGCCAGCTGGGCGAAGAGCTCTACGCCAACCTGCTGGCGGCCGGACTCGATGCCCTGCTCGATGACCGCGATGAGCGGGCTGGCGTCAAGTTCAAGGACGCCGACCTGCTCGGCATCCCCTGGCGGGTGGTGGTGGGCCGCGGCGCCAAGGACGGCCAAGTGGAACTGGTTCAGCGCCAGGGCAGCCTCAAGCGGGAGCTGGCAGCTGGGGATCTGCTTGCAGAACTGCCCGGCCTGATCGCGGCGGAGCGCTCCGGCCTGCTGGCCTGAGGCCCCGGGGCGCTTGGCTGACCTGATCGGGGTTAGCCGACCCTGGGCCCCAGGCGCCACGGGGATTGGTACCCGGGACTTGCCTAGGATGGTCCCCTTCTCTCCCCCGATCCCCATGGCAGCTGGATGGCGTCGTGTGATGGCCTCCCTAATGGCGGTGTGCCTCAGCCTCAGCCTGGCCCTGACGGCCTGCTCCTCAGCCGGCGGACCCCTGAGCGGTAACTACGTCGAGGACACCATGACCGTTGCAGAACGGCTGCTCGCCACGATTGCCATTAGCGCTGAGGATCCCGAGCGCGCCGCGGCTGAAACCGAAGCCCGCTCCCTGGTCACCACCTATCTGGCCCGCTACCGGCCCCAGGCCAAGGTCAATGGGCTGGCCTCCTTCACCACGATGCAGACCGCCATCAACTCCCTGGCGGGTCACTACACCAACTACGCCAACCGCCCCCTGCCCGAGGCACTCAAGGCTCGCATCGACAAGGAACTCAAACGGGCTGAAGCCAGCGTTGTGCGCGGCGCCTGAGGCCCTAGCAGGCAGCTGCGGTTGGCTTGTCGAAGCGAAAGCGGCGCCTAATTGTCGGCAAGCGGTCCCCACGGACCGCTTTTTGCTGGCCCTTTCTTTGACGAAGGGACCGGTGATCTGAGAAGCTCGCAAGTTGTGCTCAGTTGCGGCTCCAGGCCGCCTTGTCCTTGGCCAACGTTGTCGTCATCGGTGCTCAGTGGGGTGACGAGGGGAAGGGCAAGATCACCGATCTCCTTAGTCGTTCGGCCGATGTGGTCGTCCGCTACCAGGGCGGAGTGAATGCCGGTCACACGATCGTGGTGGACAACAAGGTGCTCAAGCTGCACCTGATTCCATCGGGGATCCTGTATCCCGCTACCACCTGCCTGATCGGCTCCGGCACGGTGGTGGATCCCAAGGTGATGCTGGGCGAGCTCGACATGCTGGCCGAGAATGGCATTGGCGTGCAAGGCCTGAAGCTGGCCTCCACGGCCCACGTGACCATGCCCTACCACCGCCTGCTCGACCAGGCGATGGAGCAGCGGCGGGGCGACCGCCGCATCGGCACGACCGGCCGGGGCATTGGTCCCACCTACGCCGACAAGGCCGAGCGCAACGGCATTCGCGTCATTGACCTGCTCGATGAGGACCGACTGCGGGACCGCCTCGCCGGCCCCCTGGCTGAGAAGAACCTGCTGCTGGAACGGGTCTACGGAATCGAACCGCTCGATTACGAGGCGGTGATCGCCGAATACGCCGCCTACGGCAAGCGCCTGGCCCCCCACGTGGTCGACTGCATCCGCACGATCCACCAGGCAGCCCGGGCCCGCAAGAACATCCTGTTTGAGGGCGCCCAGGGCACCCTGCTCGACCTCGACCACGGCACCTACCCCTACGTCACCTCCTCCAACCCAATCTCCGGCGGCGCCTGCATCGGGGCGGGCGTGGGCCCAACCCTGATCGACCGGGTGATCGGCGTGGCCAAGGCCTACACCACCCGGGTGGGCGAGGGCCCCTTCCCCACCGAACTGCAGGGCAGCCTCAATGACCACCTCTGTGACCGGGGCGGTGAATACGGCACCACCACCGGCCGCCGCCGTCGCTGCGGCTGGTTTGACGGCGTGATCGGCCGCTATGCGGTGGCGGTGAACGGCCTCGATTGCCTGGCGATCACCAAGCTCGATGTGCTCGATGAGCTCGATGAGATCCAGGTCTGCGTCGCCTACGAACTCGATGGCCAGCGCATCGAGCATTTTCCCAGCAGCGCCGAAGATTTCGCCCGCTGCCAGCCGATCTTTGAAACCCTGCCCGGCTGGGAATGCTCCACCGAGCAGTGCCGCAAGCTCGAGGAACTACCCGCCAAGGCGATGTCCTACCTGCGCTTCCTGGCCGAACTGATGGAGGTGCCGATCGCGATCGTCTCCTTGGGCGCTAACAGGGACCAAACGATCGTGATCGAAGATCCGATCCATGGTCCGAAGCGGGCCCTATTGAGCGCCTGAGCGGTTCCTATCTCTGGGCCAATCCCCATCCCTTTGCCCGTGTCCGTTGCCCGTGCCTGAGTCCGCCCCGCCCCGCCCCACCGACGGGCCCCGCTTTGATGTCGTTGGCATTGGTAACGCCATTGTTGATGTGCTGGTCAAGGCGGAGGACGACGTCCTCGACAACCTCGGCCTGACCAAAGGCACCATGGCCTTGGTGGATGAGACCGAAGCCCAGCGGCTCTACGCCAGCATCGGCCCGGGCCTGGAAACCTCCGGCGGCTCAGCCGCCAACACCCTGGCCGGCATCGCCCAGCTAGGGGGCAGGGCCGGCTTCATCGGCCGAGTGCGCGATGACCAACTGGGCGCCATCTTTGCCCACGACATCCGCGCCGTTGGCGCCAGCTTCCAGACCCCCCCAGCCAGCAGCGGTCCCTCGACCGCCCGTTGCCTGATCCTGGTCACCCCAGATGCCCAGCGCACGATGTGCACCTACCTGGGGGCCTCCGTGGGCCTGGATCCGGCTGACCTGGACCTACAGATGGTGGCCGACGCCAAGTTGTTGTATCTGGAGGGCTACCTCTGGGACAGCGAAGCGGCCAAGCGGGCCTTCATCGCTGCGGCCGAACTGATCCGCGCCCAGGGGGGCCAGGTGGCCCTCTCCCTTTCCGATGCCTTCTGCGTTGAACGGCACCGGGACAGCTTCCAGGAGCTGGTCGATGGCCATGTCGATGTGCTGTTCGCCAACGAAATGGAGATCATCGCCCTCTACAAAGCGAACAGTTTTGAGGAGGCCGTCGATCAGGTGCGAGGCCGCTGCCAGGTGGCGGCCCTGACCCGCAGTGAGCTCGGCTCCCTAGTGCTCGCGGGCGACCAAAGCCACCCGATCGAACCCTTCCGCCTCGGCGAGCTGGTGGACACCACCGGCGCCGGCGACCTCTATGCGGCGGGCTTCTTACAGGCCTACACCCGGGGCCTAGATCTGGAGACCTGCGGCCGCCTCGGCTCCCTCTGTGCCGGCCAGGTGGTGACCCAGCTTGGTCCCCGCAGCCAAGGGAGCCTGCGCCAGTTGGCCGCAGACCACCTGGGCCTCAGCTTCTGAGCCTGGCCCCCCCTGGGGCGAGGCTCAGAAGCCTGGGACCCCCAAGCATTAGGGAGTCAGGCTGGATAGCCCAAGGCCTCCAGCAAGGCCGGGAACTCCAGGCCCGGCTGGTGATCGCCGCCGCGGGGCTGGCGCAGTAACAGCAGCTCAAGGCCCAGGTCAACGCAAAGCTCACTCCAGAGCGTCTCGGTGATACCGCCGGATTGGCGGCATAGCACCGCATCAATGCCCCAGCGGCGACACAGGGCCCGCTCGATCGCGCCAGGCGTTGGGGTAGCCGCCCCAGCGGGATGCAAGCAGGCCAGCTGGCCATCTTCCAATCCCGCGGCCCGGGCCAGGGCTAGGGCCGCGGGATTGGGCAGGATACGGGCGAAATGGCCCTTAGCTGGGCTATGGGCCAGGGCCTCCCCCAGCCGTCGCGCCCCGATCGCCAGCAGCAGCCGTTTGCCGCCCAGGTCGAGGCCAGCGAGATCTGCCAGGCTGCCGAGCACTTGGCGCCTGGGCAGGCCCATGCTCCCTCGGGAAAGGCTGCTGCCAGCACCAGTGCTTTCCAACAGAGTCGTTGATGCCGCCTCCGCCTGGATCGGGACCGGGACCGGGGGCCGTTGCAGGCGCAGCAGGGGCTGGTCTAGGTGCCTGCAGGCGGCCAGGAGATCAGCGCTAATTCGCTCGGCAAAGGGATGGCTGCCATCCACGACCCAACGAAAGCCGCCCCCGTGGCGCCGCGCCGCCACGAGGGCGGCAGCGATGGCCTCGGAGCCGGCCAGGGCCCCCACCTGCAGCTCCAGGGCGGGATGGCGGTCGTAGGCCCGGCCCGCCGCCTCGCCCACCACACTCACCCGCAGGCGCCAGCCCCGCGCCAGCAAGGCTCTGGCCAGCCGGGGCCCCTCGCCGATGCCACTCACTAGCCAGATCGCCCCAGCCGGTGGCGGGTGGGGCGGCTCGGGCCCAAGTGGTTGGCCAGCTCGAAAAGGTTGGCCGGCGTCAGCCGCTAGCCCCTGGTGGATTTCGGGACCGTGCATCAGGATGGGACTCCTTGGCGAACTCCTGATCCGTGAACCAATGCTTGCTGGAGGTGGAGGTGATCGAAGCACCCCAGGTGCGTTACACCCAGGACAACCAGACCCCCGTGGCCGAGATGGCCGTGCAAATTGAGGGGTTGCGTCCGGATGATCCCCCCGGCCAGCTGAAGGTTGTGGGCTGGGGCAGCCTGGCCCAGGACCTGCAGAACCGGGTACAGGTGGGCCAGCGCCTGGTCCTGGAAGGCCGCCTGCGCATGAACACCGTGACCCGCCAGGACGGAGTGAAAGAGAAGCGGGCCGAATTCACCCTCTCGCGCCTCCATCCCCTGGCCGGCGCCGGCGCGGCCTCCTTCGGCGCCGCCCCTGGGGCTGCCGCTGGAGCCGCAGCCCCCAGCCCCCAGGAGTTCTCGACCAACCCCGCCAATGGCGGCGGCC
>JAEMQZ010000083.1 GCA_016463595.1 Synechococcales cyanobacterium SupBloom_Metag_052 | reverse complement strand
AAGTTCAGCGCCATTTTCAGCAACAACCTCGATGAGTTCTTCATGGTGAGGGTGGCTTCGCTGAAGTCCCAGGTGGAGCACGGCATCACCACCCTCAGCGATGACGGCCTGACGCCCCAGGAGCAGCTCGACCACATCCAGGCGGCGCTGCAACCCCTTTTGGACCAGCAGCAGGCCCATTACCGCCTCTATCTCAAACACCAACTGTTTGAGCATGGCGTGCAACTGCTCGATTACGAACGGTTGAACGGCAATCAAAAAGATTGGGTCAATACCTATTTCAACGAGGCGATCTTTCCGGTCCTCACGCCCCTGGCCGTGGATCCGGCCCATCCCTTTCCCTTCATTAGCAACCTCAGCCTCAATATCGCCGCCCTGATCCGCGATCCCGACACGGGCCAGCTTCAGTTTGCCCGGATCAAGGTGCCCCAGAAGAACCTGCCCCGGTTTGTGCAGATTCCCACCGACCTCTGCGAACGCCGTCCAGCGCCGGTGTTCACCGCCGTGCCCCTGGAGCAGGTGGTGTCCTTCAACCTGCAGCGCCTGTTCCCGGGCATGGTGGTGGAGGGCCACTACTTCTTCCGCGTCACCCGCGACGCCGACCTGGAACTGCGGGATCTCGAAGCCGACGACCTGATGCTGGCCCTGCAGGAGGGCCTGCGCAAACGCCGCCTAGGTGGCGAGGTGGTGCGCCTGGAGGTGGCCAACGAGATGCCCCAGGAGGTGGTGGACCTGCTGATTGAAGGCACGGCGGTGGAGCCCCAGGACCTCTACCGGATCAATGGTCCCCTCGGTCTCGATGACCTGATGAGCCTGCAGGCGGTGCCCCTGCCCCAGCTGAAGGACAGGCCCTTCATGGGCCGCACGGCCCCGGCCCTGGCCCGGGCCCAGAAGAGCCAACTCGACGATGGCTCGATCAAGCCGGAGGAATTTCGCAGCATTTTCTCGGTGCTGCGGCGCGGCGATGTGTTGCTCTGCCATCCCTTTGATTTGTTTTCCACCTCGGTGGAGGAGTTCATCAACCAGGCCGCCGATGACCCCTCGGTGTTGGCGATCAAGATGACCCTCTATCGCACCTCCAAGAACTCGCCGATCATCGCCGCCCTGATCCGGGCGGCCGAAAACGGCAAGCAGGTGATGACCCTGGTGGAGCTCAAGGCCCGCTTCGACGAGGACAACAACATCCAGTGGGCCCGCCAGCTGGAGCGCTCCGGTGTCCATGTGGTGTATGGGGTACTGGGCCTCAAGACCCACACCAAGGTGACCCTGGTGGTGCGCAAGGAAAAGGACCGGCTGCGCAGCTACGCCCACATCGGCACGGGCAACTACAACTCAAAAACCTCCAACCTCTACACCGACCTGGGCCTGCTCACGGCCAGGCCGGAACTGGGCCAGGACCTGGCCGAGCTGTTCAACTACCTCACCGGCTTCTCCAAACAGCAGAGCTTCCGCAAGCTGCTGGTGGCCCCCGTGACCCTGCGCAACGGCATGGAGGCCCTGATCGAACGGGAAACGGCCCATGCCCAGGCCGGCCGGCCAGCCCAGATCAAGGCCAAGATGAATTCCTTGGTGGATCCCCGCATCATCAAGCGGCTCTATGCCGCCTCCCAGGCCGGCGTGTCGATCGACCTGCTGGTGCGGGGCATGTGCAGCCTGCGGCCTGGGCTAGCCGGGATCAGCGACAACATCCGTGTTTCGAGCGTGATTGGCCGCTTTCTCGAACATTCAAGGGTGTTCTGGTTTACCAACGGTGGCGATGACGAGCTGTACTTGGGCAGCGCCGACTGGATGCCCCGCAACCTAGATCGACGGGTCGAAGCGGTTACCCCGATCGAGGAGCCAATTCTGCGTCAACAACTACAAAATCTCCTGAATGCCTACCTGGCCGACAATTGCAGCGCTTGGGATATGGCCCCTGATGGCCAGTTCAGCCAGCGTCAGTCCGAGTCCGAGATGCATGGGATTCAAGATGAGTTGATGCAGGGTTGGCGCACTCTTGCGGTGCCGGAGTCCTGACCTCGATCAGCCCATGGTCTGGCCAAGATGGCCAGATATGCCGTTGGCGATGGGTGCCAGATGGGCAAATCCGCAAAAAGCAGGGCTGAACCGAGAAACCCTGCCGATTTGACACCCTTGCTAATTACCCAATAGTGCTACATTCCCCCAAAATCAAATTAGGAGTCAGAGGGTCATGGGGACACCTCAGCATTCCGCGGGGTCTTCACCCCCTCAGGAGTTATCTCCTGGGAAGCTGCGGCATTCAGCTTCAGAGAAATCGGCAGCTCGTGAATCGGCGCCAGCCCGCAAGCCTGCCCAGGCCAAGGCTGCAGCCAGTCGCCAAGGTGGGCGGCTAGGGGCTGATTCGGTCGGCTGGTATCTGAGCACGATTGGCCGTGTTCCCCTGCTTACCCCCGCTGAAGAGATCGAACTCGCCCACCACGTGCAGGCGATGAAGCGGCTGCGGGACTTGCCGGCCGACCAGATCACGCCCCGCCAGCGCCACCAGATCCGCATGGGCACCCGGGCCCGGGATCGGATGATGGCCGCCAATTTGCGGCTGGTCGTTAGCGTCGCCAAAAAGTACCAGAACCAGGGCCTGGAGCTGCTCGATCTGGTGCAGGAAGGGGCGATCGGCCTGGAGCGGGCCGTCGATAAGTTCGACCCGGCCATGGGCTACAAATTTTCCACCTATGCCTATTGGTGGATCCGCCAGGGCATGACCCGGGCCATCGACAACAGCGCCCGCACGATCCGCCTGCCGATCCATGTGAGCGAAAAGCTCTCGAAGATGCGCCGCATCAGCCGGGAGCTCTCCCACCGCCTCGGCCGCCAGCCCTACCGGCTGGAGCTGGCCCATGCCATGGGCATGCCGCCCCAGGAGCTGGAAGATCTCATTTCCCAGAGCGCCCCCTGCGCCTCCCTCGATGCCCACGCCCGCGGCGAAGAAGACCGCAGCACCCTCGGCGAGTTGATCGCCGATCCCGCCAGCGGCGAATCGATGGATTCGATGGACCGCACGCTCCAGAAGGAGCACCTCGGCAACTGGCTGTCCCAGCTCAACGAACGGGAACAAAAAATCATCAAGATGCGCTTTGGTCTGGAGGGCAGTGAGCCCCTCACCCTGGCCGAAATTGGCCGTCAGATCAATGTCTCCCGCGAGCGGGTGCGCCAGCTGGAAGCCAAGGCGATCCTGAAGCTGCGGATGATGACCAACTTCGAGCGGGCGGCATGATCAACGCTGGCTGAAGCGCAGACGGTTGGTAAGTCCTGAGCTGGTGGTTAGCGCGGCTGGATCCGGCCCCCAGGGCCAGAGCCTCGCGATTGCCGTGGTGGGCCTCTATCTGGCTGGGCTGCTGGCCCTGGCCTTGCTGGTGCGCCGCCGCTGGCCCGAGCAGCGGGAGTGGAGCCGCAAGCTGGTTCACATGGGCAGTGGCCCAGTGGTGTTGCTCGCCTGGGTCCTGCAGATCGAGCGCGGGATTGCCTTGCCGGCGGCGGCGGCGGTGACCCTGCTCACGGCCCTGAACCATCGCTTTCGCCTGCTACCAGCGGTGGAGGACGTGGGCCGGCCCAGCTACGGCACGGTCGCCTACGGCGCCTCGATCACCCTGCTGTTGGCCCTGTTTTGGCCCGCCCAGCCCGCGGCCGTGGCCGCCGGGGTGCTGGTGATGGCCTTTGGCGATGGCCTGGCCGGCCTGCTGGGACCCCTAGTGCGATCCCCCAGCTGGAGCCTGCTTGGCCAGCGCAAATCCCTGGTGGGCACCAGTGCGATGGCGATCGCCAGTGCCACTGTGTTGGGCCTGCTTTGGATCCTGCAGGGGCCTGCGGGCGCTGGATCGGGATCGGGCTTGGCGCACTGGGCGGCGGCCGGTCCGCCCCAGGCGGCCCTCGCAATCTTGCTGATCACGGCGCTGGCCGTTGGCCTGGAGCAGCTCAGCGCCTACGGCCTCGACAACTTGAGCGTGCCCCTGGTGGTGGGCCTGCTTTGGAGCCTGGTCAGGCCTTGACTAGACCCCGCTGGGCCGTGGCCATTGCTTCTGCCAGGCCGGCAAGCACCTCCCGGGTGGACGCCAGGTCGATGCAGGCGTCGGTGATGCTCTGGCCGTAGGTGAGCTGGGAGAGGTCGGAGGGGATCTTCTGGTTGCCGGCCACCAGGTGGCTTTCGATCATCACGCCCATGATGTGGCGCGATCCCGCCACCAGCTGCTCACCCACCTGGGCGGCCACCTCGCCCTGGCGCCGGTAATCCTTGTTGGAATTGCCATGGCTGCAATCCACCATCAGCCGGGGCGGTAGGCCGTCCTTGGCCAGGGCTTCTGCCGCTTCCTGCACCGCTTCGGCGTGGTAGTTGGTGCCGCGCTTGCCGCCGCGCAGCACCAGGTGGCCATCGGGATTGCCGGTGGTGGTGACGATGGCGGCTTGGCCTTCGTGGTTGATGCCGAGGAAATGGTGGGGGCGGGCGGCGGCCTCCATGGCGTTGATCGCCGTGATCGCACTGCCATCGGTGCCGTTTTTGAAGCCGATCGGCATTGATAGGCCCGAGGCCATTTCCCGGTGGGTCTGGCTTTCGGTGGTGCGGGCGCCAATTGCCGTCCAGCTGATCAGGTCGGCGATGTATTGGGGCACCACCGGATCGAGCAGTTCGGTGGCTGCCGGCAGGCCCAGTTCGGCCAGGTGCAGCAGCAGTTCCCGGGCCAGGCGCAGGCCGGTGTTGATGTCGTAGCTGCCGTTGAGGTGGGGATCGTTAATCAGGCCCTTCCAGCCCACGGTGGTGCGCGGCTTCTCGAAGTACACCCGCATCACCACTTCGAGCTGGTCCTTGTGGAGCGCTTGCTCGGCGGCGATGGCGCTGGCGTACTCCTTGGCGGCGGCCACGTCGTGGACCGAGCAGGGACCAACGATCACCAGCAGCCGCGGGTCGTCGCCGCGCAGGATCGCCTTGATCCGCTCGCGGGCCCCCTGCACCGTGGCGACGGAGCGCTCGCTTAAGGGCAGGTCCCGGTGCAGCAGGGCGGGGGGAACCAACGGCCGGGTTTCCACCACGTGCAAATCGGAGGTGGGGATCATGGCCGGAGGCGGGCGCTGCAACAGCTGGGGGGATCAATCCAGCCTACGAAATGGGTCGGGTTTGGGCCGGCCTTTGGCAACGATCGCCACCAAAGGCTGGCCCCGCGGCCAAGAAGAATGGATGGATCTGTGAATCCCATCCCGATGGAGGCCTCCGGCATGCTCAGCGCCTATCGCCTGGCCGCCCTGGAACGGGAAGCCCAGGGTGTGCCGCCGCTATCGCTGTCGGCGGAGCAGGCCCAGGCCCTCACCGAGCTGCTGCAGGCGCCGCCCGCCGGCGAAGAGGGCGTGCTGCTGCACCTGCTGGGCGAACGCATCCCACCGGGAGTGGATGAGGCCGCCTACGTGAAGGCCACCTGGCTGAGCGCCGTGGCCCAGGGCAGCTCCACCAGCCCCCTGGTGAACCCCCTAGAAGCGGTGCGCCTGCTCGCCACCATGATCGGCGGCTACAACGTCAGCGCCCTGATCGCCCTGCTCTGCCATGGCGATCAGGCCATCGCCAGCGCCGCCGCCACGGGCCTGAGCCGCACGTTGCTGGTCTACGACGCCTTCCACGATGTGCTGGAGCTGGCCGAAACCAACGCCTACGCCAAACAGGTGGTGGACAGCTGGGCGGCGGCTGAATGGTTCACCGCCAAGCCGGAGCTGCCCGCCGAGATCACCGTCACTGTGTTCAAGGTGGAGGGCGAAACCAACACCGACGACCTTTCGCCGGCCACCCACGCCACCACCCGCCCGGACATCCCCCTGCACGCCATGGCGATGCTGGAAACCCGCATGCCCGGCAGCCTGGAGCTGATTACCCAGCTCAAGTACCAGGGCCATCCGGTGGCCTACGTGGGCGATGTGGTGGGAACGGGCAGCTCGCGCAAGTCGGCGATCAATTCCGTGCTTTGGCACACCGGCACCGACATCCCCCATGTGCCGAACAAGCGCAGTGGCGGTGTGGTGCTGGGCGGCAAGATTGCGCCGATCTTTTTCAACACCGCCGAAGACTCCGGCGCCCTGCCGATCGAATGTGATGTGTCGGCCCTCCATTCGGGCGATGTGATCACGATCCGCCCCTACGCCGGCACGATCGAGCGGGCGGCGGGCCAGGCCCATGCCGGCGAAATCGTGGCCCGCTTCGAGCTCAAGCCCAGCACGATCGCCGATGAGGTGCGCGCCGGCGGCCGCATTCCCCTGCTGATTGGCCGCTCCCTCACCGACAAGGTGCGCAGCCAGCTGGGCCTGGGCCCCAGTGATTTGTTCATTCGCCCCAGTGCCCCGGCCGACACCGGCAAGGGCTTCACCCTGGCCCAAAAGATGGTCGGCAAGGCCTGCGGCCTGGAGGGCGTGCGGCCCGGCACCAGCTGCGAACCGCTGATGACCACCGTGGGCTCCCAGGACACCACCGGGCCGATGACCCGCGATGAGATGAAGGAGCTGGCCTGCCTGGGCTTCTCGGCCGATCTGGTGATGCAGAGCTTCTGCCACACCGCCGCCTACCCCAAGCCGGTGGACCTCAAGACCCACGCCGAACTGCCCGATTTCATCAGCTCCCGCGGCGGCGTCGCCCTGCG
>JAEMQZ010000082.1 GCA_016463595.1 Synechococcales cyanobacterium SupBloom_Metag_052 | reverse complement strand
TCCACATAGATCACCTGGCCGGTGATGCCGGAGGCCAGGGGGCTGGCCAGGAAGGCGGCGGTGGCGCCTACTTCGTCCTGGGTGACGGTGCGGCGCAGGGGGGCCTTCTCTTCGACGTTGTGGATCATGTCGAGGATGCCGCCGATGGCGGAGCTGGCCAGGGTGCGGATCGGGCCGGCGCTGATGGCATTCACGCGCACCTGCTTCTCGGGGCCCAGTTCGGCCGAGAGGTAGCGCACCGAGGCCTCTAGGGCCGCCTTGGCCACGCCCATGACGTTGTAATTGGGGATCGCCCGCTCGGCGCCCAGGTAGCTGAGCGTGATCACGCTGGCGCCGGGGTTGAACAGGGGCTTGGCGTAGCGGCAGAGGGGCGCCAGGGAATAGGCGCTCACCTCCAGGGCCCGGCCGAAGCCCTCGGGGCTGATGGCGGAGTAATCGCCGATCAGCTCCTCCTTGCCGGCGAAGGCCAGGCAGTGCACCAGCACATCGATCGAGCCCCACTGCTGCTTCACCTGCCCAAACACCGCCTCGATCTGGGCGGGATCCTGCACGTTGAGGGGCTCAAACAGGGTGGGATTGAGGGGCGCCGTGAGCTCGCGCACCTTGCCCTCAAAACGCCCCTTCTCATCGGGCAGGTAGGTGACGCCCAGCTCGGCGCCGGCGGCCGCCAGCTGCTGGGCGATGCCCCAGGCGATCGAGCGGTTGTTGGCGATGCCCGTGACCAGGGCCTTCTTGCCGCGCAGATCGAGGAGCATGGGATGGGATCAATTGGGGGGCATTCTCGCCCAGGCCTTGCCACCCCTCACTGGGGCGCTGGCGCCGCCCCTTGGGACTCCAGCTCCCGGGCCGCCGCCGCGCGGGCCTCGGGATCCTCAAAGGTTTGCAACAGGGCCGAGTCGCGGGCCGGCAGGGTGCCCCGTTGGACGGCCGCCGGATTCAGGGGCGGCTCCAGCCACTGCCAGCTGCTGCGGGGCGCCCGGGCCTGGCAGAGGGCCTCCAGCTCGCGGCGCAGGGCCCGGACCACATCGCGGCGGGCCACGGCGCTGAAAAACTCCTGGCGGGTGGCCAAGCCCGAGCTGAAGGGGGCGCTGCCGTTGCCGTTGAACAGGCGGGCCCCATCGATCACCCAGCGGGGCCGGCAGACACCGTTTTCGCTGGTGTCGGTCTCGAGCCAGAGGTGCAGGCCGTAGCCATCGGGCTGGTTCAGCACCGCCAGGCCGTCGTGGGGCTGGTTGCGCTGCAGCGGATAGATCCGCCAGCTGGGCCGCTGCTGGGCCGGCACACAAGCCGTGAGTCCAACGATCAGGGCGGCCAAACCCAAGGCGCTGAAGCGAACGGCCCCATTCCCCGCAAGCGGACGGGGGCCTGGCCCGGGGGAATGGCTAGGGGCGCCAGAGCGGTGGTCCATCCTCAGCAGTCCGATCGGAGGCAGCGATGACGTCACGATGGCGCCCCAATCGGAGTGGCCCAGGGGGATTGGCGGGATGGGGGGCTTAAGGTTGTCCTCATGCAGGTGCCCCCTTTCAGCCTCACCGAGCAGCTCCAACACCTCGGGGAGGAGTTGGACCAGGCCGTGCTCCAGGTGTTGCGCAGCGGCCAATACATCGGTGGCGGCGTGATCGCTGCCTTTGAAAGCGAGTTTGCCACCAGTGTGGGCACGGCCTTCGCAATCGGCTGTAACAGCGGCACCGACGCCCTGATCCTGGCCCTGCGCGGCCTGGGCATCGGCCCGGGTGATGAGGTGATCACCTGCTCCTTCAGCTTCTTTGCCACGGCCGAAGCGATCAGCGCCGTGGGCGCCACGCCGGTGTTCGTGGACGTGGAGGAGAGCTCCTACCTGATCGATCTCGACCAGCTCGAGGCGGCGATCACGCCCGCCACCAAGGCCCTGCTGCCCGTGCACCTGTTCGGCCGCCCGGTGGACATGGAACGGGTTTGCGCCATCGCCGCGGCCCATGGCCTCCAGGTGGTGGAGGACTGCGCCCAGGCCACCGGCGCCAGCTGGGCGGGCCGCCCCGTGGGCAGCTGGGGCGATGTCGGCTGCTTCAGCTTCTTCCCCACCAAAAACCTCGGTGGCGCCGGCGATGGCGGCGCCGTCACCTGCAACGACCCGGAGCTGGCCGCCCGCATCCGTGAGCTGGCGGTGCACGGCATGCCGCGCCGCTACCTGCACACATCGCTGGGTTACAACAGCCGCCTCGATGCGATCCAGGCCGCCGTGCTGCGGGTGAAGCTGCCCCACCTGCCCAGCTGGGTGGAGCGCCGCCGCGGCCTGGCCCAGACCTACCACCAGACCCTCGGCAGCCGGCTGGAGATCCACCTGCCGGAGGTGGGCCCGGCGGGCCACAGCTGGAACCAATTTGTCGTGCGGGTGCCCCGCTGCCCTGGCGCCAGTGCCTGCGCAGGCAGCTGCACCCCCGCCGCCGATAGCGCCAACTACGGCCTGCCCGAGGCCAGCTGCCGCGACTGGCTCAAGCAGGAGCTCCAGGCCGCTGGTGTGACCACGATCATTTATTACCCGATTCCGATCCACCGCCAACCGGCCTACGCCGACCTGGGCTACGCACCGGGCTCCCTGCCCCGCACCGAGCAGCTCTGCGCCGAGGTGCTCAGCCTGCCGATCTTCCCGGAACTGGCCGCCGAGCAGCAGCAACGGGTGATTGAGGTGCTCAGCGCCCTGGCCGGCAAGGTGCAGAGCCAGGCCTGCGCCAGCGTCGCCGCCTGAATCAACAGGCACCCCTAAGGCTTTGGCAGGCCGGCGTAGAGGGCCTTGAAGCGGGCCTGCTGCAGGCGATGGTCCACCAGGGGGGCCGGGTAATCGCCCCGCTCTAGGGGAGCGATCTGGCCACTGATCAGGTCGGCCGTGGCCACATGGGCCAGTTCCGGCAGCCAGCTGCGGATGTAGGTGGCCTCGCCATCAAAGCGGCCGGCCTGGGTGGCGGGATTGAAGATGCGCAGCGGCTTGGGATCCATGCCACTGCTGGCGCTCCATTGCCAGCCGCCGTTGTTGGCCGCCAGGTCGCCATCGACCAGCCGCTGCATGAAGGCGGTTTCGCCCCAGCGCCAATCGCAGATCAGGTCCTTGACCAAAAACGAGGCCACCACCATGCGGCAGCGGTTGTGCATCCAGCCGCTGGCATTGAGCTGGCGCATGGCCGCATCCACGAACGGCATGCCGGTGAGGCCCAAGCGCCAGGCCTCAAACCAGGGGCGGTTGTTATCCCAGGGGAACTGGCGCCACTGGGGCCGGTAGGGGCCCTCGGCCAACTCGGGGAAATGGAAGAGGGCGTGCTGGTAAAACTCGCGCCAGGCCAGCTCCTGCTGCCAAACCGTGATCGAAGCCAGGGCCTCGTCACTGCGGGCCGTGAGCCGGGCCGCTTCGGAGGCCAGCCAGGCCTGGCGCGGGCTGAGGCAGCCGAGGCTGAGGGCGGCACTGAGGGCCGAGGTGCCGGCCTCACTGGGGATATTGCGGCCCGGTTCGTAGGCAAACAGGGCCGCGCCATGGCCCGAACCGGAGGCGCCGCCATCGGCGAAGGCCTCCAGCTGTATCCCTGCCGCCCGTTCCCCAGGGCGGCAGGGACAGAGGTCGGCGCCGTCAAAGGGATGGCCCAGCTCGCCAGCCGTGGGCACCGCCGCCAGCAGGGGCAGGTGCTGCCACAGGGCCTGGGCCTCTGGCCCCAGGGCGGCGCGGTCTAACCCCACCAGCCCCTGGGGCGCCGCCGCGGGGGTGAGCAGGCCAGCGGCATCTCGGGCCGTGACCTGGCCGCGCCAGTTGCGCAAAAACGGCCCATAAACCCGGTAGGGCTCGCCCGAGCCGGTGCGGATCTCCTCGGGCGGCACCAGCAGCTGGTCCCAATCGACCAGCACCCGCCGGCCGCTGGCCTGCAGGGCGGATGCCACCTGGCGATCCCGCTGGCGGGCCGCCGGCTCCACGTCCCGGTTCCAGGTCACCACCGCGGCGCCGCAGGCCTCGGCCAGGCGCGGCAGCACGTCCACCGGGCGGCCCCGCACCAGCAGCAGCTCACTGCCCGCCTGGCGCCAGCGCTGCTGCAGCTCCCGCAGGCTTTCACACAGAAACCAGAGCCGGGCCGGCGCCAGGTCCGCCGCTTCTAACCACTCCGGGTCGAACAGGTAGACGCCGGTGAGGGCCGGGGTGGCGGCGGCGGCGGCAGCCAGGCCCAGGTTGTCGCCCAGGCGCAGGTCGCGGCGATGCCAGAACAGCCAGCGGTCGGGGGCCATCAGCTCAGAACCCCAGCAGTTGGCGGGCCCGGAACCAGGCGGTCACGCTCTTGCCATCGAGGGCCTCATCGCCACTGGCCAGGGCGGCATCGAGGTCGGCGGGGGTCATCAGCAGCACCTCCAGGTCCTCGTCGTCGTCGCCGGCGGGCTGGTCGGCCAGCAGGCTCAGGTCCCGGGCCAGGAAAAGGTGGATCACCTCATCGGAGTAGCCGGGACAGGGCAGCATCACCCCCAGGGGATCCCAGCGGCTGGCGCTGTAGCCGGCTTCTTCCTGCAGTTCCCGTTTCATCGTGCTGAGCGGATCCTCGCCCTCATCGAGGGTGCCGGCTGGGAACTCGAGGATGCGGCTGGCCACGGCGAAGCGGTACTGGCGCAGCAGCACCACCCGGCCGTCGTCGAGCACGGGCACGGCCAGGGAGGCGCCGGGATGGCGGATCAGGCCAAAGGTGGCCTCTAGGCCGATCGGCAACACGATCCGGTTGAGCTCGAAGCGGATCTTGCGGGCATCGAGGGCGGCCGTGGTTTCCAGCAGGCGCGCGGGCTCGGGGGGCGGCAGGGGCGCCATGGGCAGGCCAAAACTGCCGCCAGCTTGACTCACTCCGGCCAGCCAGCGCGGCCCGGGAGCCGCTGGGGCGCCGCCTCGCGCAAGCGGGGCAGCAGGGCCGCCAGCAGGGCGCCGCAGTCCTGGCTTGGGCTTGGGCTTGGGCTACGGGCACCGGCAGCCCCAGGGCCCGGCGGCACCAGCAGGGGATCGATCGCCGCCAGGGGCGCCAGCACAAAACTGCGCTGCTGCAGGCGCGGATGGGGCAACTCCAGCTCAGGCGCCTGCACGACCTGATCGCCCCACCAGAGCAGGTCGAGATCGAGGGTGCGGGGCCCCCAGGCCTCCAGGCGCTGGCGGCCGAACTGGGCTTCCAGGGCCTGCAAGCCCTGCAGCAACTGCAGGGGCCTGGGCTCCAGGGCCGCCACCCCCTCCACCAGCAGTACCCCATTGAGATAGGCGGGCTGGCCGGGGGGGCCGCCCACCGGCTCGGTGCGAAACAGGGGCGACCAGCGCAGGCGGATCGCTCTGCGTTGGTCATCGGGCTGGGGGCCCCGCTCCTCCAGCAGCCCCTCCAGGAGCGCCTGCAGTAAGGGGCGCACGGCCTCCAGGGTGGCCTGGGGATCGCCCAGGTTGGCGCCTAGGGCGATCGCCAGGCTGGTGGCCCAGGGCTGATCAGCGAGACTGGCGATCACGTGTCTGGGCCCGGGCTTCTCCATGGTTGCAAGCGGAACCCCCGCCGCCGCGAGGGCGGCGTCCAGTGCCGCGGCTGCCGCGGCCCGGGCCTTTCCGCTGGCCGCCATCACCGGCCACGGCACCTTGAAATTGGCCCTGCTGCTGGCGGCCGTGGATCCCGGCCTGGGCGGCGTGGTGATCGCCGGCGGCCGCGGCACGGGGAAATCGGTGCTGGCCCGGGGTCTGCATGCCCTGCTCCCCCCCATTGATGTGATCGACCTGGGCGAGCCGGGCGCTGCTGGCACCAGCGGCCCCCAGCACCCCACTGCCCTCAACATCGATCCCCAGCGCCCCAGCGACTGGGACGCCGCCACCCGGACCCGCATCAGCGAGCTGGGCGGCGACCCCAGTGGCGCCGATGCCAGCGCCCTGCTGCCCACCAAGGTGATCCCGGCCCCCTTCATCCAGGTGCCCCTGGGCATCACCGAAGACCGGCTGGTGGGCTCGGTCGATGTCACGGCCTCGCTGGCCAGCGGCCAGGCGATCTTCCAGCCGGGCCTGCTGGCCGAAGCCCACCGGGGCGTGCTTTACGTCGACGAGCTCAACCTGCTCGATGACGGCATCACCAACCTGCTGCTGGCGGCGGTGGGCTCCGGCGACAACCGCATCGAGCGCGAGGGGCTGAGCCTCTCCCACCCCTGCCGCTGCCTGCTGATCGCCACCTACAACCCCGAGGAGGGGGCCGTGCGCGACCACCTGCTCGATCGCTTTGCCATGGCCCTCTCGGCCAACCAGGTGCTGGAACTGGGCCAACGGGTGGAGATCACCCGCTCGGCCCTGGCCCACGGCGAATCGAGTGGCGCCTTTAGGGCCCAGTGGCAGGAGGAAACCGATGGCCTGGCCACCCAGCTGCTGCTGGCGCGCCAATGGCTGCCGGATGTGCAGATCAGCCGCGAGCAAATCGGCTATTTGGTGAAGGAAGCTCTGCGCGGCGGCGTGGAGGGGCACCGCTCCGAGCTCTACGCGGTGCGGGTCGCCCGCGCCCATGCGGCCCTCAGTGGCCGCGACCGGGTCGAAGCCGACGACCTGCAAGTGGCCGTGCGCCTGGTGATCGCACCCCGGGCCCGCCAACTGCCGCCCCCCGATCCCGACCAACCGCTCCAACCTCCACCACCGCC
>JAEMQZ010000148.1 GCA_016463595.1 Synechococcales cyanobacterium SupBloom_Metag_052 | reverse complement strand
CATGGGAATGGGAAGACGGGGGAAGGCGTTACGGGCGGCGCAGGTGTCGCGGGGTGGGGGGGAAGGCAGCAGACAGGAGCGATCCGGCGCTGGGGTTGGCAGGTCCTGGATTGGGGCAGAACTTCAGGCCTGGAGCCCCAGCGGGCGGCGGAATCCTGATGAAGGAACCAATCAATCTTCAATCAAGCCCTTGGGGGCCGCACAAGCAGTAACCAGTGCCGTGAACACGGCATGGTGATGCAGGTTCGATCCTCCATCCCTAGCCACGCTTGGGCAGCAAGGCAGGTGTGGGTCCCAGGGGACTGGATTGACTTAAGACGTGGGGCAGGAACCTGACCTGGACAGAACAAGAATGGGCAAGGCCCCGGCAGGGCTGTCAGGGGAGTTCGCAGATCGGCGGTTCAGGGCTGGAAACTCCCTGGACGCGGGCATCGATCTTCCCTCTGGACGGAACTCTGCCGGGTTCCGACAGCAGCTGGTGACAGCTGCTCAACCCTCACATCTTAAGAAAGACCTGTGAGTTCTGCAAGGTTGCCCATCCAAGCTGATCGCCTTAAGTCCGCCGATGGCCCCCTGGCTAGCCAGGGGGCGCCCTGGGTTCAGGTTTGGGTGGAGGCGGGCCGGGAAGGCCAGGTCTTCACCTATGCCAACCCTGATGGCCTGGCGCTGGCCAGTGGCGATCTGGTGCGGGTGCCCTTGCGGGGGAGGCGCCACGTTGGCCTGGTGGTGGAAACCCTGCAGGTGCGGCCTGGGGGGCTTGAGGGTGTGACGCTGGTTGCGATCGAGGCGCTGCATCAGCGGGCGGCGGTGGATGGCCAGTGGCATGGCTTGATCGAAGACGTGGCCCGCGATTGCCACACCAGCCTGTTTCGAACCCTCAAAAGCGCCCTGCCGCCTGGCTGGCTGGGGCAGCGCCCCGCCAAGGCGGCCGCCGCACCCCGGAGCCGGGTTTGGCTGGCCCTGGCCGGTGATGGGGCCAGGGCCAGCACCAGCGGCCTTTCCCTTTCGGCCAAGCAACAGGCCCTGGTCGACCAGCTGGCTGGCATGGGCGGCGGCGCCTGGCAGGCGGAGTTGCTGGCCAGCGGTGGCTGCAGTCGTTCGGTGCTGGACGGCCTGGAGCGACGCGGTCTGGTGCGCAAAGAGGCACGGGTTTTCCAGGCCGCTGATGTCGCCAAGGGGACCTCCCGCCTTGATCTGGCGCCGTCCCAAATCCTCACAGGCGCCCAGGCCGCCGCCCTGCAGCAGATTCGCCGCGCGCCTGCGGGCCAGGGCCTGCTGCTCTGGGGCGTCACCGGCGCTGGCAAAACCGAGGTGTATCTCCAGGCCGCCGCCGATTGTTTGGCAGCCGGCCAGGGGGTGTTGCTGTTGACCCCCGAAATCGGCCTGGTGCCCCAACTGCTGGATCGCTGCCGCCAGCGCTTTGGCGCGGCGGTGGCCGAATTCCACAGCGGTTGCAGTGAGGGCCAGCGCATCGAGACCTGGCGCCGCTGCCTTGAGGCCGATGGGGCGCCATTGGTGGTGGTGGGTACTCGCTCGGCCGTGTTTCTGCCGATCAGCACCCTGGGCCTGATCGTGCTCGATGAGGAACACGACAGCTCCTACAAGCAGGACAGCCCGATGCCCTGCTATCACGCCCGGGACGTGGCAAGGCACCGGGCCCGCCGCAGTGGCGCCCGGCTCGTGC
>JAEMQZ010000081.1 GCA_016463595.1 Synechococcales cyanobacterium SupBloom_Metag_052 | reverse complement strand
ATCCTGCGCCGCATGCCGGATTACATCAACCACATCTGCCCCCAGTTCAGCCGCACGGACATCAACTTCCAGCGGGTCCCAACCGTGGACACGGCCAACCCGTTCATCATCCGCAACATTCCGACCCCGGATGAGAGCTTCGTGATCATCCACTTCCGCAAGGGAGCGCGCGAGAAGTGGGACATCGACTTCACCTACCTGCTCGACATGATCCACGACTCCTTCATGTCGAGCCCCACCTCGATCGTGGTCAACGGCGGCAAGATGGGCTTTGCGATGGAGTTGATTCTCACTCCGGTGATCCATCGCTTGATCGAAGAGAAAAAGAGACTGGCTTGAGCGCCTACGCTGGGCCGATCCGCCGGACCCAGTCACGGCTTCAGCTCTCCCACCAAAACGATCCGTCCCATCCTTTGTGATTGAGGCCGCGGGGGCTTTTCAGGGTTCACCCTTGAAAAGCCCTTTACGCTGGGATCGGATCAACAGTGGCGACCTGATCGGCCGCGCCCGCCGCATCTATTTCACCTACCTGGAGCAATGCCCTTGCGGTAGCGAACCGATCGGCATCGTGCTGGCTGGCCAAGGGGATCTGGGGCGGGCCGTGTTTGAGGTGCCAGTTCTCCTGCCCGACGAGCAATTTGTGCCCCTTGATCTGATCCGGGGCGGCAGGGCGCGGCCGCGCAGCCCCCGCGCTCCCTTCCGCTCACCCGGGCGTGAAGCAACCTGAACGTGTCTGGCGGTGAACAGGATCGATAGGCGATCGCCAGGGGCCAGCTCCGGCAGCAGGATGCAAGGCACCGCCCCGGCCCTGGCAGGCCGGCGTTTGTTCGCATGACAGGGATGGTTTGGGGAGTTTCCGCCTTGGATCTCACGGGCCTGGATCGCCTTGGGGAGGATCTGGCCGCAGCGGCAAGCGCCCTGCCGCACCTAGCCACCATTGGGACCCCCATGCCAGATCCCACCAGCATGGGAACCTCGAGCCCGGGTTTCGGCCTCCTAGCCATCGGCGTCGCCCTGCTAGGCGCCTGCGTGGGCAGCTTTCTCAATGTGGTGGCCTGGCGATTGCCGCGCCAGGAATCGGTGGTGTTGCCGCCCAGCCACTGCCCCCACTGCGGCACACGCCTGGCCTGGTTTGAGAACATTCCCGTGCTCGGCTGGCTGGCCCTGGCGGGCCGCTGCCGCCACTGCGGCGCCCTGATTAGCCCCCGCTACCCGGCCGTGGAGCTGCTGGGCGCCGGCCTCTGGGTGGCGATCTTCCTAGCCACCCCGCCCCTGGCTGGGGGAACCGCCTGGTTGGCGAGCGGCCCGATCGACTGGTGGCTGGTGGCGGCGGGCTGGCTCCTAACCAGCCTGCTGCTGCCGATGGTGCTGATCGACCTCGACCACCTCTGGCTGCCCGAACCTCTCTGCCGTTGGGGCCTGCTGCTGGGCCTGGCCGTGACTGCCCTCGCCGGCTACCGCCAAGGGGGTGAGCTGGGCAGTCGCCTACTGCTGGATCACCTGATCGCCGCCGCCGCCGGCCTGCTGGCGATGGAAGGTCTGAGCGCCCTGGCCCAACGCCTGCTGGGCAAACCGGCCCTGGGCCTGGGCGATGCCAAATTGACAGCCCTGCTCGGGGCCTGGCTGGGGCTTTATGCCATGGCCATTGCGGTATTCCTGGCCTTCCTCAGTGGCGCTCTGCTCAGCAGCGCCTTGATGCTGATCGGCCGGCTGAAGCGGGGCCAACCGTTCCCCTTCGGCCCCTACCTGGCGGCGGGGGGCCTGGCCGTCTGGATCGGCGGTGCCCCTTGGTGGGGCCAGCTGCTGGGCGCTGCCTTCGGCGGCGGCCCCCTGGGGGGCGGACGCCTTTAATGAGGTGACGACGGCGCTACCCGAGCCCGGGAACGCCTAGCCATTAACTAACTGCCGTTTCCTGCTAGCTCCGTGTCGCTCTTCGACTGGTTTGCCGATCGCCGCAAGAACGCCCCGCTGGTGCGCTCCAGCCAGGAAGCCAGTGAGGACGACGGCCTCTGGAGCAAATGCCCCGAATGTGCTCTGGTGGTGTATCGGAAGGACCTCCTCGCCAATGCGAGTGTGTGCGGCAACTGCGGCCACCACCACCGCATCGATGCCGCCACTCGCATTGCCCTAATCGCTGATCCGGGCAGCTTTGAGCCCCTCGACCTGGAGCTCTCGCCCACCGATCCGCTCGGCTTCAAGGATCGCCGCAGCTACGCCGACCGCATCCGCGACACCCAGCAGTCCACCGGCCTCAAGGATGCGGTGAGCACCGGCATCTGCCGGATCGAAGGTCTGCCCTTGGCGATCGGGGCCATGGATTTCAGTTTCATGGGCGGCTCAATGGGCTCGGTGGTGGGCGAGAAACTCACCCGCCTGATCGAAACGGCCACGGCCCAGGGGATACCGGTTTTGATTGTCTGCGCCTCGGGCGGGGCGCGCATGCAGGAGGGGATGCTCAGCCTGATGCAAATGGCCAAAATCTCCGGCGCCCTAGAGCGCCACCGCCAGGCCGAACTGCTTTATGTCCCCCTGCTCACCCACCCCACCACCGGCGGCGTCACGGCCAGCTTTGCCATGCTCGGCGACCTCATCCTGGCCGAACCCAAGGCCCTGATCGGCTTTGCCGGCCGCCGGGTGATTGAACAGACCCTGCGCGAAAAACTGCCCGATGGCTTCCAAACCGCCGAATACTTGCAGGACCACGGCTTCGTCGATTTCATCATTGCCCGACCGAAATTGAAGGCGACCCTGGCTGGACTGATGCGGCTCCATGGCGTTCGTCCCCTGGTGGCCTCTTGAACAGGACCAGGGGCTGGGCCCATGGCTTACGCCAGGCGCTGGCCCTGGTTCTAGCGCTCGTGGTGATGCTGCCCTTAGCCGGGCTCCAGCCCCAACCAGCCTGGGCCGGCCCGGTGGAGTGGCAGGAGGTGCCCTCCACAGAAGCGGGCCGCCAATGGTGGGATCGGGGCAGCCTGCGCCTAAGCAAGGAGGGCACCCTCACGGTTTTAAGCCGCTTCCAAGCCGCCACCGAGCCTGACTCCATTGGGCCCGCTCTAAACCAAGACACTGCCGCCACCCCAGAGCGGCGCCCCCGCCAACCAAGCAGCGAGCTCTACGTCTCCGAGATCGACTGCGACCAGGAGTTGATGCGGGATACCTCGATCAATGGCATCCCCCAATGGCGGGCCAGCTGGCAGCCCGTCGCCGGTGATGGCCTGATGGAGGCGGTGGTGCAGGCGGTCTGTGAGGCTGGAGGCCAGCTGCTCGCCTCGCGGTGACTTCGAGCCCATCAGCCATGGACAGCCCGCCAGACCCCAGGGCAGTCGCCGGCGCGGCAGCCCCCCTGCGGGTGGCGGTGGCGGGCCTGGGCTTCGGCGAACAGGTGCACCTGCCGGCCCTGGCGGCCTGCCCGCTCACCGAGCCGGTGGCCCTCTGGCATCCCCGCCCCGAGCGACTGGAGCAAGCCTGCGCCGCCAGCGGCCTGCCGGGCTTCAGCGATTTCGACGCCCTGCTGGCCGACCCGAGCATCGAAGCGGTGGTGATTGCTACCCCGCCAGCGCCCCGCTTTGAGCTGGCGAAAGCCGCGATTGCCGCCGGCAAGCACTTGCTGCTGGAAAAGCCCGTGGCCCTCAACGCCGAGCAAGTGCAGGAGCTGCAGCGGCTGGCCCTTGGGGCCGGGGTATGCGTGGGGGTGGATTTTGAATACCGGGCCGTGCCCCTCTTTCAGCAGCTCGCAGCCCTGCTGCAGCAAGGGGCGATCGGCACCCCCTGGCTGGTGAAACTCGACTGGCTGATGGGCAGCCGCGCCGATCCGCTGCGGCCCTGGAGCTGGTATTCCCAACGCAGCGAAGGCGGCGGCGTGCTCGGGGCCCTTGGCACCCACGCCTTCGACACCCTCCACTGGCTGATTGGCCCCAGCCGCGAACTCAGCGCCACCTGCAGCACGGCCATTACCGAGCGGCCCCTGGCCAGAGGCAAGGGCGCCGAAACCGGAGCGCCCCCGGATCGCGAGACGTCCATGGCCCCGGTCGATGCCGAAGACATCGCCTTGGTGCAAGTCAACCTGGAAAGCACCAGCGGCCAGTGCGTGCCAGCCCAGGTGAACCTGGCCTCGGTGGCGCGGCCAGGGCGGGGGTACTGGATCGAGATCTACGGCAGCGAAGGCAGCCTGGTGCTGGGATCCTCCAACCAAAGCGACTACGTGCATGGCTTCCAGCTCTGGCAAGCCCGACCTGGAGAGGGCCTACAAGTCGTAGAGCCCGACCCCCAGCTGGCCTTTGAGCGCACCTGGGTTGATGGCCGCGTCGCACCCGTGCAGCGGATCTTGCATGGCTGGGCATCGGCCGTGCGCGAGGGCAAGCCGATGGTTCCGGGCCTCTCAGAAGCAGTCCTGAGCCAGGCCTGCTGCGATCTAGCCCTGCGCTCGGCCCGGGATGGCCTGCGGCTGCGCCCCTAACTCCCGCTGGATCACGCCTGCCGCAACCCATCGGTGCCGGTTAAGACTCCAATTCTTCGCTTCCTCGGCCCCATCCGCACCCCCCCCCAGGTTGATCCAATCACCTGAAACCGGCCCCCGTAGAAGGCCCCAGCCCCAAGACCAAAACTGTCCCGGGCCGGGGGCCGATAGCGCCTGGGTGAGCGGGTAGAGTCTCGCCCAGTCCTAGCCAGGGTCATCGGTTCGATGCCCTGACGCCTGGCAGGCCCCTAGGCCCCCCACCCGTCTCTACCTACGCGAGTTTTTCCCATGGCGCTCGTTCCGCTTCGGCTGCTGCTTGACCACGCCGCTGAAAACGGCTATGGCATCCCTGCCTTCAACGTCAACAACCTGGAGCAGGTCCAGTCGATCATGGAGGCCGCCTCCGAGACCGACAGCCCGGTGATCCTGCAGGCATCCCGCGGTGCTCGCCAATATGCTGGTGAAAATTTCCTGCGCCACCTGATCTTGGCGGCGGTTGAAACCTATCCAGACATCCCGGTGGTGATGCACCAGGACCACGGCAACAGCCCCGCCACTTGCTTCGGCGCCGCTGCCAACGGTTTCACTTCGGTGATGATGGATGGCTCCCTGGAAGCCGACGCCAAAACCCCGGCCAGCTACGACTACAACGTGCGCGTCACCAAGGAAGTGGTGGATGTGGCCCACGCCATCGGCGTGAGCGTCGAAGGCGAACTCGGTTGCCTCGGCTCCCTGGAAACCGGCATGGGTGAGGCCGAAGACGGCCACGGTTTCGATGGCAAGCTCGACCACTCCCAGCTGCTCACCGACCCCGCCGAAGCGGCTGATTTCGTCGCCAAAACCAACGTTGATGCCCTGGCGATCGCCATCGGCACCAGCCACGGCGCCTACAAGTTCACCCGCAAGCCCACCGGTGAAGTGCTGGCCATCAGCCGCATCGCTGAAATCCACAAGGCCATGCCCAACACCCACCTGGTGATGCACGGCTCCAGCTCCGTTCCCCAGGAATGGCTGGACATGATCAACAAGTACGGCGGCGCCATTCCTGAGACCTACGGCGTGCCCGTAGAAGAAATCCAGGAAGGCATCCGCAATGGCGTGCGCAAGGTGAACATCGACACCGACAACCGTCTGGCCTTCACCGCCGCCGTGCGCGAAGCGGCCGCCAAAGATCCCACCAACTTCGATCCCCGCCACTTCAACAAGCCCGCCCGGGCCTACATGAAGCAGGTGTGCCTGGATCGCTACCAGCAGTTCTGGTGTGCCGGCAACGCCTCCAAGATCAAACAGCGCGACATCAACTACTACTCCGGCCTCTACGCCAAGGGCGTGCTCGATGCCAAAACGACTGTTGCCGCCTGAGCTTATTGATTCAGGCAGACCGGACTGAGCGATCAGCCGGGTCTGCCCTACTCAGCAAAGGGGGGCTTACGCCCCCCTTTTTTTGATGGTCCCTAGGGGTCGCGCCCTGGGCGCTAGGAGCGCCTAAGAAAAGAACTACAAGACCTTGAACCCTTCCATTAGCAGGCCATAGAGCAGGCCGATGCGGGCCATATCGAGCAGTTGCAGGCCAAGCTTGTCGCCAATCTGGCGGATCAGGGAGCGGCGCCAGCGCACGGCCAACTCAATCAAGCCCACGGGCAACAGGACAGCCAAGGGCTCCGAAAAACCGGAGGTTGAGGTTAGCGTCGAGAGCGCCGTGCCCATAAAATAGGCTCCCAAAAGCACAATCACCAGCAACGACAGGCGCCGCCAAGGATTGACGGCCCAGCGCAGAAGCCGATCAACCGCCTCGTTGACCGTCAGTTGCAGGGAGGTCTGTTGGAATTTGGACACAACAAGTAGCGCTTGCGAGGGAAGGGGTAGAAGGGTTGATTATGGCTTTAACGTAGCAGCAATAAGGTTCAAATAGCCAGCCAAATCTATGGCTAATCCCCTGCAAAGATTGGCAACCCAAAACTGCTCGGCGGCCTGGCCAGCCCGCAAGCCAGCAGGGCAAGCCTCTTTGTCGCTGGCGTGGCCTCCGCCAGCCTGGGCCTGTTTTGGGAAAAGATTTACAGCTTGCCGCCAGCTGGCGGAGCCTTTTAAGTCAAGAAACATAGTCATTTCACCCGGAAAGTCACCGCCATCACAGCCGTGATCTCCTTATCAATCGTGCGGGTGCCATAGGAACCACTGTCACTAGCGTCTGTCGAATTGGGGGCCGTGATCTGGATCCATCGCTGGCTACGCC
>JAEMQZ010000080.1 GCA_016463595.1 Synechococcales cyanobacterium SupBloom_Metag_052 | reverse complement strand
GGCCTGCCGGATTGGTTGATTACAACTGATGAAGAGAGCTATATCGAGGCGGCCGTTCGCCTCATCAGCGATGGGGACTTGCGACACCAGTTGGCAGCCCAGTTCGGCACCATCGACAGCGTCCAGGCCCTGCATCAAGGCCAAGACTCCCAATTGTCGGCCAAATTGTTGGCCAAGATCAGCTAATCCCTCCATCGCTGGGTCAGTTCACCCCTCCCTCTTGGGGGGTGTTCCTGGGTTCGTGTCGCTCCGGTTCGCCACAGCTTGTTGGCAGGTGCCTGCTCCGGGCTCCGTGCCCAGCCCTGGCGTCCGGCTTTCCCCTGTCAGGGACTGGCCGTTCGCCGCCTTAGACTGACATGCAAATCGGCTCTTGCAGGCCTGTCCCACTGGGGACTGGGCTGGGGCAAGGGTTGCTACCACCCCAAACCCCAGGCGGAGACAGCACTTTGGCGACCCACGAGATCTTCATGCCCGCCCTCAGCTCCACGATGACGGAGGGCAAGATCGTGGAGTGGCTCAAGAAACCCGGGGACCGGGTCGGCCGCGGTGAGTCGGTGCTGGTGGTGGAGTCCGATAAGGCCGATATGGATGTGGAGTCGTTTAACGAGGGCTTCCTGGCGGCGGTGTTGATGCCGGCCGGCTCTTCGGCACCCGTTGGTGAAACGATCGGCCTGGTTGTGGAAACAGAAGCCGAAATTGCCGCTGTGCAAGCCCAGGCACCGGCTGCTCCCGCTGCTGCTGCGGCCCCAGCCCCGGTGGCGGCACCCGTTGCAGTGGCGCCCGCAGCCCCTGCCGTTGTGGCTCCTCTCGCTCCGGTGGCGGTGCCTGTGCCGGTTGCGGCTGCAGCTCCTGCCGATGGCAAGGTGATGGCCTCACCCCGGGCCAAGAAGCTTGCTTCCCAGTTGGGCGTTGCCCTGGGCTCCCTGCGCGGTAGCGGTCCCCATGGCCGTATCCAGGGCGAAGACGTGCTTGCCGCCGCCGGCCAATCCGCCGGCATCCCCCAGGTGGCCGAGGGAACGGGCCCTGCCGTGGTGACGGCCTCCGCCAATGGCAAGGGAGCTCCTGCGGCGCCGGCATCGCTGGGTCAAACCTTTGGCCAGGCTGGCGAAACCACCGCCTTCAACACCCTGCAGCAGGCGGTGAACCGCAACATGGTGGCCAGCCTGGAGGTGCCCTGTTTCCACGTGGGCTACACAATCACAACCGACAAACTGGATGCCTTCTATCAACAGGTGAAGCCCAAGGGCGTCACGATGACCGCCCTACTCGCCAAGGCGGTGGCTGTGGTGTTGGCCCGCCATCCCCAGGTGAATGCGGCCACCAGTCCTACCGGCATGGCCTACCCGGTTGCGGTGAATGTGGCGGTAGCCGTGGCCATGGATGACGGTGGCCTAATTACGCCAGTGTTGGCCAACGCCGACAAAACCGATCTGTATTCCCTCTCCCGCAATTGGGCCGATCTAGTAGCCCGTTCGCGTACCAAACAGCTCAAGCCTGAGGAATACAGCACGGGCACCTTCACCCTCTCGAACCTGGGCATGTTCGGTGTAGATCGCTTTGATGCGATCTTGCCACCGGGCACCGGCGCGATCCTGGCGGTGGCGGCGTCCCGTCCCTCGGTGGTGGCCGGCAAGGATGGTTCGATTTCCGTGAAGCCCCAGATGCAGGTGAACCTCACCTGTGATCACCGCGTGATCTATGGCGCCCACGGGGCGGCCTTCCTTAAGGATTTGGCCCAGTTGATTGAAACCAATCCTGAGAGCTTGGCGATTTGATGTCTAAGGCCCCATTCCCGGCCCTGGGCCATGGACCCATCTTGCTGCTGGGTCTGGGTTGGGGCATGGGTTGCTTCGCCCAGCCCAACCGCCGCAAGGGCTTGGGTTGAACGAGGCGTGGCGCCAGGGATGACCAGGCATTCCAGTCCCGGCGGTGACACAAGTTGTCCCCTCGATGCCGCCGACCAGCGGCTCTCGAATTACGGCTTTGACCTGCCCGAGGCCGCCATTGCCCAGCGGCCGGTGGAGCCCCGCCACGATGCCCGCCTGCTGATGGTGCAGCCCCAGGAGGGGGCTCAACACCGGCGCGTCTGGGATCTGGCGGAGGCCCTGCTGCCCGGGGACCTGCTGGTGGTGAATGACACCCGGGTGTTGCAGGCCCGGCTGGCGGCCCGGCGGGCCAGCGGCGGGGCGGTGGAGTTGTTAGTGCTCGAGCCCCAGGGGGACGGGCGCTGGTCTTGCCTGGCCAAGCCCGCTAAGAAGCTCAGGCCCGGCGATTGGCTCACGGTGGAGTCCCCCGGCCAGCCCCCCTTGGCTCTGGAAGTGCTGGCGATCGATCCCTCCACAGGCGGCCGCATTCTGCAATTCCCTGGCGAGTGCGCCGACGCCGCAGCGCTCGAGCCCCTGTTGCTGCGCTACGGCGCCATCCCCCTGCCCCCCTACATCCACTCCCACAGCGAATCCGACAACCAGCGCTACCAAACCCGCTATGCCGCCCAGCCCGGGGCCGTGGCCGCTCCAACTGCGGGGCTGCACCTCAGTGACGAGCTTCTCACTGCTTTGGAAGCCAGGGGCGTGGAGCTGGCCAGGGTCACCCTGCACGTGGGCCTGGGCACCTTTCGCCCGGTGGAAACGGAAGATCTCCGCCAACTCCAGCTTCACAGCGAATGGGTGGAGGTGACCCCAGCCCTAGTAGCTGCCGTGGCCGCCTGCCGGAGCCGGGGCGGCCGGGTCGTCGCCGTGGGCACCACAAGTGTGCGCAGCCTGGAGGCCGTGGCGGCCCTCCACGGCGGCCAGCTCGCCCCCCATCGCGGGCCGGTGAATCTGGTGATCCAGCCGGGTTATCGCTTTGCGGTGGTGCAGGGCCTGCTGACCAATTTCCACCTGCCTAAAAGTTCCCTGTTGTTATTGGTAAGCGCCCTGATTGGCCGAAGGCGCCTGCTCGATCTCTACGGAGAAGCGATCAGCGAGGGCTACCGCTTCTTTTCCTACGGCGACGCCATGTGGATCGATCCGGCGGCCGTGCTCGAGTCAGCCCGGCCGCCCAACTAACTGAGATCCTGGCGAGTGCCGGGGAGTGGACCCAACGCTTGGGTCCACGCCCCCCTGGCTTGGTTGATGGCGTCAGTTGGGGGAATCGTGTTGGCGTAAAAAAAGCCCCCGGGGATGCCGGGGGCTTTGGGGGTTGGCAGCCTGCCAGATCTTCTTGGGATCAGGCAGCGGCCAGGTTGGCGGCCACGAAGTCCCAGTTCACCAGCTTGTCGAGGAAGGTGGTCATGTAATCGGGACGGCGGTTCTGGTAGTCCAGGTAATAGGCGTGCTCCCACACATCCATGGTCAGCAGGGCCGTTTGGCCGTGGGCTAGGGGCAGGTCGGCATTGGCGGTTTTGGTCACCTTGAGGGTGCCACCATCGAGCACCAGCCAGGCCCAACCGCTGCCGAACTGGGTGGCGCCGGCGGCTTTGAATGCCTCGACAAACTTGTCGAAACCGCCGAAGTCAGCGGCGATTTTATCGGCCAGGGCGCCCGTGGGGCTGCCGCCGCCACCGGGTTTGATGCACTGCCAATAGAAGCTGTGGTTCCACACCTGGGCAGCGTTGTTGAACACGCCGGCCTTGCTGGTATCACCCGCCACGGCGGTGATGGTGTCTTCGAGGCTTTTGGCTTCGAGCTCGGTGCCAGCTACCAGGTTATTGAGGTTGGTCACATAGGCAGCGTGGTGCTTGCCGTGGTGAAACTCCAGGGTCTGGCGTGAGATGTGGGGCTCGAGCGCATCGGGGCCGTAGGGCAGCGCGGGCAGCGTATGAGCCATGGAGAGGGAAAAAAAGAGTGTCTTGTCCGACTAACGACTGGGCGTTTGCCAGTGAACTAGGCGGGTAGCCAACCGGCTGGTTCAGTCGATAACCGATCGAACTGATCCTAACGATTTGAGCCGGAGTTTCTGGTGGGGAAACCGCCTCAGCGGCCCACCTGGAGCAGTTCCACCTCAAACACCAAGGTGGCATTGGGGGGGATCGCGCCCCCAGCGCCCCGCTCGCCGTAGGCCAGGTCGGGGGGGATCACCAGCCTGCGCTTGCCGCCCACCTTCATGCCGGCCACGCCCTCATCCCAACCCTTGATCACCCGGCCACCGCCGAGGGGGAAGGCAAATGGACCCCGTCCATAGCTGCTGTCAAATTCCTGGCCGCTGAGCAAGGTGCCGCGGTAATTGACGCTCACGGTCTGGCCGGCCACGGCCTCGGCGCCGCTGCCGATCACCAGGTCGGTGATGCGTAGGCCCGTGTCGGTAGTGCGTTCTTTCGGGGCGTCCATCGAACCGCCGAGGGCGGAGGCACTGGCCTGGGCCAGCTCGTCGTTGGCCGGGGCACTGGAGTCAGGAGCCATGGTGAATAGCGAAGGGTTGGAGTCGTCAGGATCCAGTTCCAGGCGGCCGGATGGCACCGCAGCACTGGTTCTGGCGGGGGGCGCGCTGAGGGCGCCGGTGGTGGAGGGTCTGGGCGCTGCAGCTTGCACGGTGGACGGCGAAACCAGCTGGCTGACCAAGGCCAGCACCAGGCAGGCCACGCAAACCGCAGAGCTGATCAGGATGTCGCGCATGGGGAGGCAACTCCACACCAATGGAACGATTCTGCCAGGGTCCCGCCGCGGGCCTGAGACAGGGCTTTCACGGGTCTGAGCCTTGGGGTTACGGCCCCTAATTTGGCAATCCCTCGGCATCGTCCACCGGGGGGAGCGGGTCGCTGGCATCGCGTTGCTGGCGCAGGGTTTGCTCCAGCCGGTCGATGCGGCCGCGCAGTTCATCCAGTTCCCGTTGCCGGGCCAGGCCCAGGTCCTGCAAAAAATTGTCCAGGTTGCGCTCCATCTTGCGGCCGGTCTGCTGCTCCAATTCCGGGTTTTCACCCCGAAGGCTGGCCATCACCTCATCCACCAGCCGGCTTGCCTCGCTTGGATCAAGACGCCCGCTGCCCACCCAGGCCTGGGTCACCAGCCGCAAACGGTCTGCCACAAGAGAGGTGGTGCCGAGGCCGCGCAGCAGCAGCTGTTGGAGCGGATTGGCGGGATCCATCGACATGGGGCCGAGCTCAAGTGGTTTAGACCCTGGCGCTTCCTAGGGTCCGTTGCCATGGCAGAGAACCGGCCTATTGCGTGGCAGTCCCCCCTGGCGGTCGGCGCTCTAGCGGGCCTGCTCGCTGGCCTGGCCCTGGCGCCCCAGGGCTGGCCGCCCTTGCTCTGGCTGGCCCTGGTGCCCCTCTGGGCCCTGGGACCCCGGGCTGCCGGAGCGGGAGCTGGCGTCGCCGTTCTGGTCAGCCATCGCTGGCTTCTGTGGCTCCACCCCCTTGATTGGGTGGGGGTGCCAGGGCCGCTGAGCCTGCCCCTTTGCCTGGCCCTTTGGGCAGCCTGTGGCCTGCTGGCAGGCCTGTTGGTGGCCAGTTGGCGCGCCCTGGTTGGTCGGCTAGGGCCGGAGCGCCCGGCCACCGCCCTGGTCGCTGCCGCCCTCTGGGGCCTGCTGGAAGTGGTCCTGGCCCGGGGCCCGTTGTTTTGGCTGGGCCTTGGATCGGCCGCCTTGCCGGGGGACCGGCCCCTGGCAGGACTGGCCGTGGCGATCGGGGCGGGCGGGCTGGCGGCAGTTCAGCTGCTGTTCGGCTGGGGGCTGTGGCAGGTGCTGGTGGCGGCCCGTTCGGGCCGGGGCCCTTGGCGACGGCTTGCCGTGCTCTGGTGCGCCTCCGTTCTGATGGCGCACGGCTTGGGTTGGGGCCTGTTAGCGGTCCAATCCCCCTCCAGCGCCCAGCCCATCTCCCTATTGCTATTGCAGCCGGCGATTCCCACCCGTCACAAATTTGAGGTTGGCCAACAGCAACGGCTGCTCCAGCGCCTGGCCGCCGCCCAGCAGGAGGCCAGCGAGCGGGGCGTGCAGGCGGTGCTGTTGCCGGAGGGCGCCCTGGCCTTGGGCCAGGGCCTGCCCCTGCAGGCGCCGGTGGAGGTGCTCAGCGGTGGCTTCCGCCTCAACGGCGGCGACCGCCGCAGCAGCCTGTTGCGCTTTGCGCCAGGCCAAATCGTGCCGACGGGCTGGGTCGATAAGCATCGGCTCGTGCCCTTGGGTGAATGGGTGCCATTCGCCGGTCTGCTCGAGTGGAGTGGCCTCTCGGCCGTGGGCGGGCTGACCCCCGGAAGCCCATCGCGGCTGCTGCCTCGGCCCGATGGGGCGATCGGTGTGGCCATTTGCTACGAGATCGCCGATGGCCATGGCCTGGCCGCCGCCAGCCGCGACGGGGCCCAATGGTTGCTGGCCAGCGCCAACCTCGACCCCTACCCGCCGCTCCTGCAGCATCAGTTCTCGGCCCTGGCCCAATTACGGGCCATCGAATCGGGCCGTTGGTTAGTGAGCGTGGCCAACACGGGCCCCAGCTTGGTGGTGAACCATCAGGGGGTTGTGCAAAAAGCCCTGTCTTCAGGACGCGCCAGCGCCGGTTTAGTTGCGTTGCATCCACGGTTTAACCAGACGCCCTATAGCCGCTGGGGGGAATGGCCCTTGCTGGTTCTTGGGGCATGGGGAGTGATCTGGCGAGTGGGCAGAACTTGATGGTCGCCATGAACCCGGGCGGTGCAGATTGATCAGCTGAGAAGTATGGATTAGGGCTGATGCCAAACTAAATCGGCCTACTGGCTCGGACAACGCCTCAGGATTGCGAGCGCCGTTGCGAAGTGCGGATCGGGCAGGGTGCGAAAGGAGCGTTAGCACCATTAATGTATTTGAGCTGGCCTTTGATGAACTGATCGCTTAGAATCGCTTCAGCCAGCAGCATTTTCGGGTCCAACAAGACGCCGGTTCTGTCGACCTCA
>JAEMQZ010000021.1:1923-27552 GCA_016463595.1 Synechococcales cyanobacterium SupBloom_Metag_052 | reverse complement strand
TCGCCACCGACACCGAGCGCATGGAAGCGGTGCTCGAAGAGCCCTACATCCTGCTTACCGACAAGAAAATCGGCCTGGTCCAGGATCTGGTGCCCGTGCTTGAGCAGATCGCCCGCACCGGTCGTCCCCTGCTGATCATCGCCGAGGACATCGAGAAGGAAGCCCTCGCCACCTTGGTGGTGAACCGCCTGCGCGGCGTGCTGAATGTGGCGGCCGTTAAGGCCCCTGGCTTCGGTGATCGCCGCAAGGCCATGCTCGAGGACATCGCCGTTCTCACCAACGGCCAGCTGATCACCGAGGATGCCGGCCTCAAGCTGGAAAACACCAAGCTGGAGATGCTCGGCACCGCCCGCCGGGTGACGATCAATAAGGACACGACCACGATCGTGGCCGAAGGCAACGAGGTGGCCGTCAAGGCCCGCTGCGAGCAACTGCGCAAGCAGATGGACGAAACCGACTCCTCCTATGACAAGGAGAAGCTGCAGGAGCGTCTGGCCAAGCTCAGCGGTGGCGTGGCTGTGGTGAAGGTGGGCGCCGCCACCGAAACCGAAATGAAGGACAAGAAGCTGCGTCTCGAAGATGCCATCAACGCCACCAAGGCGGCCGTTGAGGAAGGCATCGTCCCCGGCGGTGGCACGACCCTGGCCCACCTGGCTCCGGCCCTGGAAGAGTGGGCTGCGGCCAACCTCACTGGCGAAGAGCTGATCGGCGCCACCATCGTGGCCTCTGCCCTCACCGCTCCCCTCAAGCGCATCGCTGAGAACGCTGGTGTCAACGGCGCCGTCGTTGCTGAGCATGTGAAGAACATGCCCTTCAACGAGGGTTACAACGCTGCCACCGGCGAATACGTCGACATGCTGGCAGCTGGCATCGTTGATCCCGCCAAGGTGACCCGCTCTGGTCTTCAGAACGCGGCCTCGATCGCTGGCATGGTGCTCACCACCGAGTGCATCGTGGCCGACATGCCCGAGAAGAAGGAAGCAGCTCCCGGTGGCGGCGGCGGCATGGGCGGCGACTTCGACTATTGAGTCCAGGCCCTACGGGCCGTATCCAATAGCTCATTGGGTTGGGGGGGTTGCCCCCCGGCCCTTTTTTATTTGCTTGCTTGCTCCGCTGCCATCAGCCTGGCAATCGCCTTCGAGGCGCAGGCCTGCCGCGGGCCATCCCCCGAGGCCGGTGAGGGGGTCAGATCAGGGCCGTCCCTAGGAGCCTGAACGATCAACGTATTGCTGAAGGTAAAGGCGGCCTTGCGTTTGGCTCGAATGGCGCTTTACCGCTAAACTGGGTCATTCGCAAGCCAGCCGTGAAGGTTACCCACCTGGAGCGGGAACACCTGCTTTGCCTTTCCTCCGAGGAGGTGGCCCTGTTGGTCGACCTCTGCCATGCGGCCACGTTCTCGGACATGTTGCCCACCGAAAAGGAGACCCAGCGCCGCCTGAAGCGATTCATGGGGGAGGTGCAGACGTCCCTCCATGACACGGCCCAACTGCTGTGGAAGGAAAAGCAGCGTCGCTCCAAGCTGCGCCAGGCCTGAAGGCTTTTTCCTGCCCAGCCTCCTGATGCTGAACCGGGGGGATGGCTTTTGAAACTTGCCTTAATTATGCCTGGTCGAAATACTTGAAAGGAAATAGAAAAACATGGGCTTCAGATTGCCCATGTTGAGTTTGTTTTTCTGGTATTGATCGATTGAAAGGGTTGGCCAGGATTGCAAAGACCTGGTTGGGCTTGGCTGGCGAGTTCTACTCTTTAAAAGAGGCCCTGAAAAACTTTTAAGGGCTATTTGGATGAATTAATTGGAATGCAGAGGTGCAATCGCAACAAGATATCCCTGTTTTAATGCCCATACTTGCTGGGCTATAGGGGGTAACAACGCCTGCCTTTTAATGCTTGAAGCTCAACGCTACGCCGGCTGAAAAGCCGATTACTTGGGAGCCTGCCTGGTGGAGTTGGGGATGGGCCAGAAAGATCAGCTGGTGCTGGTTGCTCAGTTCTTGGACCCTTCAGCGGCGGTGTTTGAGCTTGTTTGGTGGCCGCGCAGGTGCTTTTCGCAGGCTTGGGCCCCGAGGCCGAAGAAAACAACCGTTGCCATCAAGGTTGCCGCGAAAAGGCTTTGCATGGTTGAAAATCTTTCAAAAATAACTTTAGGTGCCCTTGGCGAGTCCCGCGGCCCTGGTCTTGGTGAGTTCAGTCTTGATTTCGTCACTAGCGCCTCACGTTGCTGTCGCCTGCTTGCAGCCAATTGGCCCGCCAGGGTTTGGCTTGCTCAGTTGCCCTTGGCTAGAAATACGAGGGCCACACCATTGTTGCAATAGCGCTTGCCGGTGGGCTTGGGCCCGTCATCAAAGACATGGCCCTGGTGCCCGCCACAGCGGCTGCAATGGTATTCAGTGCGGGGAATGATCAGCTTGAAGTCCACCTTGGTGGCGATGCCGTTGGCTAGGGCCTCGTAAAAACTCGGCCAGCCCGTGCCGCTGTCGTATTTCGACTTGGAGCTGAACAGGGGCAGCTGGCAGCCGGCGCAGGCATAGGTGCCCTGGCGTTTTTCCTTGTTGAGGGTGCTGCTGAAGGGCCGTTCCGTGCCGGCCTGGCGCAGCACCGAGAAAGCCTCTGCACTAAGCCGGGAACGCCATTGGCTTGGGCTCAGTTTCCATTGGGGATCGGAAGGCGTTGATGCTGCCAGGGCTGACTTGGCCCCGAGCCAGGGAACCAGGGCCGTTCCCAGTAGTCCAAACAGGCCGCGACGCTTCATGGCCAACCTATTTGAGCCAGCCAGCACTCAGCACCACGGCTAACCCCAGGAAAAGGGATAACAGGGTCCAGGTGATGCGGTTGAGGGTGTCTTCGGCGCTGCGGGCGCTGCTGAACATGGAGCCGCCACTGCTAGCCAGGCCACCCATGCCGTCGCCCTTGGGGCTATGCAGCAACACCGTGACCACCAGTAGGAGGCCGCTGGAGATCCAGACCCAGGAAAGAATGTTCTGAAGCATGGGACAAGCCTAGGCCTTCGGGGCCGGGGGGGGCTGGCACTGGGCCTGATCAGAGGCTCAGGCTTAGGGGCTGGCGGCTTTCGCTGACGCTCAGGCTGGCTGGAATCACTAGGGATTGGCCAGTCATGTGGGCGGGCTGGGGCAGGCCCAGGATCGCCAGAAGAGTGGGGGCGATATCGGCTAAGCCACCGCCTTCACGCAGGAGCACGTTGGTGCCATGGCCGGGCAGTTTGCGTTGTTCCCCTTCCACCAGGATCACGGGCACTGGATTGGTGGTGTGGGCTGTCCAGGGCCTGCCATCGGGACCCTCCATCAGCTCGGCATTGCCGTGATCGGCCGTGATTAACAGGGTGCCGCCCATGCGGTTGGTGGCTTCCATCAGGCGGCCGACGCAGTGGTCCACGGTGGCGATCGCCTGGGTGGTGGCCTCCATCTGGCCGGTGTGGCCAACCATGTCCGGGTTGGCGTAATTGATGATCACCAGGGAGTAGATGCCCTTACGGATCGCCGCCATGCAGCTTTCGGTGAGCTGATCTGCGGACATGGCCGGCGATTGGTCGTAGGTGGCGACCCGGGGGGAGGGCACCAGATGGCGGTCTTCGCCGGGGAAGGGTTTTTCGATGCCCCCATTGAGGAAGTAGGTGACGTGGGGATATTTCTCGGTTTCGGCGGTGCGGAACTGGCGCAGGCCGTGGTTGGACACCACTTCCCCCAGCAAGCCATCGAGGGATTCCGGCGGGAATGCCACCTCAACAGGTAAGCCGCGCTCGTACTGGGTGAAGGTCACCACATGCAGGGGGCAGATCTGGACTCGCTCGAAGGGTTCGAACTCGGCCATCACTAGGGCCCGGATCAACTGCCGCACCCGGTCGGGGCGGAAGTTGAAACAGATCACGCCGTCATCGGGCTTGAGATGGCCTGGTCCCAAACGGGTGGGTTCGATGAATTCATCGGTGATGCCTTCGGCGTAGGAGGCCTCAACCACCTCCAGGGCCGTTAGTCCACAGGCACCGTCGTCCTGGCTGAGCAGTCGATAGGCCTTTTCGGTCCGCTCCCAGCGGTTGTCCCGGTCCATCGCCCAGTAGCGGCCGCAAATGGTGCTCAGCCTGCCGACGCCGGCAGCGGCGATCTGGGCCTCCAAGCTGGCAATAAATCCCGGTGCACTTTGGGTGGGGGTGTCCCGTCCGTCGGTGGTGACATGGATGCAGACGTCCTTGAGGCCCCGCTCCGCCGCCCACTTCAACAGCCCTCCCACGTGGTTCACATGGCTATGGACGCCACCATTTGAGCAAAGGCCAAGCAAGTGCAGGGTGTGGCCATTGGCGAGCAATTCGTCGGCTAATTGGTTGAGGGCGGCGTTTTTGGCGATGCTGCCGTCGCGTACGGCCTGGCCGATGCGCACCAACTCCTGGCGGATGATCCGGCCAGAGCCAATCGTGAGATGGCCCACCTCGGAATTGCCCATCTGTTGGTCGGGCAGGCCCACATCGGCGCCACTGGCCTGGATCAGGGTGTGGGGATAGGCATGCCACAGGGCATCCATCACCGGGGTCTCGGCGTTGTGGATAGCGTTGTGCTCATGGGCAGGGCTATGGCCCCAGCCATCAAGAATGGCCAGCACAACCGGCGCCACAGGCGCTTTGCCGCTCAACGGTTGGACTGGCGCCGAGGCAAACGGCTGGAAGTGCCCATCGGAAACAGGGGATTCACCCATGCCGTGCTCAAGGCCAGGGTTGCGATCGGAGGAAGGAACTGCTTTCACCCGGAGTTGCCCTATCCCTCAACAACTTCAACCGTTTAAAACTTACTGCCTTATGGCCAAAGACCCAAGTGAGCCCCTTAGTGGGTCAGCTTTTGGCCATCAAGAGCCCCCTGCGGCTGGCGTTCAGGCCACCGATGGGCCCAGGGACCATCGGTGGCTCCCACTTTGCGGGCCTGAATGGCCCCAGGCTCCCAGTCCCGTTGGCTTCGGCTCTGCCAGGCTTGCGCCAGTGCTTGTCCCTGCCAGGGATCCCATTGCGCCGTGATGACGCCGTCTTCTCAGCAGGGTTTCGCGGGGCGATCGGGGCCCTTGGCCCCAGGCAACGTCCCGGGAAACCCTGGGCGGGTAGAAATTCTTTCGTCTTTGGAGCTCTCCCGCACCCTGATCCGGTTGGCCTCCCAGGTATTGGAGAGCGTCACCGATAGCCGGGAGCTGGTGTTACTGGGTATTCCCACCCGGGGGGTCGCCCTGGCCCAGGTGCTCGCCCACCAGATCGGCAGCATCGCCGGCCATGCCGTGGACCAGGGCAGCCTGGATCCCACCTTCCACCGCGACGATCTGGGGCGTGTGGGCACCCGCCTGGGTATCCCTACGGAATTGCCGGCCGATTTGAAGGACCGCAGCGTGGTGTTGGTGGATGACGTGATCTTTACCGGTCGCACCGTGCGGGCGGCCCTCGAAGCCCTGCAGGCCTGGGGACGGCCGCGCCGAGTCACTCTGCTGGTGATGGTGGACCGGGGCCATCGTGAATTGCCGATCCAACCCGATTTCTGTGGACGGGTGGTGCCGACCAGCCGCCAAGAAACAATTTCCCTCTGCCTGCAGGCCACCGATGGCGAAGAGGGGGTTTACCTGCTTAAGGGAACCGAGCCGGCCGGCTGAGGTTTACGGGCGGCCAGCTTGGGGGGCGCTTCAGCTGAGCGGCTCGAGTTCGTCGCTACGGAAGTGGGCCTTGAAGCGGCCAAAGGCCACGATCACCGGCAGGGTTGGGCTGATCGGTTTGCCCTTCCAGTCGCCAAGAATGTCCTTGACCTCGCCCGTTTGCCCCTGCAGATCGAAGGCCTGGCCGCGGTGTTCAGGGTGGTGGAACACAACCACACTGGCGCTGACCTTGACCTGATCTCCCGCTTGCATGAACGCTCCAAACCGCAATCGAAACCATCTTGCCATGGTCCCTCAGCGGCGACAGGCGCTCTCCGGACCCGTTTCCACCACTCTGCCGCCCAGTTCCTTGCAGGCCCGTTCGAAGGCCTGGCCGTCGTCCATGCCGGTGGCGATTTTGCGGGACACCAAGGCATCGAGCTCCGCGAGGGGCACGTTTGAGGGGTTGGTTTCGCCGTGGCCTTCGTGTTCCTTGTCTTCCTGGCGGCGCAGGCTGGCGATGCCCTTCTGCACCTGCTGGCGCAGCTCCTTGGTCTGCCCTTTCCACCAGGGATGATCGATGCGATTGAGGGCATCGAGGGCCTCCCACCAGCGCTGCTGCTTGATCAGCTGCTGACCCCGGTCCCGCAGTATGCGGTTGCGGGTCCAGCTGTCCCGCAGGTTGTCGCCTAGGGCGGCGCCATCGCTGCGGTGATCGGCGTTGATCGCCGCCAGCAGCACCAGGGCCGCCTGCAAGTCCCCCAGCTGGAACAGGCCCAGGGCCCTGCTTTCCAGCTGCCGTTGCCACTGGAGCAGTTGCTGTTGGTCCGCCGGTTGGCTGGCACCGGAATTGACAAGTTGCAGCTGCAGTTTCATCGCCGCTGACCATTGACCCTGGTCCCAGAGCTGGGCGGCCTTGCGCCGGCGGCAGAGCCCCTGTTCCTGGGGGGCGAGGCCGCCCAGCCAGCGCAGGGCAGCCAGTTGGTCGGCGTAACGGATGCAGGCATCCAGGCGGCCGGCCCTGGCGGCCTCCTGGAGTTTTAAGGGAAGTTGCTGCTCCCACCAGTGCACTCCGCCCACGCCTGCCGCTACCAGTCCAAGGGTGAGACCCAGCCAGTAACGGGGGAGCCTGTGGTGGCGGAGGGCCAAGGCGGTGTGCATGCGCTCCCCTGTTCTATGGACTGGTGCTGACCGCCACCCGTCATTGGGGGCAGCCCGGCTGTTGTCCACCGGTGGGGCCGGCCTCAGCGCACCCGCCCAAGCCGGCGCTCGGCCAGGGGTAAGCCCGTCAACAGGTCATCGCCCTCCAGCTTCAGGGCGCCTGTGCTGTCAATTGAAAAGCGCAGTTTCAGCCGGTCCACCCCTGCCTGACCTGGGGGGGTGAGGGGCACGGGCGCCGGCAGCTCGGGCCAGGCATCCACGGGCGCCTCGCCGGCGGGTCGGCGCCGCAGCCGCGGCAGACCCGCCTCGAACACCACCTCACTGCGTTGGTCTGGCCTGGGTTCGCCCAGCACCAGTTCCAGGGAGCGTTGGCCCTCCTGGCTGCAGGCCAGCACCAGCTCCAAGGGGCGCTCACTCGGCCAGCCCTGGCCAGCGCTGAAGAGGGGGTGCCAGCGGTACTCGCGGCTGCGACGGTCCCAGCAGCGCAAGCTCAGGCCATGGCTCAGCAGGTCCTGCACCGTCACTCCCGGCGTCAGGCCCAGGGCCCCCAGGGCCACCGCCTCGATCGGCCGTTGGTCCCGCAGGGGAACTCCGGCGCAGCGGCTCTGCAGCCAGCGCCGCACGCTGGGCAGTCGACTCGTTCCTCCCACCGGCAGGATCGCATCGACATCCTTGAGGGCGACGCCCTGGGCCCGGGCTGAAGCGAGGACCGTTTCGAGTAAGTCGTCGAGCAGCTCCTCGAGCCCCTTCTCCTGCAGGAGGCGATCGAGCTGGGGGCGACTGAGGCGCAGCTCCTGGGTGGGCCCTGGGCCCGGGCGCCAGAGACCCAGGGCCTGCTCCTGGCTGCTCAGGCTGCATTTCATCCGCTCCACCACCTCCAGCAGGCCTGGATCGTTGCCCTGGCCAGGACAGAGGGCTTCGGCGATCCAGTGGTCGATGTCGCGGCCCCCCAGGGCCAGGCCCGCCTTGCCCAACACCCGGGCAAGGCGCAGGGCCTGCCGGCTCTGGTCCAGGTTGCGCCCGGCGAAGCGCAGCAGCTGGGCAATCGGCGCCGGTCGGCCTTCGCCCCCTTCCAGCGCCACAAGGGACAGATCGATGGTGCCACCGCCCAAGTCCACCACCAGCACCCTGCTGCCCGGGGGCAATCCGGCGCCGATGGCGGCGGCCGTGGGCTCATCCACCAGGGCCACCTCGGCCACGGCCAGGGTCTCGCTGGCCGCCGCTAGCCAGCGCCTGTAGTCGCGGTAGCCATCGATCGGGGCGGTGAGCACAAGACGATCAGGCTCGATGCCAGCGGGTAGTTGGCGCCAGATCCGTTGCAGTAGCAAGCTACCGGCCTGCTCCGGGCTCAAGATGTTGGCAGCATGGTTGGCAACCGTTTCGCTCGGATCAATCTGGCGCTGGCCGCCAATGGCCCGTTTGAAATCGCGGTGCAGGGCCGCTCCGCCTTGCTGGACCAGGCCAGCCTCCAGCACCTGGCGGCCGATCAGGGGCTGGCCCGCCTCGGCATCGGCCAGCCAGATCACACTGGGCACCACGGACGGCTCCCCCAGGGCGAAGGGCTCGATCGTGAGGAGGCGCGGCGGCCCGCCGGCTTCCTGGAAGGCCACAACGGTGCTGCTACTGCCCAAGTCGATGGCAAGGGTGCCGGCCATGGGGTGCCTGGGAGGTGGAGCGCGCCGTTGGATTGTGGCGCAGCTGGCTTGGTGCGCTGGGGGCCATTGGCTTAAGATGCCTCCATTGGCTGGCTTTGCATGTTCATCGGCGTCGATGTGAGTCCGAAGGAATTGGCCCAGCGGGCCGAAAGCCTGATTCGTCACTCCAGCAACCGCTACCTGACCACGGTGCGCATTGCCTTTCGTGCGAAGCAACGCCGCTTCGATGATTTCGATGGCCTGCTCGAAGATTCGATGATCAAGCCCGTGCAGCGGGCCATCGTCGAAATGAGTGACGAACAGGACCAGCCCGACTTGCTACCAGGCTGAGTCCTGGCGGCAGCTCTTTGCGCCTATGCCGTTTCCCTGCTGCCCCCCAGCGGCTCCCCCCGCTGGGGTGTCTGAACGACAGGCTGTTGGCTGCCTGCAAGGCTGGAAATCAGACCCCCAAGAGTCTGGGCGGCCGTGATCCAGTTGGAAGGGCCGGGTTGGCGTCTGGCCTGGCGGGACGAGAACTACCCCTTTGCGGTGTTGATCGGCGGCCAGGGCTGGGCGGTCGAGCTTTCGGCCGCGGAGGCGACGGCCCTGGCTGCGGCGGTAGCCGACCTGGTCTGCGAACACCAAGCCCTCTTCGACCAGCTGCTGAGCGAAGAGGCGATCACCCTGGAGCTGGAACGGGGCCCCTGGTGGCTGGCACTCGAGGGGGATCGCCTCCAGTGGTGCCTCAAGGGGGTATTGACCCCTGAAGTGGGCCAGCGGGCCCTGGAGGTGTCCTGGTCGGTGGAGGCCAGTTCGGCCCTCTGCCAGGCCTTGCAGCGCCTGGGCGGCCAACCTTGAGACTGGCCCAACGACCTGGCGCCGATCAGCACTGCTGATGGCCCCGGCTTTGCCGGAATTGCCAACGTCCCGTCCCCTTTTTTGCCCTCGTTTTCCCCAGGTCCCCCGACTGGAGCCCTTGGCGAGCCTGGCGCCTGGGGAAATCACCCGATTGGGCCGGCCAAGCCTTGACAGACCCCGTGGGCGAGTTCCCGGCGCCCCAAGTCCTGATTTGCAGCGCAGCCCGGTCTGGGAGGGTGGGTTGTCTAGATCTGAGAGGCCTGGGTCTGAGCGGATCCCTGGCCATTTGACGCGGCTTCATTCCCGTGGAGAACTGGGCACCTGACCCCAAATTTGGATGCACCCGATGGCCATGGTGAGCCTGCAGGCCGATGTGCCCGAGCCCCTATTGCAGTCGATGCGCGGCTTCATCGAGGCCCACCCCAACTGGGACCAGTACCGCCTCTTCCAGGCGGCCTTGGCCGGCTTCCTGGTGCAAAACGGGCTGGAAAGCCGGGAGGTGACCCGCTGCTACCTGGCCAACCTTTTTCCCCAGAAAGGGGGGTTTGGCCCCAGGTTGGTGATGGGTTCAGACGCCGGCGTTGGCGGTGATGACGCCGACAGCTCAAGCCGGCCTGGGGCCCTTTAGGCCGGCTTGAGCAGGGCCAGCAGCCTTTGGGCACTGGCTTCACTCACGGGCAGGATCGAAAGCCGGTTGCCCTGGCGGACCACCGGCAGGTCGTCGGCGCTGAACTCTTGGCGCAATTGCTCGAGGCTGAGCAGGGCATCAAAGCGTTCGAGAAAGCCCAGGCGCACGCAATCCCAGCGCGGGGCTTCCGGTTTCGAGGCCCTATCAAAATATTTAGAGGCTGGATCGAATTGGCTGGGATCCACCAGGCCCGTTGCCACCACCTGCATCAGGCCAATGATGCCGGGGGGTTTGGCATTGGAGTGATAAAAGAAGGCCCGATCGCCAATGGCCATCGTGCGCATGTAATTGCGGGCCTGATAGTTGCGAATGCCATCCCAGAGGGTCGTGCCCTCGCGCTCGAGATGGTCGATCCCGTAGACATCGGGCTCGCTTTTCATCAGCCAGTGGGCCATCGCCGCAGGGCATTGCATTGGGCCGGAGAGTAGCCCGCTGCCGGATGCCCTGGGGTTTAGGGGGAGGCTCCGCTGGCCAGGGCCTGCACCAGCTGGCGGAAATGGTCGCCGCGGGCTTCGAAATCGCTGTATTGATCGAAGCTGGCGCAGGCTGGCGAGAGCAACACGGCCTGGCAGCCGGGGCTGCCAGGCGTCAGCCTGAGGTCAGCAGCTAGCTCGCTTGCTAGCGCCACGGCCTGCTCCAGGTCCACCACCACGGCGACCCTTCCGCCATAGCCACGCTCCTCTAGAAGGCCTTGAAACAAGGGCCCGGCGGCACCAAACAGCACTACGGCCACCGCGTGCACCTTGAGCCGCTCGATCCAGCCGCTGGCATCGCCCTGCTTGGCCTGGCCGCCGGCTAGCACCACCAAGGGGCCGGGGAGGGCCTGCAGGGCTACTTCGGCCGCGTCGTAATTGGTGGCCTTGCTGTCGTTGTAATAGGAAATGCCCTGGAGCACGCCGATCCGCTCCAGGCGATGGGGCACGCCAGGAAAGCTGCGGAAGGCGGCCTCCATCGTGGTGCCCGAAAGGCCCAGCTCCAACCCAACGGCCGCGGCGAGCAGCAGGTTCTGGCGGTTGTGGGCTCCGGGCATGGCTAGGGAGCGGGCATCGAGCAGGGGACCAGCGGCTGAGGTCACCTGGTCGGCTTCGATCCAGAGCAGGGGGTTGAGGCCCGGGGGTAGGGCGCTGCGATCCCCTGCCGTGACCCAATGGGCCCGCTCCCAGCTGGGGGCCTGGGAGCGCAGGTCGGGGTCATCGGCATTGAGGATTTGGCAGGCGCTGCGTTCCAGCAGGCTGCGTTTGATGGCGCGGTAGTGAGCCAGGGTGCCGTGGCGCTCCAGGTGGTCTGGGGTGAGGGTGGTCCAAAGGCCGATGCGCGGTGCCACCAGGGCGCAGGCTTCAATTTGATAGCTGCTCAGTTCCACCACCAGCCAATCGGGGGCCGCCTGGCCGGGAGCCAGGCGCTCAAGGGCCAGCTCAGCCGCCGAGTTGCCCACATTGCCGCCCATGGGGGCATCGAGGCCGGCGCAGCCCAGCAGGTGGTTGACCAGGTGGGTCACGGTGGTTTTGCCGTTGGTGCCCGTGATGCCGATCCAAGGGGTGGCTGGCAGGGCCTCCCAGGCCGCCGCCAGTTCCCCTTCGACGGCCACGCCCTGGTGACGCAGCTGCTCGAGGGTGGGGTGGTCCCAGCGGATCCCAGGGCTGACAATCACGCGCTCAACAGACTTGCCTAAGGCCGAGAAACTGGCCCCTTCTAGGGCTGTGCCCAGGCGCACCTCGATGCCTTGGGCCTCGAGCTCTAGGGCCCGTTGGCGGACTGGTTCAGCGGTGCTGCTTTCGAATACCACCACCCGATGGCCGAGGTGATGGAGTAATCGGGCGGCGCCCAATCCGGAGCGGCCTAGGCCTAGGACAACGGTGCAGGGTTGCCTGGGCTCGGCCATCTCTGGGCGACTAAATGAAACAGCACAATGAAAAAGAGTGGGCGATACTGGAATTGAACCAGTGACTCCTACCGTGTCAAGGTAGTGCTCTACCTCTGAGCTAATCGCCCGGCTTCACTCGACATTCAGAACCTTGTCCCCTGGACAAACCAGCGGCCTGGGGCTGAACCAGCGAATGTTGCAGCAACCTAGCAGCCAGCTCAGTCACGCCAGGCTGGGCCTGCTCCGAAGCCCCTTGGCCCCGGTTACCGGCGTTGGAGAACTAGGCGCCAGCGGTCCCGCTTGGTGAGCTGCACCTCCAGCAATTCCAACTCGCCGCGCCCCTCGAGCTGCACCCGATCGCCGAGGCCCAACTCCCGGCTGGGACTACTAATTGGCTGCCAGTTGATTCGCACGGCCCCTGAACGGACCAGTTCGGCCATGCGATTGCGGGAGAGGCCAAAACCGGCCGAGGCCACCGCATCGAGCCGCAGGGAGGCCTCCACCGTGGTGAGTTGGCGGGGCAGGCGCTGGGCGGGACGTTGCAGTTGGTCAAGGGGCATGGCCTCCAGGCGCACCTCGACGCTGCGCACCAGGGCCAGGCCCTGGTCGAGGGCCTTCGCCAGTTCCGGGGTCACGACCAGTTGGGCGCCCCGATCCCCCTGGATCCAGAGGTCGCCAAGGGCCTCTGGGCTGGCGCCCCGGGTGATCAGGGCCTGGCGCATGTCCCGGGCTTCGGCCGGATCGAAGAGAAAATTGCCGGCGATGGCCAGGCCCATCAGGGGCGCCGGGGCCTCTTCGCGTTCCCCTGAGGAGCTGTCGGTTTCGAGCTCCCTTCGCTTGATGCAGAGCCGGCGCCGTTCCGCCTGGGGCCAGCCGCCGGCGCTCTCAAGGGCCAGCTCGGCCAGGTCGCCGAGGCGCGCCTCGGCCTCCTCGAGCACGTCGGCCGCCAGGAAGCCACTCCAGAGCGGCTCCCAGGTGCGGAGGGCCTGCTCGGCCAGGTCGATCAGGCCGGCCAACTCTGTGGGATGGCGACTGGCCTGGAGCAGTTGGTCCCTGGGCAGCATGTCGTGGGGGGGGCCGGAGCGATCCAATCCTGGCGGGGCCAGTCCCGCAGAGTTGGATCGCTGCGGTCGCCATTGGGGCCCCGATCAGTCCTCCGACAGGCGCACCAGGGCCCGGGCGCCAGCCTGTTGCAGGAGCCGCCAGGGCAGCTCTACGCCGTTGCGGGTTTCCAAAAGCAGCAGCCAGTTGCCCTCCTGCAGGCGATTGCGCAGGATTCGTACCTGGTCGTCGTCTTCAGACGGCACGCTGGCGGCGGCGGCAAAACTGCCCATCCAGCCGGAACCGAGGCCCAGCAGGCCACTGATTAGGGGTTCGCCCAGGGGGCCGGCAAAGGCGAAGGTCTGCAGGTCGGTGATGAAGGTGAACATCACTCCGGCAAAAAAGCCAAAGGGGATCAGCCAGAGGGCCATCTGTTTCTGGCGCCGCGTTCTGGCCTGGGACGGATTGAGCCGTTCCACCTGCTCAAGCGCCAGCTCGCCCGGCCCGATCGCCAGCAGGCTGAGGGGTGGCGGGCTCAGCTCCGCCAGCTGGCTGCGCAGCGCCTGGAGCTGGTCATGGGCGGCCAGGACCGCCACCACGCAGTTCGCCACGGATCAGCGCCGATGAAGAACCCCGATTCTCCCTTGCCGGCGCCGGCCTTCAGGGGCCCCCTACGGCGCCTGCCTACACTTGCCCCCGGCAGCTCCCCACCGGCCGGGTCATGACAAAGGTTTTGGTTTCCGATCCCATCGATCAGACGGGGATCGACATCCTCTCCCAGGTCGCCCAGGTGGATGTGCGCACCGGCCTGTCGCCGGCAGAGCTCAAGGCGATCATTGGCGACTACGACGCCCTGATGATCCGCTCCGGCACCCAGGTGACCGCCGAGGTTATTGGGGCTGCCACCAAGCTGCGCATCATTGGCCGCGCCGGAGTCGGTGTGGACAACGTTGATGTGCCCGCCGCCACCAAGCGCGGCGTGATCGTGGTCAATTCGCCCGAGGGCAACACGATCGCGGCGGCCGAGCACGCCCTGGCCCTGATGCTGTCGCTTTCGCGCCACGTGCCCCACGCCCACGCCAGCACCATGGCCGGTGGCTGGGACCGTAAAACCTATGTGGGCAACGAGCTTTATAAAAAGAAGCTGGGCGTGGTGGGCCTCGGCAAGATCGGCTCCCACGTGGCCCGGGTTGCCAAGGCCATGGGCATGGAGGTGATGGCCTACGACCCGTTCATCTCGGCCGAACGGGCCCAGCAACTGCAGGTGCGGCTGATGGCCCTGCCGGCCCTCTTCGCCGAGGCCGACTACGTCAGCCTGCACCTGCCCCGCACCCCCGAGACCGAGAACCTGGTCAACGCCGAGCTGCTGGCGACGATGAAGCCCACGGCCCGCATCGTCAACTGCGCCCGCGGCGGCATCGTTGATGAGGCGGCCCTGGCCGAGGCCGTACAAAAGGGCGTGATCGGCGGCGCCGCCCTCGATGTGTATGCCAAGGAGCCCCTGGCGGCCGATTCGCCCCTGCGTAGCGTGGCCCAGCGCCTGATCCTCACGCCCCACCTGGGCGCCTCCACTGAAGAGGCCCAGGAGAACGTGGCCGTGGATGTGGCCGAGCAGATCCGTGATGTGCTGCTGGGCCTGCCCGCCCGCAGCGCCGTGAACATCCCCGGCCTGACTCCCGAGGTGATGGAGCAGCTCAAGCCCCACCTGCAATTGGCCGAAACCCTGGGCCTGCTGCTCAGCCAGTTGGCCGGTGGTGATGTCGAACATCTGGAGGTACGCCTCCAGGGCGAATTTGCCAGCCATCCCTCCCAGCCCCTGGTGGTGGCGGCCCTTAAGGGCCTGCTTTCAGCTGCCCTGGGCGACAGCATCAACTACGTGAACGCCACCCTGGAGGCCAAGGCCCGCGGCATCCACGTGGTGGAAGTCAAAGATGATGCCAGCCGTGATTTTGCCGGAGGCTCCCTGCAGCTCTCTTCGACGGGCTCCAAGGGCAACCACAGCGTCACCGGGGCGGTGTTTGCCGATGGCGACCTGCGCATCACCACGATCGATGAGTTCCCGGTGAATGTGACGCCGAGCCGTCACATGCTCTTCACCCGACACCGGGACATGCCAGGAATTATCGGCAATCTCGGCACGGTGCTTGGCGAGCACAACGTCAACATTGCCTCGATGCAGGTGGGCCGCCGCATCGTGCGCGGCGATGCCGTGATGGTGCTCAGCCTCGATGACCCGATCCCCGCCAGCTTGCTAGCCACGATCCACGCCATCAACGGGATCCAGGAATCCCATCCGGTCACCCTTTGAGCGCCAGCCCGAAGCCGGCGCCCCCAGGGCCGGGCCAGGGATCGGGTGCGGGGCAGTCCTGGTGGCGCCTTGAGCTCCTGGCCCTGCCGGAGCTTGAAGAATCCCTGCTCTGGAAACTCCAGGCCCTGGGGATCCACCGGGTGGCGATTGAGCACACCCCCAGAAACCCTGACCACCGCCAGCTGCTGGCCTGGTTGCCGGCGGTGGACTGGCCCGAGCCCGAGCGGCTGCAGCTGGAGGTGGCCCTCGCCGCCTTAAGCGAGCCCTTCGGCCTCACCCTGCCGCCGATCCGTTGGCAGCAGCAGGGGGATGAGGATTGGAGCCTGAGCTGGAAGCAGCATTGGCAGGCCGATCCGGTCGGGATCCGGCTGCTCGTGTTGCCGGCCTGGCTCGATTGCCCGGAGGAATTCGCCGATCGGCTGGCGATCCGTATCGATCCAGGCAATGCCTTCGGCACCGGCAGCCACCCCACCACCCGCCTCTGCCTGGAAGCCCTGGAGCGCTGGGCGGATGGGCCAGGGGCGGAATTCACCCGGCCCGTGCGGGTGGCGGACCTGGGCTGCGGCAGCGGCATCCTGGCGCTCGCAGCCCTGAAACTCCTGGGCGCCAGCGATGCCCCCAAAGGAGGGGCCAGCCCGGCCCCGGCCTGCCAAGTGCTTGCCGTGGATAGCGACCCCCTGGCCGTGCGCGCGACCTGGGCCAATGCCGCCTGCAATGGCGTGGTGGCGCCAGGGACAACGGGGGCACCCCTGGAGTCCCGGGGCCAGACGACCTCCCTCCAGGTGGCCCAGGGGTCGGTGGAGGGGCTTGCCGAGCTGCTGGCGGGGCAACCGGCCGACCTGCTGCTCTGCAACATCCTGGCGCCGGTGATCGAGGCCCTGGCGCCGGCCTTTGCCACGGTGCTCGCCCCGGGCGGGGTGGGCCTGCTCAGCGGCCTGCTGGTGAGCCAGGTACCGGCGTTGACCCAGGCCCTGGCGGTGGCTGGCTGGCGGGCCGAGCTGGTGGCCCAGCAGAGCCAATGGGGCTTGCTGGAAATCCGGTCGACCGGTCTCGTTTGATAAGGCAGGCTGATCGGAGCCCTGGCTTTGATTGGGCTTCGCCGAAATGGCGGCCCGGATCCACGGGAACAGCCTCAGGAGGTTGTAGGACGGTGCGGTCCTACAGGCCCGGATCCTCCAGGAGCCTGTGAGCCCCAATTCTTTCCATGGCTTCCTACAAGGTCACCCTCGTCAATGAAGGCGAGGGCCTCAACAAGACCATTGAAGTTCCCGACGACCAGTACATCCTCGACGCCGCTGAAGAGCAGGGCATCGACCTGCCCTACTCCTGCCGCGCTGGCGCCTGCAGCACCTGCGCCGGCAAGCTCACCTCCGGCACCGTTGATCAGTCGGACCAGAGCTTCCTCGACGACGACCAGATCGAAGCCGGTTTCGTGCTGACCTGCGTCGCCTACCCCACCTCCGACTGCACGATCAAGACCCACTCCGAAGAAGAGCTCTATTGAGCCGCCGCTTAGGCCCTCGCGCTTGATCGGTTCCGTTCCTCTGCCACCCTGCGGGGTGGCTTTTTTGTTCCTGTTCCCCTGCGCCGCCCGCCGTGTCCGTGGCTCCTGCTGGCTCTTCATTTCCCCTAGGGGAGAAGGTTCCCTTGGGGGAGAAGTTGCCCCTGCTGGAGCAGATGCCCGAGCTGGGCAGTGAGCATTCCAGCCTGGGCGGCCAGTACAGCTACCGGGTCCTGGGGCCCTGCTGCCGGCTGTTTGACCGCAATGAACTGCCTTGGCCCTGCTGCCGGCTGGCCTGGCGCAGCAAGGAGCCCAGTTGGCGGCGCGTTGGTCGCCGCTTCGTCGCCGACCTGGCCTCGCGCCGCTGCCCCTCCTACGCGGTGGAGCTGCTCCAGCCGGGCTCCCGGCCGACCCGCACGGTGCTGACCCTCTTCGCCCAGCGCCTCAGCCCGGTGCTGCAGGAGTGGTGGTACAGCAAGCAGCCCGCCTCCCTCGATCAGGCCAACTGCCTGCCGCCGGCTCCCCTTCTGGAGCCGTTGCCAGATCCTTTGCCCCAGATCTAGATGGGCCCTAGGGGGCTGGCTTAGCCCTCCCGGGCCTGGCCCACAAAAAAGCCGCGGTGGCGGCCGCGGCTGAAATGCTGTTTTGGCTCAGGAGCTAGAACCGGGGCCCATGGCTGGGCCGGATCCGGTTGAAGGATCTGGGGCCCTGGCCCAGCGACCAGGGCTAGAGGCCCGATCAGAAGTAGATCTTGCCGCCGCCCCACTGGATGCCCTGGACCTTCGGGGCCACCAGGATGTAACCGGCGATCAGGCGCAGGTCGTCCTCGTCGAGATCGCGCATTTTCACGAACACGTCGCTGCTGCGCAGGCTCGGGTGCAGATCGGAGATGCTGTACTCGCCGTCATAGGAGGTGGGGTCCTTCATGTAGTCCACGAGGGAATCCACCGAATTGCGGGGCGGGGTGGCCAGGGCCAGGGTTTCGGGGTCGAGGCCCACGTTCTGGTTGGTCTTGGTGATCCCACCGGCGTGGCAGGTGCCGCAGCTGTCATTGAACAGCTTGCGACCTGATTTCACGTCCTGTTCCGTGAAGGTAACGGTGGTGCCAGCGGGATCCGCCGAAACCGTGAGTTGATCGGTGGTCCACGGGGCTGCGGTGGCAGGGCCGGCGAAGCTCACCAGCAGCACCAGGGGCAGAACCAGCAGGGTTCGCGCCAGGAATCGCAGCGCAGAGGAGAAGAAAGAGGCCATCGAAAAAGCCAGCAACAAGGCGGCGATGAACCGCAGCAAAGCCCTTGTATCACGGGGAATGGGCCCCCCGGGGCGGAATCACGAACTGTTGCAGCGGCGCTCAGGCGCCGCCCACCTCCAGGGTGAGGAAATCCTTGGCCATCACGGTGGCCGGGAAGATCGTGCGCGCTTCCGCCAGCAGGTCGTCGGGGGTGAGGGGATTGCCCGCCACGTAGCGGGGGCTGAGGTGGGTGAGGGCCAGCTGCTTGACGCCGGCCTCGGCGGCGGTTTGGGCCGCCATGGTGCTGGTGGAGTGCTGGCGTTGGTAGGCCATCTCCGCCTCGCCATGGGCAAAGGTGGCTTCGTGGATCAGCAGGTCGGCCCCTTGGGCCAGCTCCACGGCGGCCTCGCAAAACACCGTGTCGGTGCAATACACCAGGCTTTTGCCCGGCTGCTCCGGGCCGCAGAGGGCCTCGCCGCGGATGATCCGGCCGTCGTCGAGGGTCACGGTCTGGCCGGCCTTGAGGGCGGCGTAGATCGGGCCGGGCGGGATGCCCAGGGCCTTGGCCTGCTCCACGTCGAACCGCCCGGGCTTGGGCTTCTGGTCGACCCGGTAGGCGTAGGCCGGTACCCGGTGGGTCAGGGGCGCGCAGCGCACGGTCAGGTCGCCGTCGTCCAGCAGCAGGGCGCCACTGCTGGCTGCGCCCCGCACCCGGTGGCTGCGCAGGGGATAACTGATCCGGGTGGAGGTGGTGCGCATCACCCCTTCGAGGTAATCGCGCAGGGGGTCGGGGCCGTAGAGGTCGATGCCGGGGCTGGCGCCCGCCAGGCCCAGGGTGGCCAGCAGGCCTGGCAACCCATAGACATGGTCGCCGTGCATGTGGGTGACGAAAATCCGCCGCAGCTGGGAGACCCGCAGCTCGCTGCGCAGGAACTGGTGCTGGGTGGCCTCGCCGCAGTCGAACAGCCAGAGCTCGGCCCGCTGGGGCAGGCGCAGGGCCACGGCCGAGACGTTGCGGGAGCGGGTGGGGACCCCCGAACTCGTGCCTAAAAAGGTGACCTGCACGGCTGGAGTATCTCCCCGGTGCCGCACCGGTTCATCAGGATCCGCATGCTGCCACGTCGAGCCCAGGCCATGGCGCCCGCCAACCGCCGCCTGGCGCCACGGCCCGGGCTTGGTCACAATGAAAATCCTGTCGCGGTTGCCCGGCCGCGGCTCCGTAGCCGTGCCGTGGGGCTTGAGCCGATGTTGTTGATCCCTCCCCTCCAGCGGCGCTGGCTGGGCGCCATCTTGCTAACGGGTGGCCTTCTGGTGGGCCTGCCCCGGGCCTGGGCGGCCTTTGAGGCGGCACCCAGCCGGGCCGATCGGGTTGCCCTGGGTGGGCCCCAGGTGCGGGTGTTGCTGGGGGAAGCCCGGATCCTCACGGTGCGGGCCCCCGATGGCGCACGCCTGCGCCTGCGCGATGGCTCCGGCCAGGTGCTGATGGAGCTGGGCCCGGACCAGCCCCTGCGCCTGCAACTGGCCGGCTCCCAGGTGCTGGCTTTGGCCGAGGCCGCGGCGGGCGAAGCGGCCCCTGCCTACGACTCGGCCACGGGCCCTACCCCGGTTCCCCGCCTGGGCCCTTCAGCCCTTGCAACTGCGCCCGCGGCCAATCCCAACGCGGATCCGGTTGCGGCTGGGCAGGGTGCCATGGCCCGTTCTGCCCCATCCGTCGCCCAGCGCCTGCGGGTGGGCGAGCTGGTGGTGGAGCCTGTGCCAGCGCCTGGCAGTGAAGGCAGTGTTTGGCTGCAGAAGCGCCGCTACCGCGGCAGCCTCTGGATCCGGCCCCAGGGCGACATCCTGCAGGCGGTGAACCTGGTCGGCCTGGAGACCTACCTGGCCAGCGTGGTGGGTAGCGAGATGCCCGCCAGTTGGCCCCTGGAGGCCCTGCGGGCCCAGGCCGTGGCGGCCCGCACCTATGCCCTGCGGGCCCTGCGTCCCAGCAGTGGCCGGGCCTACGACCTCAAGGCCACCGTGGCCAGCCAGGTGTACCTCGGGGTGGAGGCGGAAACGGCCTCGACCCAGGCGGCCGTAGCCGGCACCCGCGGCCTGGTGCTCACCTACGGCGATGGCCTGATTGAGGCCGTGTTCCACAGCAGCGGCGGTGGCAGCACGGAAAACAGCGGCGAGCTCTGGGCCCAGCAGCTGCCCTATCTGGTGAGCGTGGCCGATTTTGACCATGAGTCGCCCGTGCGCGATTGGCGCCTGCCCCTAGGCGACGCGTTGGTGCGCAAGGGCTTCCCCGAGATCGGCAACCTCGAGCGCATTGAGGTGCTCTCCACCAGCTCCAGTGGCCGGGTGCGCCAGGCCCGGGTGGTGGGCTCGGCTGGGGCGGTGGTGGTGACGGGGGCTGAGCTGCGCTCGCGGCTTGGCCTAAAAAGCACCCTGGTTCAGTTCAGCCGCGAGCCCATTAACGTCCCCCTGTTCCCTGATCAGGCTGGTACTGCTTCCGACCAGCTGACGGCCCCGCTGCTGGGTCCGCCCCCCCTGCCCGCCTTGAACGCCCTAGCCGCTCCGTCCCCCCTGCAGTGGGTGGCGATTGGCCGGGGCTTTGGCCATGGCATTGGCATGAGCCAATGGGGCGCCTGCGCCATGGCCCGGCGTGGCGAGGGTTTCGAGCAGATCCTGCAGCACTACTACCGGGGCACCCAGCTGCGTCCCTACAGCAGCCTGGCGGCCCTAGCCCCGTTGCTGCAGCCGCGCCTCAGCCTGGCCCCAGTCAAGCCCCGTGCCTTGGCCCTCACGCTCGGCACCACGCCCTGACAGGCTGGCTCAAGGACTGGGGTTTTGGCGCTTGGCACGCTGGTCGTTGGAGGTGGCCCCTGGCCCCGAGGCCCTAGGTCAGCGCGTGGCGGAGTTGATAGTTGAAGCCTTGCGTCCCGCCGCCGCGGGCGGGCCGGCCAAGCCGCTGGGCTTGGCTACCGGACGCACGATGGAGCCCGTCTATGGCGCCCTTGTTGAGCAGCTTCAAGCCCTGCCCAGCGGTGAGCGCCAAGGGCTGCTGGCGGGCTGGTCCAGTTTCAACCTGGATGAGTACGTCGGGCTGGGGCCTGAGGACCTTGAGTCCTTTGCCGCCAGCATGGAGCGATGCCTGGGCGCCCCCCTAGGCCTGGCCCCTGGCCAATTGCGCCTGCCCGATGGCCTGGCCTCCCATCCCGAGCGGGAGGCCCGCCACTACGGCCAGGCCATCGCCGCCGCCGGCGGCCTAGGCCTGCAGCTGCTTGGGCTGGGCAACAACGGCCACGTGGGCTTCAACGAACCCCCTTGCCCCCCCGAGGCGCCCACCCGTTGCCTGGAGCTGGATCCGGCCACCCGCCGCCAGAACGCCGGCCTATTTGCCGCCGGCCTGGCCGCCGTGCCGATGCGGGCGATCACCGTGGGCTTGGCCGAGATCCTGGCCGCTGAAACGGTGGTGTTAGTGGTGAGCGGCGAGTCCAAGGCCGAGATCTTGCGACGCAGCCTGGAGGAGCCCCCCCAACCCCAGCTGCCGGCCAGCTGGTTGCAGCGCCATCGGCGTTTGAAGGTGATGGTCGATGGGGCGGCGGCCAGTCGGCTGGGTTGCGTGCGGATCTGAGGGTGTTCGCCTGCGCTCACGCTGGCTCGCTATCGCTATCGCTCCCAGAGTTTCCTTCTACTTTTCCATAGACATTTCCCCAGACGTCGCCCTTGACGTCACCCCAAACACTTCCTTCCACATTGCCATTGACGTTGCCAAGGACATGGCGGCCCACATTGGCTCCAACATCGCAGCCGACATTGCCTTCGACGCTGCCTTCGACATCACCAAAGATGTCGCCTCGGACACTCCCTTCGATACTGCCTTTGACGTCACCCCAAATGTTGCCATTAACTTGCTGAATGCGCAATTTGCCATCTACAAGGGCAAAAGTTACTAGTTTGTTGATTTCTTCAATTTCGGTCATGGCAGACGATGATAGCGACACTGATTTCCGCAATGACTATAGCAAAATTAGCAAGTGAGATCCCGCGGCGGGTCTTGGTTGGTTCCGGTGTTCCGGCAGCGCCGTGAGGGACTCAACGCCTCGGCGTGGCCGGTAGACCCTTAGGCCTTACTTGGCATTGGCATGCTTTCTCGATGGCTTGCCTTGTCGATGGCAGGCCTTGTTGATGGCATGTCTTGTCGATGGAGGAAGTTGATAGCGTGTATTCGAATAGCACAATGGCTTGCTGCCTGTTTCTGTGTTAGCGCAACTCCGGGTGCAGGGGATCTCCCTTGAAGGGCCCGTCCACTTGGGAGGTGATCCAGCCGCCGTAGAAGCCCCCCGGTTGGGCGATTACGGCTTCCCCATTCACCCAACAGCCGTCCATGGCGCCTGGGTAGAGCGCCAGCCAACCGGCAATGGGTTCAAAGGCCGCGCTGGGCTGGGGATACTGCCAAACCACTTTGCTAAGGCGCTTTTCGGTCTCGTCGCCTGGGGCGGGCACCACCAGATCGAAATAGCGGGCCAGCCCCTTCCATTCACAGAAGCTGGCGCCCACCGCTGGCTCAAGCAGGTCGAGGCGAAAGGAGTCTGGCGGCAGGTAGTAGGTGGGGGGGTGGAAGGTTTCCAGCACCCGAAAGCTGCGGGTTGTTTCGCAGATCACGACGCCGCCTGCTTTGACCAGAATTTGGTCTTGGCAGGGCACCAGTAGGGGTGGGCGGGGGTAATCGGCAACGCGCTCCATTGTTGGCTGGCTATCAATTGGTTGTTGATTATAGGTGCCAGTTGTCAGTTTTTAAATTCTAGAATAAGCTAAATAGCTGGTTAAAATTTGTCGCTTTTGATGGCATCCATTGATGTTGCCCTTGGCCAAGGCGGCCACCACTCAAGCCAGCACCCCCTCCATCAACCCCTCCTCCGCCTCCAGATTCGTTGTCACACTGCGCACGTCATCCAGCTCTTCAAGGGCATCTAGCAATTTCAGGCAGCTGCCCAGCACTTGCGAATCGCTGACCTGGCAGCCGGTCTGGGCGATCCAGCGGTGCTCCCAGCTGGCCACGGGCCAGCCCCTGGAGCGCAGCTGGTCCTGCAGGGCCTCGAGGTCGGCGTAGGCCGTCACCAGTTCAGCGCCGCTGCGCTGGCCCTGGTCGCCGTCCAAGTCGTAAGTGAGTACGGCTGGGCCGCCCAGGTCTTCGAGGGCTAAGAGGTCTTCGAGCAGGGCGTCCTCGTTGAGCCAGCTGGCTTGTTTCGCCCCTGGAGCGGATGCTTTTGACCGGGAGCCGTCGTTGCCGATGGCCTTGGCGCCCTGCTCGGCGCTGCCCCAGGTGCTGGCCGGTCCCAGGCGCACCACGCCCAAGTGCTCGAACAAATAGCCCACGCAGCCGCTCTCGCCCAGGTTGCCGCCGTTTTTGTTGAAGGCCAGGCGCAGTTCGGCGGCGCTGCGGTTGCGGTTGTCGGTGAAGGCCTCAATCAAGATGGCAATGCCGCCGGGGCCGTAGCCCTCGTAGAGCACTGCTTCGAATTGGTCGCCGGCGCCGCTGCCCTGGCCAGAGCCCTTGGCGATCGCCCGCTCAATGTTGCCGCTCGGCATGGCGGCTGCCTTGGCCTTTTCGATCGCCGTGCGCAGTTGGAAATTGGCCGACGGATCGCTGCCGCCCCGGGCCGCCACCGTGATTTCCCGGCCCAGCCGGGTGAAGAGGGCGCCCCGCTTGGCATCGACCACCGCCTTGCTGCGTTTGATCTGGGCCCATTTGCTGTGGCCGGCCATGGGAGCGGAGAACTGACGGGGTTGGTGGTGGGCGGGACCAGGGTGGCGGCTAGCTCTTAGCCGTTGGCCTGCAGCACCAGCTTGGGCTGGAGCCTGCCGCCGGCCCGGGCCTGGGCCATGCCCTCCAGGCTGCCATCGGGGCCCACCACCACCACGGCCGTGCCATCGGTGAGCGCTAAAGCTGCCTCTAGGCTGCGGCCGCAGCGCCAGCTGGCCAGCTCGGCTTCGCCTGCGAGCTGGTGGCGCTCCAGGTGGCGAAGCACCACCAGGGGATCGAGCAACTCGGGGGGCGGTGTCTGCTGAAGCCGCTCCAGGGGCACGCTTTGCTCCAGGCCAAAGCCCAGGGCTTCGGTGCGGCGCAGCTCGGCCAGGCAGCCCCCACAGCCGAGGGCTGCGCCCAGGTCCCGGGCCAGGGAGCGGATGTAGGTGCCAGCTGTGCAGGCCACCTCTAACTCCAGTTCGGCCCGCTCCAGGTCCCAGCCCAACAGGTGGAGCTCGCTGATCGTCACCGTTTTGCTGGCCAGGTCCAGCTCCTCGCCGCGGCGGGCCCGCAGGTAGGCCCGCTCGCCATCCACATGCACGGCCGACACGTTGGGCGGCCGTTGCTGGATCGTTCCCCGGAAGGGCTCCAAGGCTGCCTCCAGCCTGTCCCGTCCCAGGGCTGGCACCGGCCGCTGCTCAAGCAGGTCGCCACCGAGGTCATCGCTGCTGGTGCGCAGGCCCAGGCGCACCGTGCCCCGGTAGCGCTTGTCGCCGCTGAGGTAAGGCAGCAAACGGGTTGCGCTCCCCAGGGCAATCGGCAACACGCCAGTCACAGCTGGATCGAGGGTGCCGCCATGGCCCACCCGCTTGAGGCCATAGGCGCGCCGCACCTGGGCAACGCAGCCATGGGAGGTGAGCCCGGCGGGCTTGTCGAGCACCAGGAAGCCGCAGAGCTCGGGTGATGGCGGTGTTTTGACGCCCGGGCTAGTGAGCGCTGGGGACTCGGGCAGCATCGGCGCTGGTCTTCGACCAAGAACAGATCACTGTTGCATTCAGCCTGGGTTTTGCCCTGCCCGGGGCCTAGTGCTGTCAGACGGACTACGTATCAAGTCTTGGTCAGATAGTCCTTGCGGCTGGCTTTGCCGAGACCCCGGGCTCCCTGGGGCGATTTACGGTGCTCCCATGACTCTGTCTTCCAGTCCCGGCGCTACCAGCGCTGCTCCCGTCGCCGTTCGGCCCAGCCTGGACGTGGAACGGTTCCTGGCCGATGGCTTTGCCCTCAAGGCCCAGCTCGCCCCGTTCCTGCAGGTGGACGCCGCCGCCCTTGAGGCCCTGTTGCCCCAGGCCACGGACCAGCTGGCGGCCCTGCACCCGGGGGCGGTGGAGCAGACCTTTGATCCGGCTGATGCGGGTCGCTTTTACGAAGACACCGTCGGCACGGCCCACCTGATTGAGCTGGCCGCCTGGCACCTGGGCAGCGCCGACTACATCGCCGACACCCTGCGCCTGCAGGAGCGTTTCGCCCGCGGCCAGGTGCTTGATTTCGGCGGCGGCATCGGCAGCCATGCCCTGGCGGCGGCGGCCCTGCCCCAGGTGGAGCAGGTTTGGTTCGTTGACCTCAACCCCCACAACCGCGCCTTTGTGGCGGCCCGGGCCGAGGCCTTGGGGCTGGCCGCCAAACTGCGCTGCTTTCGCGACCTGAACGATCCGGCCCTGCCCAAGCAGTTCGACACGATTGTTTGCCTCGATGTGCTCGAACATCTCCCCGATCCCGCTGGCCAGTTGGAGAGTTTTGCCGGCCGGCTCACGGGCTCGGGTGTGGCCCTATTGAACTGGTATTTCTTCAAGGGCTTTAGGGGCGAATATCCCTTCCACTTCGATGATGAAGCCCTGGTGAATCGTTTTTTCACCAGCTTGCAACAGCTTTTCCTAGAGGTGTTTCACCCCTACCTGATCACCACCCGGGCCTACCGGCTCCAGGCGCCGGCCTAAGGGGGCTAGCC
>JAEMQZ010000021.1:0-1823 GCA_016463595.1 Synechococcales cyanobacterium SupBloom_Metag_052 | reverse complement strand
GCTAGCCACAAAAAAAGGCCAGGGCGCCGGGCCCTGACCTTGCCTGCCCGGCAGCCAGCCTGGGGCTGGTTCAGGCAACGGCGACGTTGATGCGCTTGCGGTTGCGCAGGTTGCGGGTGATCGAATCAAAGTTCACGACGCCATCCACTAGGGCAAACAGGGTGTCGTCGGAGCCGCGTCCCACGTTGTTGCCAGGCAGCACCGAGGTGCCGCGCTGGCGGATCAGGATCGAGCCGGCGGTCACGACCTCGCCGCCATAGCGCTTCACGCCCAGGCGCTTGGAATTGGAGTCGCGACCGTTGCGTGTGGAGCCTGTGCCTTTCTTATGGGCCATGGGGAGGGATAGGGGAGGGAACGGATGGAACTAAGTAAAATCGAATGTCGATCGATCTGGGAAACGGAGCCGGCTAGCCCCTTAGGCCAAGGCTTTGCCTGCCACGGTGATCGACTGCACCATCACCCGGGTGAGCTCCTGGCGGTGGCCGTTCTTGCGGCGGGTTTTTTTCTTCGGCTTCATTTTATAGACAATGATCTTCGGTCCACGCCGGTGGGCCATCACCTTGAGTTCCACGGTGGCGCCCGTGATGAAGGGGTGGCCCAGGGTGGCGCCCTTGGCGTCCTTCACCAGCAGCACGTTCTCCAGGGTCACGGTGCTGTCGACTTCGGCGTTGATCCGGTCGAGGTCGTAGTAGCGGTTGGGCTGGACCCAGAACTGCTGGCCGGAGGCCTCAACGATGGCGTAGGGGCCGCTGCTGGCTGGGGAGTCCGCCTCGGGAGCGGGGGCGGTGCTGGTCGGGGATGGGGTCATGGCGGACTCGGGCATGGACAGGCTGACGGGGTTCCCGGCTCCCAGCCTGGATGCAGGCCATGGAAGCTGGGGCGCGTCATTCGGCCTGCCGCACGGCAATCGAAAGACAAACAAGGATCTTGCCCTTTATGGGGCCCGATCGTCAACACTAGCCTGGTTGTTCAGGGCCCGATCTCGGCACCGATGTCCCAGCCGGCTCTCACCATCGCCTCCCTGCTCCGTGACCCCCAGCTGTTGCTGGCCTGTCGCCAATGGCTGAAGGGCGGTCACTATGAGCTCGACGACCTCAGCTCCCAAGCAGATCCCCTCGGGGCCTTGGAGCGGAGGCGAGAGGCCTTTGATGTGGTGTTACTGCAGCAAGGGGCCTTCTCCCGCAACCAACTTGAGGGTCTGATGCGTAAGGGACTGATGCTGCCGGCCGTGGTGGTCGGCGATGTCAGCGGCCGCTTGGATTACCACGAAGCCGAGGTCCACCTGCCCGGTGACCAGCTTGAGCAACTCAGCTACAGCATCGATGCTGCCGTATCCCGCGTTCTGCGGCGGGGCCTCTCGGCTGCTAGCAATGGTCTTGAGGGCGGCAGCCCTGCCCAGCCGGGCTCGCCAGCGCATTCAGAACGCTGGCGCCTGCCCAATCGGCTTAAGGAACGCCTCGGATACCTGGGGGTTTTTTACAAGCGGGATCCCTCCCGCTTCCTGCGCCATCTAGCCCCCTCGGAGCGTCAGGAGTTGCTCGCTTCCCTGGAGCGCACCTACAGGGACCTGCTGATCAGCTATTTCCGCGATCCAGCTGCGGCCAACCAGGCCCTTGAGAGTTTTGTACACACGGCTTTTTTCAGTGACCTGCCCATTACCAAAGCTGTGGAGATTCACATGAATTTGATTGACAGTTTCTGGAAGCAGCTCAAGCTGGAGGGGAGCACGAACGACTTTCTGCAGGACTACCGCCTAGCCCTGCTTGATGTGATGGCCCATCTCTGTGAGATGTATCGACGCACGGTTCCCCCGGATGGACCCC
>JAEMQZ010000020.1 GCA_016463595.1 Synechococcales cyanobacterium SupBloom_Metag_052 | reverse complement strand
AGGGGCGGGTGCTGAAGATGCGCTACGGGATTGATGTGGATGAACCGATGAGCCTCACCGGCATCGGCCGCATCCTGGGCATGAGCCGCGATCGGGTGCGCAACCTCGAGCGCGATGGCCTGGCCGGTCTGCGTCGCCTCAGTGAGTGCGTGGCGGCCTATGTGGCTGGTTAACCCCAAGTTGTTAATGGGTGACGGTTGCTCTTCCGGAAGCGTGTCAACCAGCACTAGAAACACCTCGATCTGAGCACAGCTGGGGCCCATCAAGGTGGCTCCCCAGCCCAGCCAACTTGAGACAAGAGCCAGCCTGCCCATCTTTGATCCCGGTGCACCTGCGATGCGCCGGCAGCTCCTCGCCTGGTGGGAGCACCATGGCCGCCATGACATCCCCTGGAAGCAAGGGGCCTTGGGCGGCCGGCCGGTTGCAGGAGAGCGTCTCGATCCCTATCCGATCTGGATCGCCGAGGTCATGCTGCAGCAGACCCAGCTGGCGGTGATGTTGCCCTATTGGCAGCGCTGGTTAGCGGCGATGCCGAGCCTGGAGAGCCTGGCGGCAGCCGCCGACCACGACCTATTCCTGCTCTGGCAGGGGCTGGGCTACTACTCGCGGGCCCGCCGGCTCAGGCAAGGGGCCCTACAGCTGCTCGCGCCTGGCCTAGTTGGGGATCAGAAGTTGGTCGGCGAAGGGGCTGGCGGCGGCAATGGCCTGCTGGCCGATCCCTGGCCCCGCACGCTGCAGGGCTGGCTGGCGCTGCCGGGGATTGGCCGCACCACCGCCGGCAGCATCCTCTCCTCGGCCTTCGACCAACCCGCAGCGATCCTCGATGGCAATGTCAAAAGGGTGCTGGCCCGGCTGATTGCCTGCCCCGAGCCGCCGGCGCGGCAAACGGCGGTTTTTTGGCAGCTGAGTGAGCAGCTGCTCGATCGCCAGCGGCCGCGCAGCTTCAACCAGGCCCTGATGGACCTGGGTGCCCTGGTCTGCACGCCACGCCAGCCCGCTTGCGCTGCCTGCCCCTGGCAGGGCTGCTGCGCTGCCTACGCTGCCGGCGAACCCGCCCGCTATCCCGTGAAGGAGGCCCCCAAACCCGTGCCCTTTCAGGTGATTGGTGTGGGCGTGGTGCTCAACGGCGCCGGCCAGGTGTTGATCGACCAGCGGCTCGAGGAAGGCTTGCTAGGGGGACTGTGGGAATTCCCCGGCGGCAAACAGGAGCCCGATGAGGCGATCGAGGCCACCGTGGCCCGGGAATTGCGGGAAGAACTGGCGATCGAAGTGGTCGTAGGCGAGGAACTGATCAGCCTGGAGCACGCCTACAGCCACAAAAAACTGCGCTTCGTAGTCCATCTTTGCCAGTGGCGTTCCGGCGAGCCCCTGCCCCTGGCCAGCCAGCAGGTGCGCTGGGTGGATCCGGCCGACCTGTCCGCCTATCCCTTCCCGGCTGCCAATGGCCGCATCATTGCGGCCCTGCTCCAGCACCTGGGCCAGGCGCACCCTCAGGCGCACCCAGCTGCGGGCGGGTGACCAGGGCCAGGCGGCCCTCGCCCTCCAGCTGGAGCTCCACCTGCCAGGCGCCCTGGGGCCAAAACCCCAGGCGCTCGGGCCACTCCACCGCCAGTAGGGCCCCCAGGGCGGCCGCCTCTTCTTCTTCCTGGGCAAACAGGTCGTCAGCGGCGGCGGCCAGCTCCAGCCGGTAGAGGTCCAGGTGCACCAGGGCGGTGGGACCTGCGCGCCCCTGGCCTTGGTAGTGCTGGGCTAGGGCGAAGGTGGGGCTGGTGATGGCTTCGTTGATGCCTAGTTCGGCGGCTAGCCCCTGCACCAGGCAGGTCTTGCCGGCGCCGAGGCCACCGCTGAGCAGCAGGATCGGCGGTTGCCAGGGGCCCCCTGGGCCGGCTCCTGCCAGCTCCTGGGCCAGGCGCTGGCCCAGGGCGGCGGTGTCGGTTGCATCGGCGAGCCATAGCCTCTCGACCGACCACTTCCTCGACCCCTCAAACGCCTGATTCAACGCGCTAGTTGGTTGCATCGCTGTAGATTGTCCTCCTCGCGAGCCCGAAGCCTCGGCGACTCTGCAGATATTTCCAACCCATCGCCCTCCCAGTCGGGAGTGTTCGTTCCCATGGTGGCTACGCCAACCGCTGTGTCGTCTTACTTGATCGCCGATCTCGGCCTGGCCGATTGGGGCCGTAAAGAGATCGCCATTGCCGAAACCGAGATGCCGGGCCTGATGGCCCTGCGTCGCAAGTTTGGATCTGAGCAACCGCTCAAGGGCGCCCGCATCGCCGGCAGCCTGCACATGACGATCCAGACGGCCGTTCTGATCGAAACCCTGGTGGCCCTCGGCGCCGAAGTGCGCTGGGCCAGCTGCAACATTTTCTCCACCCAGGACCACGCCGCTGCCGCAATTGCGGCAGCCAATATCCCTGTGTTCGCCTACAAGGGCGAAACCCTGGATGAGTATTGGGCCTTCACCCATCGCATCCTCGAGTGGGGCGATGGCGGCACGCCCAACATGATCCTCGACGACGGTGGTGATGCCACCGGCCTGGTGGTGCTGGGTACCCAGGCCGAGAAGGATCTTTCCGTTCTTGCCAACCCCTCCAACGAAGAGGAAATCGCCCTCTTCAATTCGATTCGCCAAAAACTCGCTGCCCAGCCTGGCTTCTATTCCCGCATCTACGCCAACATCCAGGGCGTTACGGAAGAGACCACCACCGGCGTGGCCCGTCTCTATCAGATGCAGAAGACCGGTGGATTACCTTTTCCGGCGATCAACGTCAACGACTCGGTCACCAAGAGCAAGTTCGACAACCTCTACGGCTGCCGCGAATCCCTGGTGGATGGCATCAAGCGCGCCACCGACGTAATGGTGGCTGGCAAGGTGGCCCTGGTGCTCGGCTACGGCGATGTGGGCAAGGGTTCGGCCCAGTCCCTGCGCGGCCTCGGTGCCACGGTGATGATCGCCGAAATCGATCCGATCTGCGCCCTGCAGGCGGCCATGGAGGGCTATCGCGTTGTCCGCCTCGATGAGGTGGTCGGCGATGTCGACATCTTTGTGACCGCCACCGGCAACTTCCAGGTGATCCGCCATGATCACCTGATTGCCATGAAGGATCAGGCGATCGTCTGCAATATCGGTCACTTCGACAACGAAATCGATGTGGCGTCCCTCAAGCAATACACCTGGGATAACATCAAACCCCAGGTGGATCACATCGTGTTGCCCAATGGCAACCGCATCATCCTGCTGGCCGAAGGCCGCTTGGTGAACCTGGGCTGTGGCACCGGCCACCCCAGCTTCGTGATGAGCAACTCCTTCACCAACCAGGTGTTGGCCCAGATCGAACTGTTCACCAAAGGCGACGAGTACGGCAAGGAGGTCTATGTGCTGCCGAAGCACCTCGATGAGATGGTGGCTCGCCTGCACTTAGAGAAAATTGGCGCCAAGCTCACCGAGCTGAGCGACACCCAAGCCGCCTACCTCAATATCCCCGTGGCTGGTCCCTACAAGCCGGATCACTACCGCTATTGATTGCCGCTGGGCCCAGGCCGATGACCTGAACCCCTACCAGCCCGGCCAATGGCCGGGCTTTTTGATGGCCGCCAACCTTGGGTTGAATTCTTAGGGGCCGGCCTTTGGCCCCAAATGGGGGCCCGCGTCCAGGTTCGGAGTTCTGCCAGGGCGCGGGCTGGGCCACACTCGGAGTCAGATTCCTGGCGGATCCGCAGGTGGCGCAATTCCTTCAATCCCTCAACGGCCTAGTGGAGCAGTGGGTTGGCCAGTGGGGCTATGGCGGCATTTTTGCCGCCATGGTGCTGGAAAACGTGATCCCGCCGATTCCTTCGGAGCTGATCATGCCCCTGGCCGGCTTTTATGTGGGCCAGGGCAAGCTCAATTTCGTGTTGGTGGTGCTGGCGGGCCTGGCCGGCACCGTGGTGGGCGCCTTGCCCTGGTACGGCCTGGGCCGCTTGGTGAATGAGCAGCGGCTCAAGGGGCTGGTGGAGCGCCATGGCCGCTGGGTGGGCCTGTCCGTTAAGGAGCTCGACGCTTCCCGGGGCTGGTTTCAACGCCACGGCGCGGCCGTGGTGTTCTGGGGCCGGTTGATCCCCGCCATCCGCACCCTGATTTCCGTGCCTGCAGGGGTGGAGATGATGCCCCTAGGGCCGTTTCTGTTCTGGACCACGGCCGGCAGCCTGGTCTGGAACCTGGCCCTAACCAGTGCTGGCTGGGTTCTGGGTAAGCAATGGCAGCAGGTGCTCGCCTGGGTCAAGCCCGTGGAGGGGAGCGTCAATGGCCTCGTGGCCTTGGCGCTTTTCGTCGGCATTGCCGCCCTGGGCTTGCGCCTCTGGAAGCGGCGCTCGGCCAGAAGCTGAGCGCCGCCCGCTGGCGGGTACCCCTCAGAACGGCACTTCCTCTTCGCTGGGTTCGCCGCCGCCGTAGCCAGCCCCAGCGAAGCCAGCGCCGCCCTGGTCCCCGTCCCGCTTCGAGCCCAGCAATTCGAGCCGGTCGACGCGCACCACCGGCTTGCTGCGCTCTTCGCCGGTGGCCCGATCGGTCCAGCGGTCGAGCTTGAAGGAGCCAATGATGCCCAGCAGGGAGCCTTTCTTGACGTAGTCGGCGGCCACCTGGGCCTGCTTGCCCCAGATCTCGAGGTTGAACCAGTCCGGTTCATCGTTGGAGCTGCGGCGGTTCACGGCCAGGGTGAGGTTGGCCACCACGGTGCCCGATTCGAAATAGCGGACCTCGGGGTCGCGGCCGGCCCGGCCGACAAGGGTGACGGAGTTCACGCCCATGGGGTTGGTCAAGGAGGTTGTGGAAACAATGATGCGCCACCTGGTTGGGGCGTCTTGCCTTCACAGTTCCACCCTTTCACCCGGGTGTTCCATCCCCCCGGTCGGTGGAGCCCTAGGGGTTAGGGCCACCGGGGCCTGCGAAGCTGGGGCGATGGCTGGACCTAGGCGATTGGGGGCCCGTTGGGCCGGCAGGCTGGAGGCCCTAGGGCTGGGCCTGGACCTCGCCGTTTGCCGGGGGCGGCAGGTTGGCTTGGGGCTGGCGTTGGCCGTGGCCCTTGGGGGTTGTACGGCCCCTCCGCAGGCGCAGAAGCCAGCCCAGCGGCAAATCGAGTTCTGGACCCTGGACCTCTCGCCCAAATTCAACGGCTATCTCCAGGCGGTGATTGCCGATTGGGAGGCGCTCCATCCCGGCGTCAAGGTTCATTGGGTTGACCTGCCCTGGGGGTCGGTGGAGCGCAAGTTGTTGGCGGCCGTGTTTGCCCGCACGGCACCGGATGTGGTGAATCTCAATCCCCTGTTTGCCGCCAACCTGGCCAGCAAGGGCGGCCTGCTGCCCCTTGATCCGCTCCTACCGGCTCCCACCGCCAGCACCTATATCGCTTCGGTCTGGGGCGCTGGCCGCAGCGAGGGACCGCCGCTGGCGGGCGTTCCTACCCGGAACCAGTACACGCTGCCCTGGTACCTCACCACCCGCATCACCCTGGCCAACCGCCAGCTGCTCAGCCAGGCCGGCTACGCCAAGCCGCCCGCCACCTGGGCCGAGGTGCCCGCCTATGCGGAGGCGGTGAAACGGCGCACCGGCCGCTACGCCCTGTTTGTCACCGTGGTGCCGGATGATTCGGCCGAATTGCTGGAGTCGATGGTGCAGATGGGGGTGACCCTGCTCGATGTCCGCCATCGGGCCGCCTTCAACAGTCCCGCCGGCCGCCGCGCCTTTGCCTTCTGGAGCGACCTCTACCGGCGCGGCCTGCTGCCCCGGGAAGTGGTCAGCCAGGGCTACCGCCGGGCGATTGAGCTCTACCAGAGCGGCGATCTGGCCCAGGTGGCCAGCGGCGCCGAGTACCTGCGGGCGATTGGCACCAATGCCCCCCGGGTTGCCGCCGTGACCGCCCCCTATCCCCCCCTAGTGGGGCCTGGCGGTGCATCGAATGTGGCCGTGATGAACCTGGCGATCTCGCGCCAGACGGCCCTGCCCAAGGAGGCCCTCAGTTTTGCCCTGTTCCTTACCGATGGGCCCAACCAGGCCCGCTTCGCCAACCAGGCCAGGGTGTTGCCGTCTGCCAAGGCAGCCCTGAAGGCCGTGGCGGCCGATCTGGACCTGGAGCGGCCCGCCGATGCCCCGGGGCGGCTGGTGCGCCAGGCCCGGCAGCTGTCGGTGCAAACCCTGGGGCAGGCCCAGGTGTTGGTGCCCCCCAGCCCGGGGGTCAAGCGGCTGCAGACCGTGATCTACACCCAGCTGCAACGGGCCATGCTCGGCCAGATCAGCAGTGAGCAGGCCCTGGCCGAGGCCGAGCGCCAGTGGAACAGCTATGCCACTGCTCGCTGGCCCTGAACAGGCCCCAGGCCCTGGCCTGTGAGGAAACGAAGAAAAGCTTAAATCTCCCGATTTGCTGCTCTTTTCGAGGCCGTAGGCCAGGGAAACGCTGTTGGCAAGGGGTATGGTTGCGCTTCTTAATACGTTGCATGGATATGTCCCTGGAGGATCAGCCCCTAAACCAGCAGGGTTCTATCAGTCAGGACAGCTCCGATCAGGCCAGGGATCCCGGGATATCCGTAGAAGCCAGCCTTTCTCCCCAGGCGCCTGGTGGGATGGCCAAAGAGCTGGACATTGATCCAGGTCAGGAGCTGGACTCCCCAGTAGGCCAGCCACCCGCCAAAGGGGACCATCGGGCCACCGTGTTGGTGGTTGATGACGAGGCGGCCGTGCGCCGGGTTCTCGTGATGCGTCTGCATCTGGCCGGATATCGGGTGATCTGCGCCGAAGATGGCGAGGAGGCCCTGGCCCTGTTCCACCAGGAGCAGCCGGATCTGGTGGTGCTCGATGTGATGTTGCCGAAGCTCGATGGCTTCGCCGTCTGTCGTCGCCTGCGGGCCGAATCCTGCGTGCCGATCATCTTCCTCTCGGCCCTCGATGCCATCACTGAGCGGGTGGCGGGCCTCGATCTGGGCGCCGACGATTACCTGCCCAAGCCCTTCAGCCCCAAGGAACTGGAAGCCCGGATCGCCACGATCCTGCGCCGGGTTGGCCGGGGCTCCGCAACCGCCGAACCCCGCGAAGTCACGGCCGGCCAGGGCGTGTTGCGGGTGGGCGACCTGGTGGTGGACACCAACCGCCGCCAGGTGACCCGCGATGGCGAGCGCATTGGCCTCACTTACACCGAATTCAGCCTGCTGGAGCTGCTGTTCCGGGAGCCCGGCCGGGTGGTGCCCCGGGCCGAGATCCTCGAGCAGCTCTGGGGCTACCCGCCGCGCAGAGCCGCCGACCTGCGGGTGGTGGATGTCTACGTGGCTCGGCTGCGGGGCAAGCTCGAGCCCGATCCCCGCAACCCGGAACTGATCCTCACCGTGCGCGGCACGGGCTACGCCTCCCAACGCACGGGCGAACAGGCCTTGGCCGCCGCGGCCGGTTGATGGGTAACTGAAGGATTGGCTTGAAGCCGATCCTTGCCAGTTTGCCCAGAGCCTGCAAACCAGCTGACCTCCTGGCGGTCCCGCGTCCCCTGCGTTCCTGCAGGATGGAACCCAACTGAGAGCCCTGCTGCCTTGTCGGAGCTGCGCGAGACCCGCCTTGAGAAAGCCCGCGCCCTGGCGGAGCTGGGCCAGGGGCCCTATGCCCTGCGTTTTGATCCCAGCCACCGCACCGCGGCCCTGCAACAGGACCATGCCGACCTGGCTAAGGGCGAAGAGCGGGACCTGGAGGTGGCCGTCGCCGGCCGGGTGATGACGCGGCGGGTGATGGGCAAGCTGGCCTTCTTCACCCTCGCCGATGAGACAGGCCCGATCCAGCTTTACCTGGAGAAGTCCACCTTGGATGGGCCCCCTCCCGAGGTGGCTTCAGCTGATGGAGCGGCTGCCCTGGGCAGCTTCGCCCAGATCACCTCCCTGGTGGATGCCGGCGACCTGATCGGCGTGCGAGGCACCCTGCGCCGCACCGACCGGGGCGAGCTGTCGGTGAAGGTCACGGCCTGGTGGATGTTGACCAAGGGCCTCCAGCCCCTGCCCGATAAGTGGCATGGCCTGGCCGATGTGGAGACGCGCTATCGCCAGCGCTACCTCGACCTGATCGTGTCGCCCCAGACCCGCGAAACCTTCCGCCGCCGGGCCCGCATGGTGAGCGCCATGCGGCGCTGGCTCGATGAGCGCGACTTTCTCGAGATCGAAACACCGGTGTTGCAGAGCGTGCCCGGTGGCGCCGATGCCCGGCCCTTTGAAACCCACCACAACGCCCTCGACCTGCCCCTCACCCTGCGGATCGCCACCGAACTCCATCTCAAGCGGTTGGTGGTCGGCGGTTTTGAGCGGGTCTATGAGCTGGGCCGGATCTTCCGCAATGAGGGCATCAGTACGCGCCATAACCCTGAATTCACCTCGGTGGAGATCTACCAGGCCTATGCCGATTACACCGACATGATGGACCTCACCGAGCAACTGATTGCCTCGGTGTGTGAGCAGGTCTGCGGCAGCACCACCATCACTTACCAGGGCACGGAGATTGATCTCACGCCCCCTTGGCGGCGGGGGACCATGCATGAGTTGGTGGAGCAGGCCTGCGGCCTTGATTTCAACGCCTTCACCAGCCGGGAGGAGGCGGCTGCCGCCATGGCAGCGAAGGGGCTCGAGGCTCCGGCCCTGGCCGATTCGGTTGGCCGTCTGCTCAACGAGGCCTTTGAGCAGACCGTGGAAGCGGACCTGGTCCAGCCCACCTTCGTGACCGATTACCCGGTGGAGATCTCGCCCCTGGCCCGCAACCACCGCAGCAAGCCGGGCCTGGTCGAGCGTTTTGAACTGTTCATTGTTGGCCGCGAAACGGCCAATGCCTTCAGCGAACTGACCGATCCGGTTGACCAGCGCCAGCGCCTGGAAGCCCAGCAGGATCGCCGCGCCGCCGGCGACCTCGAAGCCCAGGGGGTGGATGAGGACTTCCTCCAGGCCCTGGAGGTGGGCATGCCCCCCACGGGCGGCCTGGGCATCGGCATCGATCGCCTGGTGATGCTGCTCACCGACAGTCCCTCGATTCGGGACGTGATTGCCTTCCCCTTGCTGCGGCCCGGGGTGCGGCCAGAAGGGCAGCCCCAGGGGCACCAGGAACCTTGAGCAAAGCGCCGACCCTCCCCTGTCAAGGGGGGTAGGGGGTCTGGTCGTTAGGTCCGCTGCCGACGCAATGGGATAATCGGTCACAGTAGGCAATCTCCCCGCACGGGGCTCTCCTGAATATGAGCGGTGAGCGCGTCGGTTTCCGCTTCAAGCATGCGGACCCAGTGGTGAAGCGCAACCCGCAGGGACGCTCCCGCCGGGGTTGGGTGATGGAGCCGGTAGAGCAGACCACCAGCCGGGGCACCAAGATGCCCGCCTATCGCATCCGCTGGCGCGATAGTGAACGCCCCGAGATCGTGTTGCAGCACATGCTGATCGCCGATCCCGATCCCACGCCTCCCCCAGAGGGCGTCAGCCTGGTGCCTCCAGCACCCAAGAAATAGGCCTAGGGCTAGCCCTCAGGACCAGCCCTTAAAGCGATAGGCCAAAAGGCCGATGTGTTCCTTCAAGGCAACAGTGCTCAGATAGAGAAATTCGGCATCGGGCAACAGGCTTTTGAGGCTGTTGCCCAGGGTCGGGCGGCCATAGTTGGTGCGGCTAGGCAGCTGGTAATCGCAGGCCACGGGGATCACCTCCAGGCCAGTGCGTTGCCGAAAAGTTGCCAGGGCCCGGGGCATGTGGAAGGCGCTGGTCACCAGCAAGATGCGATGCCACTGGCGGGAGCGGCCCAGGGAGCCGATGTCGCGGGCCTCTTCGGCGGTGGTGCGGGAGCCGGGGTTGGTGAGGATCCGCTTGGCTGGCACCCCCAATTCCAGGGCCAGGTCGCGGGCCCAGAAGGCCTCGGGCGGGGCGGGATCGGCTGCCGTGAAACTAACCCGGGCGCCGCTAGTCACCAGCAGCGGGGCTTTGTCTTGGCGCAGTAGCCGCAGGCCGGTGAGCAGCCGGTCGCCCCCTTCGGCCACCTCCACCCCCTGGCGGGGGGCCAGGGCCGGCCGCAGGCCGCCCCCCAGCACCACAACCGCATCGGCCGTGGGGATCAATCTGGGGGTGAGGGCGGCGCTGCGCTCTTCCAGGCCCCAGATCAATTGCCGGCTGGTCCAGGGCATGGCCAGCAGCCACACCAAGGCGATGCCGCCTCCCGATAGCCAGGCCCCCCAGCGGCGGCGGCGGGCCTGGCCCAGCTGGCCACTGAGTTGCAGCAGTAGGCCCAGACCCAGGGGGTAGAGGGCCAGGGGCAGCAGTTTCGAGAGCAGAAATTCCATGGGCTTCAGCCCTGGCGGCGGCGGAGGTCCTCAAGGGCCTGTTGGGCTTCAAAGGCCGCCCAGGCCTGGTCAAGGGGTTCGGGCTCGGATCCGCCCTTCGGCTGGGAGGCTTGGGGGCCCCCAGCCCGGGCACTGCCTGCTGATGCCTGGGCGGGCGCCGGGGCCTGGCGGGCTAGCTGCTCCAGCTCGGCTTCCACGGCCTGGAAGGAACGGCCCAGTTCGGCCAGGGCCTGCCAGCGGTCGCGGCCCTGGCCCATCAATTGGCCCAGGTGCCGTTCGGCCCGGCCGGCCAGGTCCTCGGCGCCGGCGTCCCTGGCCCGTTGCACCCGTTGCTGCCACTGGTTGATCTCGGCCACCAGGGCCAGCAGCCCGGTGCGCGCCTGGTCCGCCTGGCCCTGCAGCTCCAGGCGGCGCCGCTTGAGCCGTTGCTGCTTCTCCTGCTGTTCCTGCTCCTGCAGCAGGGCCTCCTGGGCGGGATTGGCGGCCAGAAAGGTTTCCAGTTGGCGCTCCAGCTGGGCTTCGAGTTGCTCGAACCAGCCACCTGGGCCGGTGCTCATGGCGCCGGCTCCGGGGCCCGGGTGATCAGGGGCGCTTCGATCTCCTCCTGCAGGGGTGTGATCGCCGCTTCCCGGGAGCGCAGCAGCAGCTGGGTGAGTCGGGCGATGCCCCCTTCGCCCAGGTTCTGGGTTGTGAGCTGGTCGAAGGCGTCCAGGTAGAGGGTCTCCAGCTGGCCGATCAGGCTCTCGCGCATCTGGCGCACCGCCTGGCGTTGCTCTTCCCGGGACATGGGCTTAGGGGCGATTGGGCTCAGTCTGCCTGCACCAGGAGGTGCAGACAGAGGTCGTGATCAGGGTCGCTCCAGCGGGCCGCCCCGCGCCAACCGGCCGGGGCGGCCAGGGCCAGGAAGGCTTCGGCGCCGTACTTGGCACTGGTTTCGGTGATTAGGGGTTCGCCGCTGGCAAAGGTCCAGGTTTGGCCTGCCAGCTGCACCCGTTGGGGTTCCTCACTGACCAAGGCCATTTCGATGCGGCTTTCGGCCGCCTGCCAGCGGGCCCGATAGCGGAAGGCCTGGGGGTTGAAATCGCCAGCGAGATCCCGGTTGAGCCGGGTCAGCAGGTTGCGGGCAAAAGCGGCCGAAACACCGGCCCGATCGTTGTAGGCGGCCTCGAGGCGCTCGCGGGCTTTCGGTTGGTCGATGCCGATCAGCAATTTGCCGCCGGGGCCCAGTAGGTGCCGGAACTGGGCCAGCAGCGCCTCGGCCGCGGCCGGTTCGAAGTTGCCCAGGGAGCTGCCGGGGAAAAAGCCCAGGTGGGCCTGGCCATTAAGCAATGGGTGGCTGGGCAGGGCCTCCAGCTGGCTGTAGTCGCAGCAGATGCCAAGCATGGGGACCTGGGGATGGCGCCTTTGCAGGCGGTCGCAGGCCTCCTGCAGGTGGCTGGCGCTGATGTCGAGGGCCACGTAGGCCGGCTGCCCGGGCGCGGGGCTGGCCGTCGGCGCCGCCTGGCGGGCCATGGCCTCGAGCAGGGGGCCCACCTTGCGGGCACTGCCAGCACCGAATTCCACCAATACCCCTTGCCCCAGGGCCGCAGCGATGGCCGGGGCCTCCCGTTCGAGTAGGGAGGTTTCGGTGCGGGTGAGGCTGTATTCGGGCTGCTCGCAGATCAGTTCAAAAAGCCTTGAGCCTTCGTCGTCGTAGAGGAACCAGGCGGGAAGTTGTTTCGGGTCGCGGCTGAGACCCTCGATCACCAGGCGCTCCATGTCCGCAGGCGCCGGGTGCAGATCAATCACTTCAGGAGAGGCCAGGCGGCTCGCCTCCCGGCTGCCGGCATCGCAGCCGCCCAGATTCAGCAACCCTGGGACTGTCTCTGGGTCCTTCACTGGGGTTCGCCCCCCCGGGCCAGGCGCAGGCCCGCAGCCATCCAGCGGCTGGAAGGGGGGAAGAAGTTGCGGTAGGTCAGCCGTTCATGGCCGTTGGGGGTGAGGAAGCTGCTGCCCCGCAAGACGAACTGGGAGGTCATGAATTTGCCGTTGTATTCGCCGACGGCGCCGGGCGCAGGGGCAAAGCCCGGATAGGGGCGATAGGGGCTGGCGGTCCACTGCCATAGGAGCCCCTGGGCCTGGTCCAGCCCTTGGGCCGTGATCTCCCATTCCGCTTCGCTGGGCAGGCGCGCCCCAGCCCAGCGGGCGAAGGCGTCGGCCTCAAACCAGCTGAGGTGGCGCACCGGCGCCTCGGGGTGGCGGGGCCGGCGCCCGGCCAGGGTGAATTCCCAGTCGCCGCGCCAGTAGCGGGGGGCCTGCCAGTCCCGCTGGTTGGCCACGGCCCAGCCTTCGCTCATCCACAGTTCGGGACGCCGGTAACCGCCATCGGCGATGAACCCTTCAAAGGCGCCATTGCTCACTAGCTGGCGAGCGATCGCGAAGGACTCAAGCCAAACGCGGTGACGGGGTCCCTCGTTATCGAAATGGAAGCCGCCGACGGCAGACTCTGGGCCGACCTCGCCCTGGGGCTGGCCGATCGCCACCAAGCCCCCGGGGTGGTCCAGCCAAGCGGAGGTCTGGCCAGGCCCCGTTCCCGCGCGGGCGCGCGCCTCAAAGCGGTTTTCCGGGCCATCACTGGCGAGGCTGTAGCTGGGTTCGAGTGGATTGCGGCTGAAGCCGTCCAGCAGGTCCATCAGCAGCAGCTCCTGGTGCTGTTGCTCGTGTTGCAGACCCAGCTCGACCAGGGCCAGGGGTGCTGCCGCCTGCTGGGGCTCGAGCCCGTCCAGCCGTTCCAGCAGGCGCTCCAGGCCGGCGCTGACCCGCTGGCGCCAGGCCAGGAGCTCCCCAATCCCGGGCCGGGTCAGCAGGCCCCGCTGGGGCCGGGGGTGGCGGGCGCCAACGGCGTCGTAATAGGAATTGAACAGGTAGCCCCAGCGGCTGTCGGAGGGCTCGTAGGGGGCCACCAGGGCCAAAAGTTCCGGATGCTTGAGCAGGAACTCCTCAAAAAACCAGCTGGTGTGGCCCAGATGCCATTTCGGCGGACTGGCATCGGCCATCCCCTGCAGGCAGAGGTCTTCCGGCTCTAGGGGGGCGATCAGGGCTTCGCTGGCCAACCGGATCTCCCGCAGCCGCGGCAACAGCCCCGTGGCGGTGGGAGATCGGTGCATCGGCGCAGAGTGTTTGGGACGACCCTAGAAGCCTTCGGTTCGGGCGTCAGCCGCCCCTACGATCGCCGCACCAGTTCACGCCATCGTCAGGCCAGCGCATGGGGGGGATCACAGCCGGTTTTGTGGGCGCCGTGGGCCATACCCCCCTGATACGGCTCAATGCCCTCAGCGATCTCACCGGCTGCGAAATCCTCGGCAAGGCCGAATTCATGAATCCCGGCGGCTCGGTCAAGGACCGGGCCGCCCTAGGCATCCTGTTGGAGGCCGAGGAGCAGGGGCTTTTAGCCCCCGGGGGCACGGTGGTGGAGGGCACGGCCGGCAACACTGGCATCGGCCTCACCCACCTCTGTAACGCCCGCGGCTACCGGGCCCTGATTGTGATTCCCGACACCCAGTCGGCGGAGAAGATCGGCCTGCTGCGCAGCCTCGGCGCCGAGGTGCGCACCGTGCCGGCCGTCCCCTACCGGGACCCCAACAACTACGTGCGGCTCTCGGGCCGGATCGCCGCCGAAACCCCGGGCGCCGTGTGGGCCAACCAATTCGACAACCTGGCCAACCGCCGGGCCCACTTCAACAGCACCGGCCCGGAGATCTGGGACCAGACGGGCGGCAAGGTCGATGCCTGGGTGGCGGCCACGGGCACCGGCGGCACCTATGCCGGCGTGGCCCTCTATCTCAAGCAGCAAAACCCCCAGGTGCGCTGCGTGCTGGCCGATCCCCATGGCAGCGCCCTCTACGCCTGGGTGAAGCAGGGGGAGCTCAGCGCCCAGGGCAGCTCGATCACCGAGGGCATTGGCAACAGCCGGATCACCGCCAACCTGGAGGGCGCCCCGATCGACGATGCCGTGCGCGTCAGCGACCAGGACGCCCTCGACACCATTTATGGCCTGCTCTGGCAGGAGGGCCTGTTCCTGGGGGGCTCGGTGGGGATCAATGTGGCGGCGGCGGTCGAAACGGCCCGGAGGCTGGGTCCGGGCCACACGATTGTCACGGTGTTGTGCGATAGCGGTGATCGCTATCGGTCACGGCTCTATGACGCCGACTGGCTGGCAGGGAAGGGGTTGCAGCAACCTGGGCGCCACCCTTCCCTGGCCGAGCCAGCCAAGAGAGAGCCATGAGCCAAGTGGCGCTAGGCCAGCTGATCGCCGAGCGCTATCGGCTTGAGGCGGAATTGTCCCGCGGCAGCCAGGGGGTGCTGTGGCGCGCCAGTGACCAGTTGGCGGGCGGGGCGCCGATGGTGTTGCGCCAGCTGGCACCAGGGCCCCAGCAGCAGGCCCTGCGCCAGGTCTGGGGCCGGCTCCAGGGGGTGCTCCATCCCCAGGTGCCCCGCTTCGGAGCCCTGATCGAGGCGGGAGGCGAGCTGTGGTTGCCGCGGGAATGGCAGGAGGGCCGCACCTACGCCGACCTGCAGGCGGCCCGCAGCCAGCGCCAGCTGGTCTTCGGCGCTGGGGAGGTCGTGTTGCTGCTGCGCCAGCTGTTGCCGGTGTTGGCTGTGCTGCACAGCCAGGACCTCATCCATGGCGACCTCACCCCCGCCAACCTGTTGCGCCGCGAACGGGATGGTCTGCCGGTGCTGCTCGATTTCGGCCTGGTGCGCGGCAGTGGGGTTGCCGCTGCTGCTGGGGGGGCCGCCACGGCTGTTGGCCCCGCCACGGCCGGCGTGACCCCCGGCTACGGGCCGCCGGAACTGATGGTTGGCGCCTCGGCCGAGCCCTGGATGGACCTGTATGGCCTGGGCGTGGTGGCCCTGGTGCTGCTCTCTGGAGAAGAACCCGCCGCCCTGCTCGATCCGGTGTCCCTCGCCTGGCGCTGGCCGGCCAGCCTCGATGCCGAACCGGCCCTGGCGGCGACCCTGGGGCGCCTGCTGGCGGAGGATCCCGCCCAGCGGTTTGCCTCCGCTGGCCAGGCCCTGGCGGCCAGCCAACAGCTGGCGATGCCGGAGAGCACGGGTCCGGTGGCCAGGGCCGATCGCACGGTGGTGCTGGTGCCCCAGCCCCGGGCGGAGCCGGCTGCGGCTGCCTATCCCCCAGGGATGGAGCCATCGGCCGGTTTGCCAGACCCTGGGATCCACCAGGGCCCGCCCGTTAGCGCTGAGTCCCCTAGCCCCCATGCCCGGGCTGCGGCAGCTGCTCGGGCCCTCGCCAAGGCCCAGGGAAGGGTCCAGGCCGAGGGCAGGGTCCAGGCCGAGGCCATGGGCCGAGTGCAGGCGGGCCCGCCGGTCAACCTGCGGGCCCGCCAGGAGGACAAGGAGGCGGCGGCCGAAGGTCGCCTCTGGCCGGTGGTGCTGGCCCTGGTGCTTTCAGCCGTGGTGGGCACGGCCCTGGGCTGGCTGCTGCTGGGCCGCAGCAAGGCCCCTAACGCCAATGAAGCCGGCAATGCGCTCCAGCTGCCAGCCTCCCTGCCGCCCACCGAGGTGGACCAGCGCCAGCAACTGCTCAATCGCCTGCGGGCCCTCCAGATCGACCGGGGCTGGTTCCTGAAGCTGGTCGATGCCAGCCTGCTGGCCCAGTACCCGGAACGGGGCGGCCGCCTGCCCAGCGATTCCCTCGACGATGCCCCCCTGCGCAAGGTTTGGAATGGGCTGGCGGAGGAATGGATCAGCCGGGTGGAGCAGTTGCCCCTGGAGATCCGCACCCGGCTTGGCAGCTTCAGTGGCGGTGACTGGGACAAGCGCCAATCGGGCTTGGTGGCCCAGGGCCTTAGTAGTGATGTGTTGCAGCAGTTGGTCTCGGGCAGTGCCCAGAACCTGCTGCCGGGCCGATCCGGCGGCGGCATTCCGCCCGAGCCTTACCGCCAGCTCTGGTACGCCGCGGCTGAGCAGGTGCTTGGTGGGGTGCAGATCCAACCGATCCAGGCGGCCCTAGGCCAGATGGGGGTGGTGTCTGCCGAGGTGGCCGCCGGCGGCGCTCGCCTATTCCCGATCCGCCTGCCGCCCGAGAGTCGCTTGGTGCTGGGGGTCAACGGCTCGCCATTGATGCAGATGACCGTGTTTGCTGCCGACGGCAGCGTGCTGGAGGGCCAGGGTCCCCTGCGGGTCGTCAGCTTGGTCAAGGTGGGGCGCTCGCCGGTTCAGGTGCTGGTCACCAACACGGGCGTGGCCCCGGCCATGCTCACCCTCTCGCTGCGGGCCGATCCAGTGCTGCGCCCCGCCGGCGTCACGGCGCCGGTGCTGCCCCAGGGCGCAAGCCCAACCCCGGGCCAAGGGGCTGGCAGTGCCACCCCAGGCCAGGAGGCTGCTCCCGCTTCCAGCCCGTCTAGTTCCTCTTCCCCCTCAACGCCACCCGCCCCACCCGCCGCGCCGACCTCAACCAACTGAGGCGGCCTGGTTCTGGCCCTCAGAGCCTGGCGATGGCGGCCCGGGTTTCCTTCACGTCCTGCTTGCGCCGTTCCTCTTGGCGCTTGTCATGGAGCTTGCGGCCCTTGCCCAGGCCGATCGTCATCTTGATCCAGGAGCCCTTGAGGTGGACGTTGAGGGGAATCAGGGTGAGGCCCTTCTGATCCAGGGCACCGCGCAGCTTGTCGATTTCGCGCCGGTGGGCCAGCAGTTTGCGCACCCGCAGCGGATCGTGGTTGAAGTAGCTGCCTGCGTGGCTGTGGGGCGAGATGTGCACGTTGTGGAGTTGCATCTCGCCATTGCGGATCAGGCAGAAGCCATCGCGCAGGTTCACCTGGCCAGCCCGGATCGATTTCACTTCGGTGCCGAGCAGTTCCACGCCCGTTTCCAGGGTCTCGAGGATCTCGTATTCGTGGCGCGCCATGCGGTTGTCGGCCAGCAACTTGTTGGCGGCATCCCGCTTCGCCTTGGCGGCGCTCTTGCTTCCGCCCTTCGCCATCGTTGCTTTGACCTTGCCGCCAGGATCTTCCGACCCTAGGGAGCCCCCGGTACCCTCGCCCCATGGCGATTGTTTCCTCTGGCTCCGGTGCGGCTCCTTCCAGGCTGAAGCAGCGGCTGGTGGACCCCGCGCCCCTGCCCGGCGATGGGCTGGCCCTAGGCCCGGGCGATGACCCCAGCCCTGGCTTCGGCACCGAGGCCGCAGCTGGGGCCTCAGCTGAAGTGCCGATCTTGCGGGAGGACAGCCTGCGGCCGCGGCGCCTGGCCGACTACATCGGCCAACGGGAGCTCAAGCAGGTGCTGGGCATTGCCGTGGAGGCCACCCTGGCCCGCCAGGAAGCCCTCGATCACGTGTTGCTCTACGGCCCGCCTGGCCTGGGCAAAACCACCATGGCTTTGGTGCTGGCCGAAGAACTGGGGGTGCGCTGCCGCATCACCAGTGCCCCGGCCCTGGAGCGCCCCCGCGACATCGTCGGTCTGCTGATCAACCTCCAGCCCCAGGAACTGCTCTTTATCGATGAGATCCACCGCCTGAACCGGGTGGCTGAAGAGATCCTTTATCCCGCCATGGAGGATTTCCGCCTCGACCTCACCGTCGGCAAGGGCACCACCGCCCGCACCCGCAGCCTCGCGATCGCCCCCTTCACCCTGGTGGGAGCCACCACCCGGGCCGGCGCGCTTAGCTCGCCCCTGCGCGATCGCTTTGGCCTGATCCAGCGGCTCGAGTTCTACGGCCTGGAGGACCTGCAGGCGATCGTGGTGCGGGCCGCCGGCTTGCTTCAGGTGGACCTCGATGGCGCCGCCGCCCTGGAGGTGGCGCGCCGCTGCCGCGGCACCCCCCGGATTGCCAACCGGCTGCTGCGGCGCGTGCGCGATGTGGCTTCGGTGGGCGGCCATGGCCGCATCGGCGCCGCCCTAGTGGATGAGGCCCTCAGCCTGCATCGGGTCGATGGCCGCGGCCTTGATGCCAGCGACCGGCGCCTGCTGACCCTCCTGCTCGAGGGCTACGGGGGTGGCCCCGTCGGCCTCGACACCCTGGCCGCCGCCCTCGGCGAAGACGCGGCAACGTTGGAAACGGTGGTTGAGCCGTTTCTGTTGCAACAGGGCCTACTGCAACGCACGCCCCGGGGCCGGGTGATCACCGAGGCGGGCCGGGTTCACCTCGCCCTGGCCGAGGCAGCGGCGTGATCACCTCCCTGCTGGCAGTGGTTCTGGCGGTTCAACTGAGCCTGCCCCAGCTGTTTGATCAGGCGCTCAGCGCCAGCCGTGAGGGTCGCTTTGGGGACGCCTTGCCCCTGTGGGACCAGGTGCTCGAGCTGGCCCCCACCGATGCGTCCGCCTGGAGCAACCGCGGCAATGTGGCCCTGGCCATGGGCGATCCCCAGGCCGCTATCGCCAACCAGGGCCGGGCGATCGCCCTCGATCCCGAGCAAGGTGATCCCCACCTCAACCGCGGCACCGCCGAGGAGTCCCTGGGCCAGTGGGATGCCGCCGAGGCTGATTACCGCTGGATCCTGGAGCGCGATCCCACCGACGCTTCCGCCCTCTACAACCTCGGCAACGTGCAGGGCTCCCGCGGCGACTGGCTGGCGGCCCGGACCAGCTTCACGGCGGCGGCCGATGCCCGGCCCAGTTTTGCCATGGCCCGCTCCAGCGCTGCCCTGGCCGCCTTCCAACTGGGCGATCTGGTGGAGGCTGAACGGCAACTGCGCAACCTGATCCGCCGCTATCCCCTGTTTGCCGATGCCCGGGCCGGGCTTACCGCCCTGCTCTGGCAACGGGGCGCCGCTGGTGAGGCGGAGAGCCACTGGGCGGCGGCCTCCGGGCTCGATCCCCGCTATCGCCAGCCAGAATGGTTGTCCGAGATCCGGCGCTGGCCTCCGGAGCCGGTGCACGCCCTCGAGAGTTTCCTCGCCCTGGCCAGCCGATGACGTCCGCCGCCCAGGCCCAGCCCCAGGCCGCTCCTCCGGCCAGCCTCCCGGGAGCCTTCGCCAGCCCTGGGCCGACTGATGCTGGCTCGGATCTATGGCAACGCTTTGGGCTGGAGGCCGCCCTGGCCGCGGCCCTGCCCGACCTGATTGCCCTGCGCCGCCATCTCCACGCCCACCCGGAACTGAGCGGCCAGGAACAGCAGACTGCCGCCCTGATCTCCGGTGAGCTGCGCGCCCTGGGCTGGCGGGTGCGTGAAGCCGTCGGGCGAACGGGTGTTTTGGCGGAGCTCGGGCCCGAGGGGCCCGGGGTGCCGCTGGTGGCCCTGCGGGTGGACATGGACGCCCTGCCGGTGGAGGAGCGCACGGGCGTCGCCTGGGCCTCCACCCACCAGGGCCTGATGCATGCCTGTGGCCACGACCTGCACAGCGCCGTGGGCCTGGGGGTGGCGCGCCTGCTGGCGCCCCTGGCGGCCCAGCTCAGCGGCCGGATCCGGCTGCTGTTCCAACCGGCGGAGGAAACCGCCGAAGGGGCGGCCTGGATGGTCGCCGATGGCGCCATGGAGGGGGTGGACGCCCTGTTTGGCGTGCACGTGTTCCCGAGCCTGGCGGTGGGCTCGATTGGCGTGCGCATCGGCAGCCTCACCGCCGCCGCCGGCGAGCTGGAGGTGGAGGTGCTGGGCGAGGGCGGCCATGGCGCCCGGCCCCACCAGTCCATCGATGCGATCTGGATTGCGGCCCGGGTGGTGAGCGGCCTGCAGGAGGCGATCAGCCGCCGCCTTGATGCCCTGCATCCGGTGGTGGTCAGTTTTGGCCGGATCGAAGGCGGCAAGGCCTACAACGTCATCGCCGACCACGTGCGCCTTCTCGGCACGGTGCGCTGCCTCGACCTGGAGGTCCACGCCCGCCTGCCCGGCTGGATTGAGGACACGGTGCAGGCCCTCTGCCAGGGCTACGGAGGCGAGGCCAGGGTTCGGTATCGCTGCATCGCCCCGCCGGTCAAGAACGATGGCCGCCTCACCCAGTTACTCGCTGAGGCAGCCACCGATCTGTTGGGCCGCGACCAGGTGATCTGGTTGGAGCAGCCCTCGCTTGGCGCCGAAGATTTTGCCCAGCTGCAGGGGGATACCCCTGCCACCATGTTTCGCCTCGGGGTGGCGGGCCCCAACGGCTGCACGCCCCTGCACAGCAATAGGTTTGATCCCGATGAGGGGGCCTTGGCGGTAGGGGTGAAGGTGCTGGGTTTGAGCCTGTTGCGCTGGATCGGCCAGCAGGCCCTTGCCGGCGGGGGGCCCCAGCCGTGAGCGGCCCAAAGGGCTTCAGCCGGGGCCTGCTGGCCCTGTCTTCGCCACTGCTGATTCTGTTGGCCCTAGGGGCCCTGCTGCTGCGCCAGGGGCCTGATCGCTGGCAGGCCCTGCCCGCCCTGCTGATCGGCGTCGGGCTCCTAGGCCACAGCGCCCTCTCCCGCCACCGTCGCCGCCGCGCCCTGCTGGCCGCCCTGCGCCAACCGGGGCCCCCCGCCTAGCCTGAGGCCATGACCCTGGACCAGCAGCGCGAGGCCATCCTCTCGGGAGATCCCAGCCGGGCCATGCCGGCCCTGGCCGGTTTGCGGGAGCTGCCGGCCGACCAGGCGGTGCCCTTGCTGCTGCTGGGCCTGCAACAGAGCGCCTTCATCGTGCGCTCCTTGAGCTGCGCTGGCCTGGGGGTCAAGCCCACCGAGGACGGCTGGCAGGCCCTGGTGGCAGCCCTGGCCAGCGATCCCGATGCCAATGTGCGGGCTGAGGCGGCCAATGCCCTGGTGAGCCATTCCCTGACGCGGGCCTGGCCCCTCCTGCGTCAGGCCTTTGAGTGCAACCCGGAGTGGCTGGTGCGCTGCAGCATCCTTTCGGCCGTGGCAGAACATACCGAGATGGATCCCGGCGATCTGCTCGATCTGGCCCGGCTGGCCCTGGCCGATGGCGATGGCACGGTGCGGGCCGGTGCTGCCGAGATCCTGGGACGGCTGGTGAGGGAGGGAGCCCAGGCGCCGGCTGGAGCTCCTTGGCCGATGGAGGCCCGTTCTGCCCTGGCGGCCCTGCAGCAGGACCAGGACCATCGGGTGGTGGCGGTGGCCCTCAATGGGTTGCAGGGCTGAGGCCGGCTCTTCAACAGCTGCCGTTTCGGCCTTGCTAGGTTTCGAATGTCACTAGGGGTGCCCGGACAAAAGTTGATTCAGCCCAGCTGATTCAGCATGAGTCCCACGGGCTGAGATCACACCCTCCGAACCTGATCCGGGTCATGCCGGCGCAGGGAAGTGAGATGAACTCAGGCTGGGCGTCCCTTGCCGGTTTGGCCGGCATTTCCCCTTTGCCAGTTCTGTTATGCGTAGCGCCTGGATTGAGAAGCGTCGCGGTTCTGCCAACTTCTCCCAAATGCACTTCGCCCGCCAGGGCGTGGTGACCGAGGAAATGGCCTTTGTGGCCAAACGGGAGAATCTGCCCGAGTCGCTGGTGATGGAGGAGGTGGCCCGGGGACGGATGATCATCCCTGCCAACATCAATCACACCAACCTCGAGCCGATGGCGATCGGCATCGCGTCGCGTTGCAAGGTGAATGCCAATATCGGCGCCTCACCCAATGCCAGCGATATCAACGAGGAGCTGGCAAAGCTTGAGCTGGCGGTGAAGTATGGCGCCGACACGGTGATGGATCTCTCCACCGGCGGCGTCAACCTCGACGAGGTGCGTACGGCGATCATTAACGCCTCGCCGGTGCCGATTGGCACGGTGCCCGTCTATCAGGCCCTTGAGAGCGTGCACGGCTCGATCGAGAATCTCGACGCCGACGACTTCCTGCACATCATTGAGAAGCACTGCCAGCAGGGCGTTGATTACCAAACGATCCACGCCGGCTTGCTGATTGAGCACCTGCCCCTGGTAAAGGGCCGCCTCACCGGAATAGTGAGCCGTGGCGGCGGAATCCTGGCCCAGTGGATGCTCTATCACCACAAGCAGAACCCCCTGTTCACCCATTTCGACGATATCTGCGAGATCTTCAAGCGCTACGACTGCACCTTCTCCCTGGGCGATTCGCTACGGCCCGGCTGCCAGCACGACGCCTCCGACGCCGCGCAACTGGCTGAGCTCAAAACCCTGGGCGAGCTCACTCGCCGTGCCTGGAAGCACGACATCCAGGTGATGGTGGAGGGTCCAGGCCATGTGCCGATGGATCAGATCGAGTTCAATGTCAAAAAGCAGATGGAGGAGTGCAGTGAGGCGCCCTTCTATGTCCTGGGCCCCTTGGTCACCGACATCGCCCCCGGCTACGACCACATCACCAGCGCCATTGGTGCTGCGATGGCCGGTTGGTATGGCACGGCGATGCTTTGCTACGTGACCCCCAAGGAACACCTGGGCCTGCCCAACGCCGAGGATGTGCGCGAGGGCCTGATCGCCTACAAGATCGCCGCCCACGCCGCCGACATCGCCCGCCATCGCCCGGGTGCCCGCGATCGCGACGACGAACTCAGCCGCGCCCGCTACGCCTTCGACTGGAACAAGCAGTTTGATCTCTCGCTCGATCCTGAGCGGGCCCGCGAATACCACGACGAAACCCTGCCCGCCGATATCTATAAGCAGGCGGAGTTCTGCTCGATGTGCGGTCCCAAGCATTGCCCGATGCAAACCAAGATCACCGACGAGGACCTGGCGGGGCTGGCGAAGGTGTTGGCGGAGCAGGAGGCTCTGAAGGCGTAGGGGCCTAGGCCTGGATCTGCTGACAGTTGATTCAAGCCACAGCGCAATAGTAATTAAGCCACAGCGCTTGGGCGTTGTGGCTTTTAATTGTTTGCGAAGATGGGCCAGATGGGCCAAATGGGGCGCGGCATGACTGGCGAAGGGGCCTGATCAACTGAGCATAAAAAGCCCCGCTGTTAGGCGGGGCTAGGGGGGGATCAGAGCTCAAATTTGTTTGAGTCGACCCCAGTTACAGCTTGCTTGGAATGGATTAGCCCATGCCAAACACTGAATCAAGCCAGCAGCGAGTTGGCCTTGGCCACCACATTGGCCACCGTGAAGCCAAACTTCTCCAGGCAGACCGGGCCAGGAGCCGAGGCGCCGAAGCGGTCGATCGACACGGTGTCGCCATCGAAGCCGGAATACTTGTGCCAGCCAAAGGAGCTGGAGGCTTCCACCACCAGGCGCTTGCGCACCGAGGCGGGCAGCACGCTCTCGCGATAGGCAGCATCCTGCTCTTCAAACAGCTCCACGCAGGGCATCGACACAACCCGCACGTTCTTACCGGCGGCCCGCAGTTCGGCGGCGGCCTTGGTGCACAGTTCCAGCTCGGTGCCGGAGCCGATCAGGATTAGCTCGGGGGTGCCGGTGCTGTCTTCCAGCACATAGCCGCCCTTAGCCACGGCGGCTGCGGTGGAATTGGCCTGGTTGGCCATCGCCTGGCGGCTGAGGAACAGAACTGTGGGGCGCTTGCGGTTGGTGATGGCCACTTGGTAGGCGCCGCTGGTTTCGTTGCCGTCACCGGGGCGAATCACCAGCAGGTTGGGCAGGGCCCGCAGGCTGGCCAGGGTTTCAATCGGCTGGTGGGTGGGGCCGTCTTCGCCCAGGCCAATCGAATCGTGGGTGAGCACGTAGATCACACCCAGTTCGCTCAGGGCCGAGAGCCGCATGGCGCCCACCATGTAGCCGGCGAATACGGCGAAGGTGCCGCCGTAGGGGATTAGGCCGCTGCCGTGATAGGCCAGGCCGTTAAGGATCGCCGCCATGGCGTGCTCGCGCACACCGAAGTGCAGGTAGCGGTTGGCTTCAGCGCCCTTTTGGAAACTCTTCTCGCCCTTGATGTCGGTGAGGTTGGAGTGGGTCAGGTCGGCGGAACCCCCGATCAGCTCGGGCAGGTTGGGGCCAAAAGCGTTGAGGGCGTTGTAGCTGTGCATGCGGGTGGCCAGGCCCTTGTCGGCGGGCGTGAAGCTGGCCAGGTTGGCGTCCCAGCCCTGGGGCAGTTCACCGCGTAGCTGGCGCTCGAACTGGGCGGCTTCAGCGGGGTACTGGGCCCGGTAGGTGGCTAGCGCTGCGTTCCACTCGGCCTCAGCGGCGGCGCCGCGGGGCACGGCCTGGCGCCACTGGTCGTAGGACTCCTGGGGCACCTCGAAGGGGCCGTAGCTCCAGTCGAGGGCCTGGCGGGTGAGGGCCGCTTCCTCAGCGCCGAGGGCTGCGCCGTGCACACCGGCGGTGCCAGATTTGTTGGGGGAGCCGTAGCCGATCGTGGTGGTCACCTTGATCATCGACGGACGATCGGTGACGGCCTTGGCGGCTTCAATCGCCTTGGCGATGCCATCGACATCGGTATTGCCATCGGCCACGTGTTGCACGTGCCAGCCGTAGGCCTCGTAGCGCTTCAGCACATCTTCGGTGAAGGAAACATTGGTGTTTCCGTCGATGGTGATGTGGTTGTCGTCGTAGAGGGCGATTAGCTTGCCCAGGCCGAGGTGACCGGCCAGGGAGGCAGCTTCTCCTGAGATGCCCTCCTGGTGGCAGCCGTCGCCCATGATCACGAAGGTGTAGTGATCAACAAGGGTGACGTCGTCCTTGTTGAACTTGGCAGCCAGGTGGGCTTCAGCGATCGCCAGGCCTACGGCACTGGCGATGCCCTGACCCAAGGGACCCGTGGTGACTTCGACGCCGGCGGTTTCAAACGTCTCGGGGTGGCCGGGGGTGTGGGAGCCCCACTGGCGGAATTGCTTGATGTCCTCGATCGTCACCGAGTCGTAGCCGCTCAGGTGCAGCAAGGCGTAAAGAAGCATGCAACCGTGGCCGGCCGACAGCACGAAGCGATCCCGGTTGAACCACTGGGGATTCTTGGGGTTGTGCTTCAGCACCCGATTCCAAAGGGCGTAGGCCATGGACGCAGCGCCCATCGGCAAGCCCGGGTGGCCGGAATTCGATTTATTGATCGCGTCGATCGCCAGGAAGCGAATGCTGTTGACGCAGAGCGTGTCGACGGAGACGGGTGCGGCGACCATGGTGATGGGCGGGGTAGGGAAGGGCGATCGGCCGGCGAAGGCACGGGCAGGGGGTGAACCCGGCTCAGCTGATTCGACGGAAGGCGAGGCAGACGTTGTGGCCTCCAAACCCGAAGGAATTGGACAACACCACGTTCAGTGTCTGTTCCCGGGCCTGGTTGGGAACGACATCCAGATCACATGCTGGATCTGGATTTTGGTAATTGATGGTAGGTGGCACCAGGTTGTGGCCAATGGCCAGAACTGCTGCCACCGCCTCGATGCCGCCGCTGCCCCCCAGGAGGTGGCCGGTCATCGACTTCGTTGAGCTGACTGGGATCTGGTAGGCCCGCTCGCCCAGGGCCGACTTGATCGCAGCGGTTTCGTTGCTGTCGTTGGCCTGGGTGCTGGTGCCATGGGCGTTGACATAGTCAACGTCGGCGGCCTCAATCCGGGCATCGGCCAGGGCCAGGCGCATCGCTTCGGCGCCGCCGGTGCCGCCAGGGGTGGGGGAGGTGATGTGGTGGGCATCGCAGGTCATGGCATAGCCCACGACCTCAGCCAGGATCTCGGCACCGCGGGCCCGGGCATGCTCCAGGCTTTCCAGCACGATCACGCCGGCCCCTTCGCCGATCACGAAGCCATTGCGCTCCGCATCAAAGGGGCGGCTGGCCGTGGCCGGGTCGTCATTGCGGAAGGAGAGGGCCTTGGCGCTGGCAAAGCCGGCCACGCCTAGCGGGGTGATCGCCGATTCGGCGCCACCGCAGACCATGGCATCGGCCAAACCCATCTGGATCAGCCGGTAGGCGTCGCCAATGGCATTGGAGCCAGCGGCGCAAGCCGTGGCCACGGCAGAGCTGGGTCCCTTGGCGCCAAGGGCGATCGCCGTTAGGCCCGTGGCCATGTTGGGGATCATCATCGGAACGCAGAAGGGGCTGACCCGATCCGGACCCCGTTCTGCCAGCACATGGGCCTGGGTTTCCATCATCAAAAGCCCGCCCACGCCAGACCCAATCGCCGTGCCGACCCGGTTGGCGTTGCGCTCATCGATCGTCAGGCCGGCATGGGCCACGGCCTGTTTGGCGGCCACCACAGCGAACTGACAAAAGCGATCCCAGCGCTTGGCATCCTTCGGTTCGATGGAACCGCGCGGGTCAAAACCCTTCACTTCTGCCGCGAAGCGGCAGGCATGGCGCGCTGCATCGAACAGGGTGATCGGCGCCACCCCGTTTTTACCGGTGCTGAGACCTTCCCAATAGGAGGGAACGTCGTTGCCGATCGGTGTAACCGCGCCCAGGCCCGTGACCACGACGCGGTGGAGACCCTCCACCATCGGGATCCTCAGGCCTGCTTGTCCAGGATGTACTTAACAGCGTCACCGACGGTGGTGATGCCTTCGGCGGCCTCGTCGGGGATTTCGATGTCGAAGGCCTCTTCAAGCGCCATCACCAGCTCGACGGTGTCGAGGGAATCGGCACCGAGATCGTTCTGGAAATTGGATTCGGGCTTGACTTCGGCGGCATCAACGCTGAGCTGCTCGGCAACGATCGAGCGCACTTTCTCGAGGATGGCTTCCTGGGACATGGCCACGGTGTGGGAGGGCCGCATCCTACGGGTCGGCCTGGTGATGCTCCCTTAGCCCGGATGGGATCGGGGCGGCCCGGCCCAGCGCCCTTGCTTGGGCCCCCGGATCGGCTGGGTTTCGGTTTCGTATGAACAAGGGTGACGGCCAGCGCCCTCGCCCGGGGCCAGGCCGGATCCCTTGGGTACGTTGGGCACCACGCCGTTTGCTTCCGGCCCGGGCATGTCCCATTCCGTCAAGATCTACGACACCTGCATTGGCTGCACCCAGTGTGTGCGTGCCTGTCCTCTCGATGTGCTCGAGATGGTCCCTTGGGATGGCTGTAAGGCCGCCCAAATTGCTTCATCCCCCCGCACCGAAGACTGCGTCGGCTGCAAGCGCTGTGAAACCGCTTGCCCCACCGATTTCCTGTCTATTCGTGTTTATCTCGGCGACGAAACCAGTCGCTCGATGGGCCTGGCTTACTAACAGCCCACCCACTGCGCATAAGCTCAAGCCCGGCCTAGGCCGGGCTTTTTTGTGCCTTCACGATCGGTATGTGCGGCATCGTTGCGGTGATCGGTTCGCGGGAGGCTGCCCCCCTGCTGCTCGAGGGTCTGCGCCAACTGGAATACCGCGGCTACGACTCCGCTGGCTTGGCCACGGTTGAGGCGCCGGTTGAGGCCCCGGCGAGGGACGGTCCAGGGGAACCAGGCCGGCTCACCTGCCTGCGGGCCGAGGGCAAGCTGGTCAACCTCACGGCCCGCTTCGATGCCGTGGGCGCGCCGGGCCACTGCGGCATTGGCCACACCCGCTGGGCCACCCATGGCA
>JAEMQZ010000079.1 GCA_016463595.1 Synechococcales cyanobacterium SupBloom_Metag_052 | reverse complement strand
CTCGAGCTGAGCATCACGCCGGCCTACGGCAAGGATCCGATCCTGGTGGGGCTGGTGGAATCCCAGGATCTTGTGGCCCGCCGTGACCGGGAAGGCCGGATTCCGCGGGATCTGCAGGGCACCTGGGACTGGACCGTTCGCCACGGCAAGGTGACCACGGGAGGCTGGAACCCCTACCTCAAGGAAGCCTTACAGACGATGTTTGAAACCGGGCTACCCGCCATCGTCTACGAAGAAACCACCGGCGAGGCCTACCACCCAGTCGATGGCATTCGCCACGTGCGCTGAGCCCGTCCGCCTGGGCAGACCTTTGGTGATGCCAAGCCTGCCGATTGAATCCTGCCTGGGCGCGATTGTGGCGGGATTGCCACCGGGCGGAACCCTGCTGTTGCAGGCTCCTCCTGGTGCTGGCAAAACCACCCGGGTGCCCTTGGCCCTGCTGGAGGCCTGGGGCGAGAACGCCGGCACAATCTTGATGCTGGAACCCAGGCGTCTGGCGGCCAAGGCCGCCGCCGAACGGCTGGCCGCCAGCCTGGACGAACCGGTCGGAGCCCAGGTGGGTTACCGGGTGCGGTTTGAGCAGCGTTGCTCTGCCGCCACCCGCATCGAAGTGGTCACCGACGGTCTGTTCCTGCGCCGCCTGCAGGCCGATCCCGCCCTCGATGGCGTGGCTTGCGTCATCTTTGATGAATTCCACGAACGCCGCAGCGAAGCGGATCTAGCCCTGGCCCTGGTGCGGGAAGCGCGCTCGGTGCTGGCGCCCGATCTGCGCCTGCTGGTGATGTCTGCCACGTTGAACCTGGCCCCCCTGGCCGACCAATGGCCCGAGGCCCAGCAAGTCACTAGTGAGGGTCGCAGCTTTGCTGTCGAGGTGACCCACCAGGCGCCCCGGCCGCTGGAACCCTTGGCCAGCCAGCTGGTTCGGGCCCTGGAGCAGCACTGGCTCGATCGGCGCCAGGCCCAGGAAACGGTGCTGGTATTCCTCCCAGGCCAACGGGAAATCCAGCAATGCCAGAGGGCCCTCGAGGCCAGGGACTGGGCCCAGGAGCTGGAGCTCTGCCCCCTGCACGGCAGCCTGCCCCTGGTGGCCCAAAGCCAGGCCCTGGCTGGGGCCCGCCGGCAGGCCGGCAAAGTGGTGCTGGCCAGTGGCATTGCCGAGAGCTCCCTGACCCTGCAGGGGGTCACCCTGGTGATCGACAGCGGCCTAAGCCGGCGCAGCCGCTTCGATCCGCGCACCGGCATGGATGCCCTGGTGACCAGGCCCGCCAGCCAGGCCAGCGCCGAGCAACGCCGGGGCCGGGCCGGACGCCTGGGACCCGGGCGCTGCATCCGCCTCTGGTCCGCCGCCGACCAGCAGGGCCGGCCCGCCTTTGATCCACCCGAACTACTGGAGGCCGATCCGGCGCCCCTGGTGTTGCAACTGGCCCAATGGGGCGCAGGCCTGGGTGAAACCCTGCCCTGGCTGGATCCGCCCCCCCGGGCCAACCTGCTGGAGGGCCAGGCCCTACTGCAAACCCTCGGGGCCGTTGATGGTGCCGGGGCCCTCACGGGCCACGGCCGCCAGCTGGCGGGCCTCGGGGTGCACCCGCGCCTGGGCCAGCTGCTGCTGCGCTCCCGCGTCCTCGGCGCCGCCGAGCTGGGCTGTGCCCTGGCGACCCTGCTCAGTGAAAGGGATCCCCTCAACCCCCAAACCAATGGCAGCGACCTGGGCCGCCGGCTTGACTGGCTACGCCAGGGCGGTCGGGATCCCCAACGCCAACGACTGCTGCAACTCCAACGGCAATTGCTGGCGCAACTGCAAGCCTTGGGGCCCATCAAGCTCCCCGAATTCCATAGGGATCGCCCCGGCCCAGGCAGCCCCAGCGGTTCCAAGTTCACCCCCCCAGAGCCAGCCCAGGCTCCTCAATCCACCCCCCTGGGCGCCGATGCCCTTGCCGGCGAGCTCGTGGCCCATGCCTATCCCGACTGGGTGGCCCTGCTGCGTCCAGGCAGCCAGGAGCGCTACCTCACCCGGGGGGGCCGGGGCGCCCAACTCAACCCCAGCGATCCGCTCAGCGGCTGCGAGGTGCTGGCGATCGCCCGCACCGATGGAGCCGGACGGGACTGCCGCATCCACCTAGCCATGCCCCTGGCGCGGGCGAGCCTGGACGCCTGGGCGGCCCAATCCGGCGCCATCGAGGACGTCGTTCGCTGGGATCCCCAGGCCCAACGGGTACGCGCTGAACGGCAACGGCGCCTGGGGGCCCTGGTGCTGCAGCGCATCCCCTGGCCCACCCCACCCCCAGAGCTCGTCAAACGGGCCTTGCTAGCGGGATTGGGCCAGGACAACCCGGTGGGCGGCTCCGGCCCCCAGGGAATGCAGCTGCTGCCCTGGAACGAGACCAGTCGCAGCCTGCAGCAGCGGCTTGGCCTGGCCCACCAGCACCTGGGCGCCCCCTGGCCCGACCGCAGCGACGGGGTTCTGCTGGCCAACCCCTCGAGTTGGCTCGGAGAGCAACTCGAGGGGATCAGCTCGGCGGCGGAGCTCCAGCGCCTCAACCTGGTGGAAGCCCTATGGAACGGCCTGCCCTGGGAGTTCAGACGCCAGCTCGACGCATTACTGCCTGAACGTGTGGCGATCCCCTCGGGCCGGCTAGCGCGGCTGGACTACAGCTCGGGGGTGCCGGTGCTGGCGGTGAAGCTACAGGAGCTCTTCGGTTGCAATGACGGACCCAGGGTCCTAGGCGGCCGCCTGCCCGTCAGCCTGCAGCTACTCTCCCCGGCCGGCCGGCCCGCCGCCATTACCAGCGACCTCGCCAGCTTCTGGCGCTCGGGCTACCGCCAGGTACGCGCCGACCTGCGCGGCCGCTATCCGCGCCACCCATGGCCGGAGGACCCCAGCACGGCCCAGGCCACAGCGCTAACCAAGAGCCGCCTGGCCCAGGCCCAGGAGTAATTCCCAAGGACATCCATGGGATTCGCTAAACCGTTCGAACCTGCCCGGCCCAGTCCTTTCAACCAACCTCAATAGTTCCGTGCAATCGTCGCGCCGCTTCACCCTTCAACCCATGGCTGTCTCCTCCACCCGTTTTGGCTTTGTGGCCTTTGCCGAGATTTGGGACGGCCGCCTGGCCATGCTTGGCGTCGTGATCGGCCTGGGTTGATGCCCAGCCAGTCCCGTTAGGCCGGCATCGGCCAGACTGAAGAAGCCCCATAGTCCCGGAGCTGCCTTGGCACGCCCCATCGCCAAGAACCGCCGTGACGGCGCCCGTCAAATCAGCATCGCCGTGGTGATTAGCGCCATTGGCCTGATTGGCTTCCACCATCCCCTCGGCAAACTGGTGGTGGTTGTGGCGAGCGCCATGGCGATCTACTGGGGCTTTGGGTACAGGACCCTGCACGAGTGACGCCCATGGCTGAGGCCAATGGCCTGCCCCGCTACAGCGTCGCCCAACTCAACCAGGCGATCGGCAGCCTGCTGGAGCGTGGCTTCGCCCCCAGGTTCCTGATAGATGCCACAATCTCCCGGCCCCAACTGAAGAAGGGCCACCTCTGGCTCAGCCTGGTGGATGGGGAGGCGACCATTTCGGCGGTGATCTGGGCCTCCCAGTTGGCCAAACTCAGCCACCAACCCGCCGAAGGCGATGGCGTCGTCGTGGTGGGGAAGCTCAATTTCTGGGCAGCCCGGGCCACCTTGTCTGTCCAGGTGTTGGACCTGCGCCCCAGCCTCAGCACCGTGCTGCGCCAGTTCGAGCGGGTACGCCAAATCCTCGAGCCTGAGGGCCTATTAGCAGCCGAGCGCAAACGCACCTTGCCGCCCTTCCCGGCGGCGATCGCCCTGCTCACCAGCGTGCCCAGTTCCGCCCTGGCCGACATGCTGCGCACCGCCGGCGAACGCTGGCCCAACACGCGCCTCTACCAGGTGGCCATCCCGGTGCAAGGCCAGGTGGAAGCGGAGATCTGCCGGCTCCTAGCCCAGGTGATCGAGCGGGCCGATGGGCTCGGAATCGAAGCGATTGTGCTGGCCCGCGGCGGCGGCAGCCGTGAAGACCTGGCCGTCTTTGATGGCGAAGCCCTAGCCCGCCTGCTGGGAGCAAGCCCGGTGCCCGTCGTCACCGGGCTAGGGCACGAGGACGACACCACCATTGCCGATCTAGTGGCCGATTACCGGGCCGCCACCCCTACCGCCGCGATTGTGGCCCTGTTGCCCGATCGGTTAACGGTGCTGCAACGGCTGAATCAAAGCCGAAGCCAACTGGGCCAGGCCCTCAGCTTCGGCTTGCAAGCCAAACGGCAGCAACTCGCCAGTTTGAAGGCCCAACTAGAGCTCATCCGCCCCAGCCGGCTGTTGGCCCACCAGCGCCAGGGGCTCCAGCAACGGCGTGAGCTGCTTGAAGCCCTCTCGCCCCAGCGGCTGCTCAGACGCGGCTTTGCGCTGGTGCGGTCACCCAGCGGCCAGCTCCTGCGCTCGATCAAGCAGATTGGATGTGGCGATCCCTTCCTGGTGGAGCTCGCCGATGGCCGACTCCAAGCCCAGGTCACCCATGTCACCCCCGCGCAAAAGCAGCCGCCCTCCTGAAAACCAGGCCCCTGGAATGCTGCCTGATCAGGATCAACAGAGCGTTGAGGAGCGGGAATGGCAAGCCGACGTAGCCCAACTCAGTTTTCAGGAGGCGCGAACGGCCCTGGAACTCTCCCTCGGCCAATTGCAAGCGGCCGACCTGGAAGTGGAAGCGATGGCGGGCCACTACCGGCGGGCCCTGACCTACCTGGAGCGCTGTGAGGCCGTGCTCGCCGAGGTGGAACAGGACGTGATCGAATGGGATCAAGGCAGCCCAGCTCCCAAGCCCACCAAACCATGACCATCCCCCTGTCCAGCAGACCCAGCCCCTGGCTTGCTTGGCTCTACCTAGGTCTGGCCGTGGCCGGGGCGATCCTGCCCTGGCTGGCCAACCTCGACTTCATCCGCGAGAGCGGCGGCGCCTTTGATTTGGCTCGCTTCATTGCCCAAGCGAATGCTAATCCGGCGGCCCAATCCCTCTCCCGCGATCTCCTGATCGGCGCCACGGCCTTCACGATCTGGATGGTGGTGGAAGCGAAAAGACTGCAGATTAAATACTTTTGGGTCGCCCTGCTAGCTAGCTTCGGGCTGGCCTTTGCCTGCGGGGCGCCCCTATTTCTATTTCTAAGGGAACGGCGGTTGCAGGAACTCTCAAAAGAGCAAGGAGAAGCACAAACGCAGTTTTAAGCGCCCGCGCATATAGGCTTGATCAACATCAGAACCAACTCAACAAAACCATCACGGCAATAGAGTCGGCCAGTAATAGAGTCAGCCAGTAATACCGTAAGCCAGCAATACAGTCACAACGTCCAATCCAGATAACGCAAAACTCCTAGGGTTTTCCACCTTCGTCCACCGATTGGGCGACCACGTCAATCGTCACGTCACTGGCATCCACCCCAAGCGACACCCCTTCCGGACCCTGGCGGCTCTGCAGAGGGGACCCACAGGCTGGGCATTGGCTTTGGCCGAGGCTGGGGGTGCCACAAGCGCTACAGGTGACCTGGTTGCGCCGCAACCACCACCAACCGATCACACCGCCACCGGCTAGCACCAGGGGCACTACCACCACCAGCAGGGTGATCCCCTCCAGCACATCCACAAACAGGCGGCCCACTAAGCCAGGCGCCAGCAGCAGCACGCCAGCCAGGACAATCCAGAGCCAAGGGAGCGGACGGGACATCAGCTAGCCACGGGCGATGGGAACGTGGAGTCCATCCTCTCCCCCGGCCGGATCAGTCCGGGCCTTGACTGGGTGTGGATCGCCCCCCAGCCAAAAGCTCCCCAACCTCAGGGGCCATAGCAAAGCCAACCGGACGGGCCAGGACCACTGAGAGGGCGATGCCGTAATAAAAGATAAGGGCAAGAATCCAGACCCACAGGGTCAACAGCAGCACCGCGCCGATGACTCCGTAGGCCTGGAAACGGGCACCTAGGGGAATCAAGCTGCTGCCAAGCACCAGGTTCAAACTGGTGAGGGCCAGGCCGACTAAAAGGGCGGCAGGCACCAGGGGGGCCAGGGGAACCCGCCTTGAGGGCAACAGGCGCAACAGGGCCAGGGCCACACAAGAACTCAACAACAGGGACAATCCCAGATTGGCCACGATGGGAAAGGGCAGCAGCTGATGCAACGGTGTCGGTAACAACGAGGCCAGCGTCACCTGCCAAGAGTCACGGGCGAACACCCTCAAACTGGTGGCCAATTGGCCGAACACCACGAACAACCCAAGCAGGGCAACCAGGCCAAAGGCCTCAGCGCGGGATCGCAGGAAACGAAGCACAAGCCATTGCCAAGACTGGGGTTGGAGCTGGGAACGGAAGCCCCACAGGCGGTCAGCACCACGCCGCAAGCTCAGATAGGCGTTGCTTGAGGTTACCAACAGCGAGAGAATACCAATCAATCCAGCCCCGTACCCCTGGCGATAAAAACGCATCAAAGTATTGCGAATTACGGGCAACACATTCTCGGGAAAGATCCTGGCGGCCCAATCAATGATGCTGTCAGTAATACCATCATCGCGGCCCAGAATGCGGCTGGCCACAGCCAGGGCAATCAGCAGGATCGGGAAGAGGGACTGGAGGCTGTGATACGCAAAGGCAGCACTGAGATCTACGCAATCCTGCTGATCCCAGAGGCGATAGGCCCGCCAGGTCGAACGCGCCACTGCCTTAAACCGCCTGCGCCTGCTCTGGGGGAGACTGGCCAATCGTGCTGAATAAAACAAGAAATAAGGCTTGAACCTTACCCTGCCGCACCCCAGCCCAGGAGCTGGCGTGTGACACCTTTAGGAGCAGTGCGAAGAGGCGATATCTCCTAACACCAACCAGTCCTAAACCAATCCCCTCACCCAAGCAAAAGCCCAACAAAAAAGCCACCCT
>JAEMQZ010000078.1:5450-6949 GCA_016463595.1 Synechococcales cyanobacterium SupBloom_Metag_052 | reverse complement strand
CCGATGACGCCCTCCATCAGGGTGACCACCACCAGGGCAAAGCCGAGCACCTGCAAGGTGTCGAGGCTGCGCTGGTTGATCACCTTGTCGATGATCACCTGAATCAGCAGGGGGTTGGCCAGGCTGAACAGCTGCACCACAAACGAGGCGATCAACACCTGGGTGAGCACGCCGCGATAGCGCTTCAGGGCCGGCCAAAACCAGCTGAAGTTGAAGCGTTGTTCCTGGCTGCTGTTGCTGCGCTCCAGCAGCAGCAATTCAATGCCCTCCGGGAAGGCCTCCTCAATCTCTTGGGGGGGCAGTTCGATCCAGCCCTGCCGCGGAGAGGCCAGTAACAGGCCGCGGGCATTGGAGCTGCGCACCACGGCAAATCCCCCCTGCCAGGGCATCAGGGCTGGGGTTTGCAGCCGGGTTCCCTGGTTGGCGGGCACCTTGACGCCACTGACATGCAAGCCCATCAGGGCGGCGATGTTGCCGCAGAGTTGCAGGTCGGGGGTCTGGCCACGGCGCAGGGCATCGCGCAGGATCTTGTCGATCGCATCACGCCGGAAGGGCAGCTTCAGTTCGGCGGCCAGCATCTGGAAGCAGGCCAGGGTTTCCTCCAGGGGGCCAGTGCCCCGCAGCAGGGTGAAACTGGGCCGATCCCGCTGACCCAGTTCCAGGCCGGAAGCCAGGGGCGGTAGGGCCACGGCTTCGGCGTAGGTTGCCGGCTCCTCGCTGCCAGGGGGCAGGCCGGCAACCGCGTCAAAGAGGTCTGCGGGCAGGGCAATCAGGCGGGGCGGCAGGGGCGGCAGGCTCGTGGGCACCCCACTGGCTGGATTGAGCCGGGCGCCCAACGGGTGGGATTCAATGTTGTGGCTGGCCACCAGAAGCTGCATCCCTGGGGGGAGCTCGGCCAGGCCGGCCTGGGTGGCTGGCACCAGGCGAGCCACCTCCCGGGCCCTGGCCAGCAGGCTGGGCAGGGAGGCCGAACCCTGGGGGTGGCGCTCCAGCTGGAGGGCAAGCAGGGCAACTAATTCGGCGCTGAACAGGTGGTCGGCGCACCAGGCGGCAAATCCCTGCTCGTTCTGGAGCAGCTCCAGCACTAGGGCATCCGGCAGCGCGATCACCTCAACCCCAAGGGAGGCGCTCACCTCTTCGCAGGGCGAGGCGCGCAGCAGGGAGGCCAGGCCGATTAGCTCGCCGGGTCCCAACTTGGTGACCGTGCGCAGGCGCCCGTCGGTGCGTGCCAGCAGCCGGGCCTCGCCAGAGACGATCAGCAGCAACTCGCTGGGGATGAGGGCCCCGCTGCTGAGCAGCTGGCCAGGGCCATAGCTGCGCTGGCTGCTGCTCTCCTGCAGGCGCCGCTGGGCGGGGGCCGAGAGGGCGACAAAGGCTGGATGGTCCTTGAGCAGGGGATGGAAGGCGGCCTGGGTCATGGCATGGGTAGGGGAGCTAGCGGAGTCGCCTTCAGGGCTGGAGCTAGAAGGGAATCGCGGCAGAGCCAGGGTCGGGACAGG
>JAEMQZ010000078.1:0-5350 GCA_016463595.1 Synechococcales cyanobacterium SupBloom_Metag_052 | reverse complement strand
AGCCAGGCTGCAGCTTCAGGGGCTGGGGGGTTTGTGCCAAAGGCCCAGCCATTCGTTGTCCCGCGGATGCTGTTGAGGGCCCGTGGCCCCGTAGGGGGCCGGTTGCCAGAGCGCCTGGAGGAGGCCCGCTTCGGCGAGCGCGCCGGCGAGCTCGCCGGGATCACTGCCGTAGGGAGGGCCGGCGGGACGGCCATGGCACCAGAACAGCCCCAGCAACCAGCCCCCCGGCACCAGCAGTTCCGCAACGATGTGCAGATAGGCCGGCCGTTGCTGGGGTTCGATCGCGCAGAAGCAGGTGTGCTCCACCACCCCCTGCAGGCTGGCGGGGCCCAGGCCAGCGGCGGCCAGGGCCTGGCCATCGAACAGGTTCGCCTGCAGCCAGCGCAGGTTCGCGCCCGGGGGTGCGGCCACCTGGCGGGCGGCGGCGATTGCTTCAGCGCTGAAATCCAGGCCCACCACCGCAAATCCCAGCTCCGCCAGCAAGCGCGCCTCGTGGCCCCGGCCGCAGCCCGGCACCAGCACCTGGCCGGGCGGTTGGGGCGCCAGGGGATGGGAGCCGAGGAAGTCCTGCAGGGGCGGAGCTGGCTGGCCCAGGTCCCAGCCGTCGCGGCCCTCCTGGTAGCGCCGATCCCAAAACAGGGCTGAGGCTGGCGTTGCCCCGGCGTCCTTGTCCTCCACCTGGGGCCCAGGATCAGCCACCATGACGTTCACCCCGTCGCCCTTCACCATGACAGGCAACCTGGCTGCGATTGGCTTCATTGCTAGTTGGGTGCTGGCCTGGGGCATCGGCGGCTCCCTGATTGATGCCGGCTTGATCGAAGCCGGGGTCTATTCGCTCGAAACCGGCCAGATGGGCACCCTGGCCACCTTCAGCGGCTGGACAATCCTCTGGGCCGGCTTCGGTGTGTGGCTTTACGGCCGTGCCACCCGCCCGGCCCCTCCCAAGGCTTGAGCGGCGGTGGATTGACTGGGGGGCCGAGTGCTCCTCGGGCCCCTGCCCTCATGCGTTGCCGAAGGCCACCTGGCAGGCGGCATTGAGCAGTTGGGCTTCGGCGGCGCTGGCCGGATCCGCCCCATTCAGGAGGCCGGCGTTGCAATCGGCCGTGAGCTGGTAGGTGCTGCCATTGGCACTCACCGCGAAATGAATCGTGGAGCTGCCGCTGGGTTGGACGCTGCCATAGAGGAGTTTGTAGTTGCTCTATGGCACCACGATGGTGAGGGATGGGCCATGGGCTCCATCGCAGGCAATCGCGAAACCAATCGACAGATGGGCTGGAGCTCGGTGTCCGTGGAAAACCGCCCGCCGGGAGCGGGCCGGCATTTGTAACTTGATGTAAAGCTTTCTGTCTCCCTGCCTCCATGTCCCCCTCTCTCTCCCTGGGTCGCCAGTTCGCCATCGAGGCCCACTCCCGGGCCATCGATTCCTGCGCCGACCTTGAGGAGCTGCGCCAGGTCGCCAAATCGTTGCTCCACGCCTGGCAACTGCAGGCCTCCTTCAGTGAGGACTACGCCGCCCAGTTAATGGGGTTGCAGCGCAGCGGCTTCTGAGCCGGTTGGTTGAGGAGCTGATGCGGCGTTGTTAAGGCTTGCTAGCGGCCCCCACCAGCTCTGGGCAAATTTCGCTCAACAACAGGCGGCCTGCCCTGGCGCCTTATCACCAGAAGCTGAAGCAAACGGCAGGCTTTCGCCACAGCCAGGGAATAGTCCGTAGTGGCGGCTGAAATCGCCCACCCCGATGAAGTGCTCGCCAAAACGGCTTTCGGTAAGCATGCGGTAGGTGTTGCCGCAAACCGGAAAACAACGGCCCGTTTCGATGGCATGGTGGCCATCGAGATCGAAGCGGTGGGGGTAATGGGGAATTGTGCCTTGATAGATCACCGCCTGGCCATGGTCTTCGCAGGCATCCTCCAGGCCATCAAGATTGAAGAGGCGATAGGTGGCAGAAAAGAAGCGGGTGTCGCCCAACAAGTCCTGGATCCGCGGATCTGAGAAGGTGATCGGTCGGTCGTCCACGAGGCGGGGATCGGCAAACCCGGCGCTTCGGGCCAGCCGCAGAAAGTCTTTCCAATAGAGCGCACCGCCCAGGCATTCTCCGTAGAGCACCGGGTCGCTGCGCAGCGCAGCCGGCAGGCGCCGATCGGCATAAACATCGGCGAAGTAGAACTCGCCGCCTGGTTTGAGCAGGCGCTTGACCCCCCGCAGCACGGCCCCCTTGTCGGTGGCGAGGTTGAGCACGCAGTTGGAGACGATCACATCAAACTGGCCGGGCTCCAGGGGCAGCTCCTGTAGCTGTTCGATCGTGCCCTCCAGGAAGGAGACATTGGCGTACCCAAACAGTTCGGCGTGATGGGGCGCATACTCCCGGGCAATCGCCAATTGTTCCCGGGTCATGTCAACCCCCACCACCTGGCCGCTGGCTCCCACCAGTTGGGAGAGCAGATAGGCGTCCCGGCCCGTTCCGCAGCCCAGGTCGAGAACCCGACAGCCTTCTAAAAGGGGCGGGCAGACCAGGCCGCAGCCGTAATAGCGGTTGGTGACCTCGGGATGGATGCGGCCGAGCAGGGGCTTCAACCAGGCGGGCAGGGCCTCGGCATCACAGCAGGCGTTGGTTTTGAGGTCGGCGCTGCTGCCCAGCTCCTGGCCGTAATAGGCCTGCACGGCGGCGTGGGTGGGCATGGCGGGAGCAAATCGATGGACGTCTGGGCCCAGCAAAGCCCATCGACGGTTTCAGTCCAGGCGTTCAGCCCAGCCCTTGGGTGGGATCCAGCCCGATTCCGAGGCGCCGGGCGCTGCGGCGGAGCCCCCCTGCGCAGGAGCCTTCCATCAGCAGGCCGGCCCCACCCCAGAGCAGCCGGGGAGCCAGGTCGCCGGCGCCGCCCTCCAGGGGCCGCAGCGCCTCGAAGCCCAGTTGGTTGAAGTAACGCACCAGGCGGCGGTGTTGGGCCTCCTGATCGCGGATGGCGAGCAGCCGGGCCCGGCGGCAGGGGGTGGCCTCGAGGGCCCAGGCAAAGGTGGCAGCCCAGATCAGGGCGCCGACGCCGGCGGTGTCTTCGCCCTGCACCCGCATCGTGTCGAGCCGCAGGCCTGACGCCAGGGGCAGGGCCCAGCCCTTGAGCTCCCCCAGCAACAGCAGGCCCTGGGACTGGCGCCGGGCCACCCCCACCCTCAGGCTCCAGGCCACCCCCAGGGGGCGCCCCACCTGGAGACGCAACAGCAGGCCGCGGCGCTGGGCCTCCGCCTCCAGTTCGGCCAAGCCCGGCAGGTTCGGGGCTGGGGGTGCGGTTGCAGTCGCGCTCATGGCTGGTAGGGATCGGCCGCGAGCACCGCCGCCAGGGGCAGGGGGCCATAGAGGTGGGGAAACCGTTCAGCGCCCGCTTCAAGGTGGGATCCGGCCGGCTCGGCCCGCACGGCCACTCCGGCCTGCTCCAGCCGGCCTGGATCGATCGTGAGCAGCACCACCGGGCCGGCATCGCCATAGAAGCGGGCATAGGTGGCGGCCAGTTGGTGGGCGTAGCTGGCATGGATGAACCCCACCTGCTCCAGCTCCAGCCCCCGGGTGGAACGGGCATAAACCCCCGCGGCCCTGGCCTGGCGCCACTCCTCCGCCAGGGCCAGGTGGTAAAGCCAGCGGGGCGATCGCCAGGTTTGGCGCTGGCCCCAGGGGGGCTCCATCACGGCGGTGAGCTCGGCGGAGGCCTCAAAACGCCCTAGCCAGTTCTGCAGGGCGGCCAGGTTGGCTTCGGCGTCAAAGCCGGCCGGATCGGCCCGGCGAAATTGGCGCACAAAGGGCAGCAGGGCCCAGTCGGCCAGGGAAGGGCTCTGGCCAAGCAGCCAACCTCCCGGATGGAGGCGTTGGTTCCAGCGGTGCAGGATCGTCAGGGCGGCGGCGCGATGGCCCTGGTGATCGTTAGCGGGATTGGCAGGGGAATCGCCCGCCTGAAAGCGATCCGGGTATTTGAAACGATCAAGGTGGTGTTTGAAGGGACCGTCGTTTTCGGCGACCAAGGCGGCGATCTCAGCCCGGTTGGCCTGGGCGGTGGGGCTGGCGCCCAGCCGTAACCAGTCGCCTGGGTCGTGGCGCGTCAGGGCCCAGGTCATCAGGGCCAAGCTTTGGTCAATCACCCGCTGGGCGGCCCCATGGGTGCCCGGCTTTGGGCCCGGCTCGCTGCCTGGACCTAGCGGGGGGACCACCAACACGGGCACGGTCCCCTTGGGAGATGCCAGCAGCAGTTCGGGTGGCTTGCAGGCCAGGCTCACCTCCCGCACCTCCAAATTGAGCTCCGGCACTAGCCCTGCTGCCGCTAGGGCCAGGCGGGCCCGCATCGCATAGGGGCAGCGGCGGAAGCTGTAGAGCACCGGCAGGCCAGCCCCGCCCTGGTTAGGGGCCATCGGTTGCTGGGGGGCTGGGGCCCACGCCGATGTGGCCCTGGCCCCGGGCGGCGGCCAGGGCGATCTGGCGCTGGCGTTCGCTGAAACGGCGACGATCCCGTTCGCTGAAGCGGCTGAGGCAATGGCGGCAACTCACCCCCTCCACGTAGCTCTCCAGCTCGCAATCGACGGGTGAGAGCGGCAGGCCGCAGGCATGGCAGAGCCGGTAGCGGCCAGGCTGTAGCTGGTGGTTGACGCTCACCCGTTGGTCAAACACAAAGCATTCGCCCCACCAGCGGCTGCCCGCCTCTGGCACGTCTTCGAGGTATTGCAGGATCCCCCCCTGCAGGTGGTGGACCCCCCCAAAGCCCTGCTGCAGCAGGTAGGCGGTGGCCTTCTCGCAGCGGATGCCGCCGGTGCAGAACAGGGCCAGGGCCTGGGGCTGGCGTTCCGCCACCAGGGGCCGCAGGTGCTCCTCCACCCAGGCCGGAAATTGGCGAAAACTTTCGGTGCCGGGATCCACGGCCCCCTCGAAGCTGCCCACCGCCACTTCGTAGGCGTTGCGGGTGTCGATCACCAGGGTGCCGGGATCGGCGATCAGGCCATCCCAATCCTGGGGCCGCACGTAGGTGCCCACCGGCGAGCCCCCGGCCTGGCTGCCAGGGGCCGAAGGGTTTTGGGGTTTCACCGTGGGGCAGCCCATGGTGACGATCTCGCGCTTGAGCCGCACCTTGAGCCGATGGAAGGCCTGCTCGGGCGCCCAGCTCAACTTGGCGGTAAGCCCCTCCAGGCCAGGCCGGCGCCGTAGCAGGGAGAGCAGGTCCTGCACCGCCGTCTCCGGTCCGCACACCGTGCCGTTCACGCCCTCGTCGGCCAGCAGCACCGTGCCAAACACCTGGCCCACCTGGGCTTCGGCCAGCAACTTGTCCTGCAGGTCAGCCAGGCCTTCCATGGGGGCAAAGGCGTAAAAGGCCGCCACCTG
>JAEMQZ010000077.1 GCA_016463595.1 Synechococcales cyanobacterium SupBloom_Metag_052 | reverse complement strand
GGTATGGGGGACCTGTCCCCGTTATGCGGCCTTGATCAGGGTGTCCACGGCGTTCTGCAGCGCCTCCCGATCCAGGCTGGTCGTGAGGAACACCTCCTGGGCCGAGCTGCCGCGGCGTGCCACCAGCTTCCAGCCACCGATTAGGGGTGCTGAGACCCGCAGGCGCAGGCCGGGGCTTCGCCCCCGGACCCGGCTAATGACTGCAGGGGTGATCGTGTCCACCTGGGGATGGAGCGCCAGCTTGCGGAGCAAAGGGATCAGTCCTTCGACATACGTGCTGTGGGTGATGACCACCCGCCCCATGGCAGCGATTACGGCTGGTGCAGAAATCTAGGCAGAAGGGCTGTGACTTAGAGCCGTTCCAAGGGGGCCATGGTCAAACCCTCTTCGGCCAGCAACTGGTGGTAGTGCTCCGCCTGTTCCAAGGGGCCGCTCCAGGCCACCGCTGACCCCAGGCTGTCGATGCGCTGGGCTAGCTGCCAGGCCCAATCCGGATCCATGCCAGGGATGTGGCGCAGCAGGCTCTCCACCACATGTTGGTAGGTATTGAAATCGTCATCGAGAACGATGACCCGGGCCTGGGGATAGGGCTCCCGCTCTTGGAGGCTGCCATCGGCCTGCTTGGTCTGGGGTGCCGGGGCGAGGGGACGCAGGGGCGTGCTGGTGAGGGCAGGAGCGCTGGTCATGGCCTGGGCTGGCTGGTCTCTGCAGGGCCAAGCCTAGGTACACTGGGCTCACCTTCTTCAACCCCCATGCTGATTACCTTGGGTTGGGCCTCGCTTGCCGCCATTTTCAGCTTTTCGATCGCCATGGTGGTCTGGGGCCGCAACGGCGACGGTACCCTCAAATTCTGAGCCTTGCCTGAGTTTTCCCTAGGCATTCCCACGCTGTTGGCGGCAACGGCGGCCCTGTTGCTTGTTTTCGTCAGTGGGGGGGTGATCTATCTCTCCACCATCGAATGGCGGGATCGCCGCCGCCGTCAAGCCGCTCCCGCCTCCCGTCGTTAATCCCGTTGGGATTGGCCGGCCAGCCGTTCCAGTTTTGGTTGTTTTCTTTGTTGCCTAGGGATTCGCTGAGCGGTTCTCGATTGACTTGCTTGCTGTGGGCCTTCCTTTGATTGCCCCTCCTCTGCCGATCGAGCGCCCTTTGGCCTTTACTCCTAGGAGGCCCTGATGACGCTTGCTCGCCTACGGCCTCCTTTGTTGGTCACTGGTCTCACCCTGGCCCTCTTGCTGGCTGGGCCCAGCTGGCTGTTATGGCGCACCCCCCGAAGCCACGCTTCTGGTTTGGAACGGTTGGCCGCTAGCGCCGCCCTGCTGCAAAGTTTTCGCAGCGGGGATCTGGCAACGCCGCCGCCCCTATGGAGTCAGCGGCTTGGCCCAGGCCTGGCCCAGCAACTCTGGCTCCGCCCTTCGCTCCTGTGGTGGCAGTTCTGGGGTGGCCATGGCGATGGGGCCGAGTTCCTGGTCCTGCCGGCCGGCGCCTTTGGCGGCGTGAAACCACTGCCGCTTCCTCCTAAGGCCCTGCAGGTGGACGACCTGGTGGTGGTGGCAGCCGATCCCCTCAACCGCCAGTGGTTGCAAGACCAGTTGCGGCTCAAATTCGCGCCGCCCCAGGGCCAGCAGCGCCATTGCCTCAACCAGCTCAAGAGTTCGGAAGCCGTCTATTGGGGTGGTCCCACCCTCGGCGCAGTGCTGGGACCGCTAACTCCGTTGTTCCTGCCCTTTCAGCAGGGTTGCTTTGTTTTGGCCGGTGAGGGGAAGGCCCTCACCTGGCAGGGCCAGGCCAGTTCCCTTGGTCCCAGCCCCGCCGGCCCTGGAGGGCGATCGGCCCCGTTGATTGAGCCAACCGCCTTCCAGGGCGCCGATGCCCTACTGCTCTTGCAGGGGGGGCGGCTGGCACCCCTTGTCGATGGGCTTTTAGCCAGTCGCCTTGTGAGCGAGCCGCTTCAAAAAAGCTACGGACTGGGTCCGGCCCAACTGGGCTTGCTGCGCCAGGCTCCGTTTGAGCTCAGGCTCCGCTCCCAGGCCCAGGGTCCCTATCAGGCCAGTCTGGAGTTGCAACTGGCCCTGGGCGCCAACGCGTCCGACTGGCGGGCCCTGCTGGCTGGGCTGCGCAAAAGCTTGCTCGCCCAGGGGTTGGAGGAGAAGGAAGCGAGTGCCCAATGGCAACGCCAGGGGATGGGGGACCCCTTCAGCGCAAGCACCTGGCAGCGGGGCAATGGCACCGTTGTGGGTGGCTGGCGCTGGCTGAACCGGCCCCCCGGTCGCTCCCAAGGGGCCAGCGGACAGACCCAGCCGCGGATGTTGTTGGTGTTCCTCGGGCCCGAGCCCAAGCTGGATCAGGCAGGCTCCACAAGCCTTCTTACCTTGGATCCTGTCCACCGTGGCACTGCCGGCATGCTGGGCCTGTGGGCCCAACCCCAGGCCTTGCACCGCCTCGGGCTATTGCCCCAGGGAATCCCGCCCCTACTGAAACGCTCCAGGTCCTTACAGATTTGGGCCAGGGCCCTTGATGGGGATGGTTGGTCCTCTGGCCATGGACCAAGCCAGTTGACCGGACGACTGGAGTTGCCCTAAGGCGGGCAGCGGTGTTGAGGGCTGCTGGCCCCCTTGGCTTGGCTTGCAAGGACCAGCTGGTAACCGCTACTGGAAGTGTTGGCAGCTCTTAGGGGATGGTCGAACCTGGATCGGCTGGGGCCGGCGGGGGCGTTGCCGGTTGGGTAGCGGCCTCCTGCTGGCGCTCGCGTCGGCGCCGATCGGCCGCCAAGGTTTCTTCCATCAGCTCAACGGCTTGGGCCATCTTCTCCACATTGGTGGCGTAGAGGCTGAGGTCCTTATCGAGGCGCGACTTAAGCAAACCCATGGCCTCACCGATCTCGTGGGCGGATTGCCTTAGGGCTGCCGGTTCAAGCGCATCGGCACCGGCGGCCTGCTGCAACAGGGTTAGGAGCCCCACAGCAGCAAGACGGGAATAGTGAAAATCGGGTTGCTTAACGGCACTGAGCACTTGGGCGATGGCTGCCGGTGCACCCTCACCGCCGCCGGTCAGCCAGCCAGACACCTCTTCGAGACTGTGGTGTCCCACGGCCGCCACCATGGATTGGCGCTCTTGCTCAAAATCGGCAGCCGAATATCCGGAGGAGCCGCAGAGGGCCCCAAATAGGGGCTGGCGCTGTTCCACGGGCCGGTAGCCCTTCGAGAAGCTCTCAAACACCTGGGTCAGACCCACGGCGAAGAGGCCCTCGGGGCGAAAGCCCTTCTGATGGCTCAACAGATGAAGTTCCACCAACAGCTCATCGACCATGCGGCGATAGAGCGGCGCGATCACGAAGGGGAAGGCGCGATGGAAGGCGCGCTTGCTGTCAGCGACGGTGAGGCAGGCGCCCACTCAGTTCAGGCCATGGTCCGACGACGATAGCGCCGTGCCACCCCGGCCGATGGGTGGGCCGCCCTCGGTAGGATCGGGTCTGGAAGTCCCTGATGAGCCGATGATCCCGATCGTGATCGAAGAGTCCGGGCGGGGTGAGCGCGCCTTTGACATTTATTCGCGCCTGCTCCGCGAGCGGATCGTTTTTTTGGGAGAAACGGTGACAGCCGAGTCGGCCAACCGCATCGTGGCCCAGTTGCTGTTCCTTGAAGCCGAGGATCCCGAGAAGGATATTTTCCTCTATATCAATTCCCCCGGGGGCTCTGTCTATGACGGCCTCGGTATTTTTGACACCATGCAGCACATCAAGCCGGATGTGCAGACCGTCTGCCTTGGTTTGGCCGCCAGCATGGGCGCCTTTCTCCTGTGTGCCGGCACCAAGGGGAAACGCAGCAGCCTGACCCATTCACGCATCATGATCCACCAACCCTTGGGTGGCGCCCGCGGCCAGGCCAGTGACATCCGCATTCAGGCGGACGAAATCCTCTATCTAAAGGACAAGCTCAATACCGAGCTAGCCGACCGCACGGGTCAACCCCTAGAGCGCATCAAGCAGGACACGGACCGGGACTTCTTCATGTCTCCCCAGGAAGCGATTGGCTATGGCCTGATCGACAAGGTGATTGACAAGCGTCCGATTCGCCCTGTCTAACTGGTAAGCCCGTTAGGGCGTTTGCCCCTATTCCTAGGGGTTAAGTTCCCATTTAAAAAGCCCTGTCCTGATTATCCAGGCCAGGGCTTTTTTGTTAAGGACGGCCTAGGCAATCGGGTCTTTGCCGGGACCTTGGTGTTTAGCTGGCCCCAAGCACGGGGGTGAAGCGTTCCTTGATGGGCACCTCCGTAAATTCGGACACCAAGGCGACGAATTCATCGCCATCGAGGCTTTCTTTTTCAATCAGGAGCTCCACGACCCGGTCCATGCAATCCCGGTTGGCATTCACCAGGGCGAGGGTGTCGGTGTAGCAGCTTTGAACGATCTTGCGCACGGCGTCATCGATGCGGCTGGCGATCGAATCGGACATCTCGCTGCGGGTCATCAGATCGCGGCCTAGGAAAACCTCCTGGTTACCCGCCTCCAGGGACATGGGACCCAAATCACTCATGCCGAAGCGGGTCACCATCTGGCGGGCCATGGAGGCCACCTGCTGGATGTCGCCGCCGGCCCCGGTGGTGACCTCGGCGTAGCCAAAGACCACGGCTTCGGCGGCCCGGCCGCCCAAAGCACCCATGATCCGGGCCCGCAGCTGGGAACGGCTCACGAGCATCTGGTCTTCGTCGGGGGAGAACCAGGTGAGGCCCTGGGCCTGGCCCCGGGGGATCAGGGTGACTTTCTGCACGGGGTCGTGCTGTTTGACCAGGGTGCCAACTAGGGCGTGGCCTACTTCGTGGTAAGCGATCAGACGCTTGCTGCGGCCATCGGTGAGCGGTTTGCCCTCCATGCCGGCAATGATGCGATCGACGGCATCGTCAATTTCGGCGTTGCCTGTGGCCTCCTTGCGGCGCCGGGCCGTGAGAATCGCGGCCTCATTCAGCAGGTTTGCCAGATCAGCGCCCGTAAAGCCAGGGGTGCGGCGAGCCACGGCCTCAAGCGACACGTCCTCGCCCAGCTTCTTGTTGCGGCTGTGGACTTTGAGGATGGAGATCCGGCCCTTGATATCGGGGGCATCCACCATCACCTGGCGATCAAAGCGGCCCGGACGCATCAGGGCCGAATCGAGCACATCAGCCCGGTTCGTGGCGGCAATGATGATGATGCCGCTGTTGCCCTCAAAGCCATCCATCTCGGTGAGCAGCTGGTTGAGGGTCTGCTCCCGTTCGTCGTTGCCGCCGCCAATGCCGGCGCCCCGCTGGCGGCCCACCGCATCGATCTCATCGATGAAGATCAGGCAGGGGCTGTTTTCCTTGGCGCGCTTAAAGAGGTCGCGCACGCGGCTGGCGCCCACGCCCACGAACATCTCGACAAATTCCGAGCCCGATAGGGAGAAGAAGGGCACGCCCGCTTCACCTGCAATCGCTTTGGCCAGCAGGGTCTTGCCCGTTCCGGGAGGGCCCACCAGCAACACTCCCCGGGGGATCTTGGCGCCAACGGAGGTAAAGCGCTCGGGAGTTTTCAGGAAGGTGACCACCTCCTGCAGGTCTTGCTTGGCTTCTTCAACGCCAGCCACATCGTCAAATTTGACGCCCGTTTCGGCTTCCATCGCGAAGCGGGCCTTGGTCTTACCAAACTGCATGGCCTGGCCAGGACCGCCGGGCATGTTGGAGGAGCGTCGGGCTAGGAGGATCAGCGAACCAATCAGCAGCAGGGGGAAGGCCAAATTGCCCAGGATTCCGAGCAAGGGCGGTGCGGCTTTGGGCGGATGGATGTCAAAGCTGATCCCCTTGTCCTTGAGGCTATTAATCAGCTCTGGAGCCAGGCCGGGCAGGTCAACGCGCAGCCGCTGGACGCGGTTGTCGAGGTCGGGATCGGAGGCTTCAACCACGGCCGTGCGGCCGCCATCAAAGATGTCCACGGCCGTAACCCTGCCGGCATCGACGTAGTCGAGGAAGCGGCCGTAGGTCATGCGGGCCACGGCGGCATTGCTGGGCGCCACGGTGGGGCTGCCCTGGGCGAGGCGGCTGCCGCCCCCATTCCCCAGGATCTGCCAGCCGAAGAACAGGGCCACCCCAACGGGCAGAAGCCAAAGAGCGATGAGGCGCCAGCGTTGGTTCATGGCCGAGCGGACCCGCGACTTGAATTTGAACAACTGTAAAGCTCGCCCAGGTGCTTTCGGGGCTCTCCGCCTAGGTCCTCAGCCGAGATTGGGCCTGGGGGCCTAGGACTTGCACCAGTCCTCAAGCGCGCCAGCCACCGCCATTGGATTGGCCTCAGCAGGGGTGATTTCGACCGGGGACTCCAGCTCGATGCTCAGTTCGCCCACATCGATCGATTCGATCAGTTCCGGCCCGCCCAGGCCATGGGTCCAGATCTGCACAGAGGCGCTTGTGGGTGCGCAAAAACTCAGCAGTTCAAAAGGGAACACCACCCTTTCCAGAAAATACTCCTGGGGACCGATACAACGCAGGATCACCATGCGATCACTGGCGTTGAGGTAGCCACAGGAGAGCTGGCCCAAGGATTGACCCTTAAAACGAAGTTCTATGAAGCCATTGCCTGGCCTGGGCTTGTGTGCCATTCGACACGCTTTGAGCTTCTTAACGATCTCTTCCTTAATTGGTCTTGCCCTGACTGACTTCGTCCTCGCTTTTAGAGGCTCCGCAGGGCCGTGATCGGATCCAGCCGGGCCGCCCGCCGGGCCGGCACCACACCGAAGAACAGGCCAATCGAGCCGGACACCGCCACGGTGACGACGACGCTGGAGAGTCCAATGGAGGCTGGTAGGGCCGTGAAGCTCGCCACGGCCGTGATGGCTCCCAGGCCGATGGCACTGCCCACGATCCCACCCAGGCTCGAAAGCACTAGTGATTCCACCAAGAACTGGGCCATCACATCGCTGCTGCGGGCTCCTACGGCCTTGCGCAGGCCGATCTCGGCGGTGCGCTCACTCACCGACACCAACATGATATTCATGATGCCGAT
>JAEMQZ010000076.1 GCA_016463595.1 Synechococcales cyanobacterium SupBloom_Metag_052 | reverse complement strand
GGCCCACCCAGGCCCCCCTGGCCAACCCCAGCTGGGCGCCCACCCACCAGCCAGGCAGCACCTGCCAACGCCTGGCCTACAACGAGGAGGACACCGAACAACTGGTGTTGATGCTCGGGGCCTCCACCGTGCCGCTGGGCCATCGCCAGGGGTTGGCCCTGCGGCTGCTGCACTGCCACCTGGGCGTCGGCATGTCGAGTCGCCTGTTTGTGACCATGCGTGAGGAGCACGGTCTCGCCTACGACGTGGGCGTGCACCACCCGGCCCGCCTGGGGGCTGCTCCCTTTGTGTTCCACCTCTCCAGCTCGGCGGAGCGGGCCTTCCAGGCCACCAATGAGCTTCTGAACGAATGGCAGCGGTTGCTGGAGCGGCCCCTCACGGGCGACGAGCTGGCCCTAGCCCGCGCCAAATTCCGGGGCCAGGAAGCCATGGGCCGCCAAACCGGCAGCCAGGTGGCCGATCGGCTCGCGCTGGTGCTTGGCCATGGGCTTCCAGCCGATTTCACCGACCGCTGCCTGGGCGAGCTCGATCGGCTCGAGCCCGCCGACCTGCTGGCCGCTGCCCGGGAGCTGTTGGCTAGCCCCAGCCTGAGTCTTTGCGGACCAGCCCTGGCCCTGGCCGAAGCGGAAAAGGCCTGGCAGCAGCACCCCCTCTCGGCCTAGGCCAACCCAGCAGCTCGGGCCTGGCAGGGCTTCAGCCCGCAGTCCCCTCGTCCGGGCGGCGCAACAGGGCCCCATCGATTAGGAAAGTGCCCCGGCGGAAGCGCACGGCGACCGTGCCCAGGGGGCGGAGCGCCACGACCTCACCCACCTCGGCGAGATCGACCAGGTCGGCCGGGCGCAGCATCGGCATCGGATCGGCCGTTTTCAAATAGCTGGGTCGTTGCAGCAGCTGCACCGCGCAACCCGGCGTGAGCCCGGCGGGAGCCTGCTCAGGGCTTGGCTGGGAGCTTGGCTCGGAACTTGGCATCGCCACCGCTTCTCAAGGGCCCCACTCTCCTGCAGGATGGGGCTCTGACTGGGTCCCCCCTTGCGCGCACTTGCCAACTGGAGTGGTGCCATCGCCGGACTGCTCCTGATCGTGATCGGCGGCCTGATCCAGGCGGCCCTGGCCTTCCCGGCCCCCGACGGCCTGCCCTACGTCACCCTGCCGATCAGCCTGCAGGTGCCAGCCCTGTTGCTCACCGCCCTGGTCTGCGGTCCCCGCTCGGCCATGCTGGCTGGGGTTGCTTATATCAGCCTGGGCCTATTCCAGTTGCCCGTCTTCCATGCCGGCGGCGGCATGGCCTATCTGATGGATCCCGCCTTTGGCTATGTGGCCGGCTTCCTGCCGGCGGCCTGGGTGACCGGTCGCCTGGCGCGCCAGCAGGGCATGGACAACTGCGTCAGCCTGGCGGGAGCCGCCTGCATAGGGTTAGCCGTGCTGCAGGCCTGCGGCATCACCAACCTCCTGCTCGGCGGCCTAGTGCAACGCTGGAGCGGCGGCTTGGCCGTTCTGTTAATCAACTACAGCCTCGGCCCGCTCGTGCCCCAACTGATGCTGTGCTGCGCGGTTGCCGTGCTGGCCCTGCCCCTGCGGCGGCTGCTGCTGGTCGAATCCTGATGGCACGTGCCAAGCGGGATCTGAGCCGCCAAGGCGCCTGGCTGGTCGCCCTCGTGGTCGTGGCCATCGACCAGCTCAGCAAGGCCTGGGCCCTGAGCCACCTCGGGGGCTCAGGGCCTGTTCCCGTCCTCCCCGGCCTGCTCAACCTGCAGCTGGTGTTCAACAGCGGTGCGGCCTTCAGCCTGCTGACGAACTCCACCTGGCTGCTGGCCATGGTCAGCCTGCTGGTGACCATGGGCCTGCTGGTGTGGATCCAACGCAGCGCTCCCCTGCGGCCAGGGCAATGGTTGGGGGCGGGGCTGCTCCTCGGCGGCGCCATCGGCAATGGTCTCGACCGCTGGCGCCTGGGCACGGTTGTTGATTTTCTGGCCTTCGTGCCGGTGCGTTTCCCGATCTTCAATGGGGCCGATGTGGCCATCAACCTGGCGGTGATCTGCATCGCCTTCGACCTGCTGCGGCGCCATGGCTCCTCCCCTAGTTGACCGGCTGCGCCAGCGGCTCGCCGCGGCCCAGCCCCAGGTCCGTGAATGGCTGGAGCTCTTCATTCCAGGCCAGCCCAGCCAGCGCCTTCCCCTCTATGGCGGCACCTACCGCATCGGCCGCGATCACCACCAGGAGATCAGCCTGGTCCATCCAGCCGTCAGCAAGCACCACGCCCTACTGGAGCAACGGGGACGCCATTGGCTACTGCAGGACAGCGGGTCCACCAATGGCCTTTGGTGGCGCGGCCGCCGGGTGCAGGAGCTGCTCCTCGCCGATGGCGATGTGGTGCGCTTCGGACCCAGTCAGGAACCGGGCCTACCGGAACTGAGCTTCCATCGCCAACCGCCGCCCAGGCTGGGCCTGGTGGCCCGGGGGCTGAGCCTGGCCCTGGCGGCCATCGCCGCCGGCGGCCTAGGCCTGATGGCCCTTTCCCTGGGGCAGGTGCCGTTGCGCAACCGGCTGGCCTCGGTGCGCGGTCCGCTCGCCCTCTACGACGGCGCCAACCGGCCCCTCAGTTCGGCCGAGTCGAGCCTGCACCACGAAAACCCGGGCCTGCGCAACTACCCAGCCGTGTTAATCAACGCCCTGCTGGCCAGCGAAGACAGCCGCTTCTGGTGGCACCCAGGCATCGATCCGATCGGCACGGGCCGGGCCCTGGTGGCCAACCTGGTGGGCGGCCGGGTGCTGGAGGGCGGCAGCACCCTCACCCAGCAACTGGCCCGCAGCCTCTATCCCGAAACCGTCGGCCAGGGCCAGACCCTGGAGCGCAAGTGGCGGGAGTTGCTCGTGGCGATGCAATTGGAGCAGCGCTTCAGCAAGCGCGATCTTCTGCTCACCTACCTCAACCGCGTGTATCTGGGGGTGGGCTGGGGCTTTGAGGATGCCTCGCGGCTGTATTTCAACAAGCCCGCCGCCCGGCTCGACCTCGACGAAGCGGCCTTGCTGGTGGGCCTGCTGCCCTCCCCCAACGGCCGCGATCCCTGCAGCAACCCCCAGGCGGCCCTGGAGGCCCGCAATGGCGTGCTCAGCAAGATGGTCGATACGGGCCATCTGAGCTCCGAGCAGGCCCACCGGGCCAGCCGCCGGCCGATCGCCCTAGCCGGCCTCGCCTGCCATGGCAGCGGGAGTGGCGGCCGCCGGCCGGCGCCCTATTACACCGACCAGGTGCGGCTGGACCTGGGCTCCTTACTGGGAGATCCCGTGGCGGCCGAGGGCAACTTCCTCGTGGAAACCCACCTCGATCCGCTCCTGCAGCAGGTGGTGGAACGGCGCCTGGGCCAGCTCCTAGCCAGCACTAAGCCGGCCGTCAGCGAGGGGGCCGTCGTGGTGCTGGACAGCCGCAACGGCGGCATCTTGGCCGTGGCCGGTGGGCGCGACTACCGCCAGAGCCAGTTCAACCGGGCGACCATGGCCCAGCGCCAACCGGGTAGCACCTTCAAACTGTTTACCTACCTCACGGCCCTGGAGCGGGGCCTGCGCCCAGAGGATGGGATCAGCTGTGCACCCCTCGATTGGGGCGGCCAAACCTTCAGCAGCTCCTGTGGCGGCAGCCTCAGCCTCACCAGCGCCTTCGCCAGCAGCAGCAACACCGCCGCCCTGCGGCTGGCTAGGCGCGTTGGCCTCGACCAGGTGGCCCAGAAGGCCCGCGAACTCGGCATCAGCACCCCCCTGGAGCCGGTGCCGGGGCTGGCCCTCGGCCAGAGCGAGGTGCGGCTGGTGGAGCTCACGTCCGCCTACGCGGCCGTGGCCAACGACGGCATCTGGCATGCCCCGACCACGATCCGCCACCTCACCGACGCCGAAACCTGCGGTGGTCTAGAGAGCCAGCGCTGCCGCACCCTCAAGGGCAAGGGGGATCGGCCGATCAACCCCGGCCGCCGCGTCACCAGCGTGGCCGCGGCCCGGCAGATGCAGGGGCTGCTGCGGGCCGTAGTGCGGCAGGGCACTGGCGGGGCCGCCTCCCTCGGCGGCAGGGAGGGGGGCAAGACCGGCACCACCAACAACGGCCTCGACCTGCTGTTTATTGGCTACGAGCCCCAGCGCCACTGGGTGATCGGCATCTGGCTCGGCAATGACGACAACCGCCCCACCGGCAGTAGCAGCGCCCTGGCAGCTGGCCTTTGGGGCGAGATCGTGCGCGCCGCCGGCACGGGCAGCCTGGGGACCGGCGCCAGGACCCCTGCGAGCACCAGGCCGTGAAAACCCCGCCGCGCCTATGGCTCTTCGGCGGCATCGCCCTCGTCGCCCTGGTGGCGATCGTGGCCGTGCTCAATGCGATCAGCCGGCTGATCTGGGATCTGCAAAGCCTGCTGCCCTACTGGCTGGCGGGGCCCGTGGCCCTGCTGCTGGTTGGCGGTGGCGCCCTGGTGATTGGCCGCCTGGCCTGGCCCTGGCTTCGGGACCTGGGCCGCAAACCAATCCACCAAGCCGGCACCAAACCAGCGATCGAGGCGCCGGGCAACCGCCAGGAGGCGGCCCAGCAAAACCTGGCGGCGATCGACCAGCTGCTCGAGCGAATCCGCGATGACGTGCAACGCCAGGCCCTGCAGCAGGAACGGCTGCGGGTGGAAGCCCAGTTGCAGCGCGGTGACCTGGTGCTCGTGGTGTTCGGCAGCGGCTCGGTCGGCAAAACCTCCCTGATCCGGGCCCTGCTGCGCCAGGTGGTGGGCGAGGTGGGTGCCGCCATGGGCTCGACCCGCTCCAGCAGCAGCTATCGGCTGCGGCTGCGGGGCCTCAGCCGCGGCCTGGTGCTGGTCGACACCCCAGGCATCCTCGAGGCCGGAGCAGCCGGCCAGCAGCGCGAACAGCTCGCCCGCCAGCAGGCGGCCTCGGCGGACCTGCTCTTGCTCGTGGTCGATGGCGACCTGCGCGCTGCCGAGCTGGAAGTCTTCACGGCCCTGGCCAGCCTGGGCAAGCGCCTGGTGCTGGTGCTGAACAAATGCGACCTGCGCGGCGAAGCCGAGGAGAACCAGCTGCTCGATCTGCTGCGCAGCCGCGGCGCCGGGCGTCTCGCTCCGGACGATGTGGTGGCCGCCAGTGCCTCGCCCCAGTCGGTGCCGATGCCGGGGGGCAGGCCCCTGCAGGTGGAGCCGGAGGTGGAGCCGCTGCTGCGCCGAATCGCCAGCGTGCTGCACCGCGATGGCGAAGACCTGATCGCCGACAACATCCTGTTGCAGAGCCGCCGCCTGAGCGACACCGGCCGGCGCCTGCTGGGCGAGCAACGCCGCCGCGACGCCGAGCGCATCATCGATCGCTACATGTGGATCAGCGCCGGGGTGCTGGTGGTCACACCCCTGCCGCTGGTGGACCTGCTGGGCACGGCAGCCGTAAACGCCCAGATGGTGATCGAAATCGGCCGCATCTACGGGGTGAGCCTTTCGAAAACCTCCGCCCAGGACCTGGCCCTCTCGGTGGGACGCACCCTGGCCAGCCTGGGGGTGATCCAGGGGGGGCTGGGCCTGATCGGCACGGCCCTAAGCCTGAACCTGCCAGCCCTACTGCTGGGCAAGGCCGTGCAGGCGGTGGGGGCGGCCTGGTTGACCCGCATCGCCGGCCGCAGTTTCACCACCTACTTCCAGCAGGACCAGGACTGGGGCGATGGCGGCCTGCAGGAGGTGGTGCAACGCCAGTACGACCTCAACCGCCGCGATTCGGCCCTGCGCCAATTCCTGGACCTGGCGATCCGGCGGGTGGTCGAACCGCTGCAGCGGGCCAGCGATCCCCAGTTGCCGCCCCGGCCGGGGCCGTAGGGGCCGCCGTCAGGCCCAGGGCTTCGGGGGGCGGCGGCTGCATCGGACCCCGGGCATCGAGCACGGTGATCAGCACCAGATAGACCAGCCCGATCAGGATCGAGAGGGCACCGGTGAGGATCGCCACCCAGCGGCCGCGACGTTCGGACTGCTTAGGAGCAGCCGGGGTTGGTTGGGCACCAGTGGGGTTAGCCAGGTCGGGCTTGGCCTGATTCGGACCGGTCATGGCTGCTGATTGCGCAGGGATTGGGCCACCAGATCGGCCAACTGGTCGAGGTGGCTGGCGGTGGTATGGGGATTGCCCAGCACCGCCTTGAGGTGGTGGCGGCCGCCATAGAGGGGACGCGAGAGCATCAGCTGGTGATCGAGCAACCGTTGGCGCGTTTGGGCCGACCAGGCGTCGGCCTGGCTGGCGGAGACTCCCGCCGGGGCAAAGGCGAGCAAGTGCAACGATCCGCCGCAGAGGTCGAGGCCCAGGGGCTGCAACTGCCTTTGTAAGTAGCGGCGCCGGCCAATGGCGCCATCGACCACGGCCTCAATGCCGGCCAGGCCCAGTTGCCGCAAACCCAGCCAAAGCTTGAGCACCTCGGCAGCCCGGCTGCCCTGCAGGCCCGATTCGCCGCCGTGGCCGCCGCCCCAGCTGGCCTCCATGTAGGGCAGGCCGGTGCCAAAACAGGCGGCCAGTCGCCCGGGCTCGGCCAACAGCAACAGGGAGGAGGTCTTGGTGATGCCGAGCAGCTTCTGGGGATTGACCGTGATTGAGTCGGCCAGCTCCAGGCCCGCCACCCGCTGGCGATGGCCCTGGGTGAGTCCGCACACGGCACCGATCGCCCCATCGATGTGCAGCCAGATGCCCTGGGCGCGGCAGAGGGCCGCGATCGCCGCCAGCGGGTCCACCGCCCCCCGCACCGTGGTGCCCGCCGTGGCCACCACCGCCAGCACGGGCTGGCCTGCCCGGCGGGCCGCCTCCAGGGCTTCCGCCAAGGCGACCGGCCGCAGGCGCCCGTTGCCATCCACCGGCAGGGGCCGCAGGGCCGCCGGCGGCAACCCCATCACGGTCATGGCCTTGCCCAGGGAGACATGGGCATCAACGCTGCAAAACACCAGGGCCCCCTGGTGCCCGGCCAGGCCGGCCCGCTGGCGGGCCACCACCAGGGCCATCAAATTGCTCAGGCTGCCACCACTGGCCAGCACCCCGCC
>JAEMQZ010000075.1 GCA_016463595.1 Synechococcales cyanobacterium SupBloom_Metag_052 | reverse complement strand
ACCTAGCTCCGTTACCAATCGCGCTTGAAAATATTTTCCCCTGCGCTTGGCACCACCTAGGCCCTACGCCCCTCCCCCAGAACGGCGGTGGCACTGACCAGGCAGCCACCCCCGCATCCCTTTGCCCAACGCCCCAGCCGCGCCAGCGGCCGCCTTAGCTCCCCGGAGCCGGGACCCGGAACCCGCCAGGACTAGCGCCCAGCAGTCGGCCCAAACGTCTGGGAGCCCGATCGCCGTGGTCAGCCTGCTGCTGGGCCGCCGCCGCGAGCCGCGCCATTGGCTAATCAAAGCCGACGGCGATCCGGCCGGTCTGGCAGCCCGGCTCCAGGCCCCCCTAGCCGCGTTCAGCCCATCCGCCCGCGCCGCGCCCAGGACGAAGACCGGCCCTGACCATCTGTGGCAACGGGCCTTCAGCGACTGCACTGCCCTCACCAAACCGGACCCCCCCAGCGAAGCCAGCTACCGCTACCGGCTCAGCCTGCCCAGCGGGCGCCTGGCCTGCTGGCGCCGCCATGCCCCAGGTGGCCCCTGGCAACGGCGCTGCGGACCGATGACCCTGGCGACCTTCCTGCGGCACTACGGCACCCCACCAGAGCAGCTCAAACAAGTACATCCGTACTAAGCTGCAGGCGTTGCGCTCTTGCTGTGTCCGATCCCGCCCTGCGCCAGGATTTAGCGCCCCTGGAGCTGCCCCCCCTCGGCCTGGCTCCCCTGGAGCTCGCCAGCCTCGGCCCCCTGCGGCTGGAGCGGCCCGGGCGCCTGCTGCCCCTGGCCGGCGACAGCGTCGCCGCCGGTTTTCCCAGTCCCGCTGATGACTACATCGAAGCGGGCATCGACCTCAACGACCACCTGGTCCGCCACCCCAACAGCACCTTTTTTTTGCGGGTCAGCGGCGACTCGATGACCGGCGCCGGCATCCACCACGGCGACCTGCTGATCGTCGACCGCAGCCTCGATCCGAGGCCCGGCCGCATCGTCGTGGCCGTGCTGGAAGGGGCCTTCACCCTCAAGCGCCTCAGCCGCCACCAGGGGCGCCTGAGGCTGGAGGCGGCCCATCCCGCCTACCCGCCCCTGGAACTGGGCGATGCCGAGGACACCCTGCTCTGGGGGGTGGCCACCCATGCCATCCATCCGCTCTAAATGGCGCCGACCCAAGCCCCAGGGCGGCCGGCCTCGCCCCCTAAGCCGGGGGGCACTGGCGCCCAAACCCCCAGAACCGCGCCAGCCATGGCGATCGTGCTGATCGACGGCAACAACTTCTATGCCTCCTGCGAGGCGGCCCTGGATCCCTCCCTGCGGGGCCGGCCCCTGGTGGTGCTCTCCAACAACGACGGCTGCATCGTCGCCCGCAGCGCCGAGGCCCGGGCCCTGGGCCTCGCCATGGGCACCCCCTATTTCAAGGTGCGCCGTGAGCTGGACCACCACGGCGTGGTGGTGCGCAGCTCCAACTACGCCCTCTACGCCGACATGAGCCAGCGGCTCATGCGCAGCCTCGAGCCCTGGGTAGAGGAGCTGGAGATCTACTCAATCGACGAAGCCTTCGGCCGCCTACACCGGCCCGCCCCAGGGGCCGGCTGGCGGCCGGGCGATGGGGCGGCGAGCGACGGCAGCGATCTTGTGGCCTGGGGCCTGGCCCTACGCCGGCAGGTCCGCCACCAGCTGGGGCTGCCAATCGCCATCGGCATCGCCCCCTCCAAGGTGCTCGCCAAGCTGGCCAACAAGCTGGCCAAGAAAGATCCCGCCCACCGGGGCGTCTTTGACCTGGGCGCCGTGGCCGATCCGGGCCCCTGGCTAGAGCAATTGCCGGTGGAGGAGGTCTGGGGGATTGGCCGCAAGCTCTCGCGCTGGTGCCGCCTGCGCGGCGCCGCCAACGCCCGCCAGCTGCGGGACCTGGCCAGCGGCGAACTGCGCAGCAAGGCGGGGGTGGTGGGCCTGCGCCTGCAGCAGGAACTGCGGGGCTATAGCTGCCTGCCCCTGGCCCTGGCGCCGGCAGCCAAGCGCGAAACCTGCGTCAGCCGCAGCTTCAGCGAACCGATCAAGGAGCTGGCCCAGCTGCGCCAGGCGATCGCCACCTACCTCAGCCGCGCCGCCGAAAAACTGCGTCGCCAAGGACAGCTCACCGACAGCGTGACCGTGTTTGTACGCAGCAGCCCCTTCAACGGCAGCCAGTTCTATGCCAAGGCGGCCACCGTGACCCTGCCCCTAGCCAGCCAGGACACGGCCGTGCTGCTGGCCGCTGCCCTGCCCCTGGCCGCCTGCCTGTTCAAGGCCCACAAACCCCTGCAGAAAGCGGGCGTGTTGCTGCAGAACCTGCAGCCGATGGGCCAGCTGCAACACAGCCTGCTCGCCCCCCTGCCGGAGCAGGAGCAGCAACGGCGCGAGCTACTGCTGGCCACGATCGATGGCCTTAACCGTCGCTACGGCAGCGGCACCGTTGCCTGGGCCGCCTGCGGCCTGCGGCCCGCTTGGGCCATGAAACGCCAGCAGCTCTCCAGTGCCGCCACCACCCGCCTGGCCGCCATCCCCATGGTTTGGGCCCGGTAAATGGTTTGGGCCCGGTAAATGGCTTGGGCCCGGTAACTGGTTTGGGCCCGGTAGGCCCAAGGAGCACTTCTAAAGTCACCGCAAGGGCCCCGCCCCCACCCTGACCACGCCACCCAGCACGCTCAAGCCATGACAGCCCTGATGCAAGCGGTCAAAGCCAACAAGCTCGACACCGTGGCGCAACTGCTGGCCGGCGGAGCCAATGTCAATCAAGCCGACGGCGGCGGCGACTGGCCCGTGATCATGGCGGCCTACCTGGGCCACACGGCCGTGCTGGAGCTATTGCTGCAGGCTGGTGCCGACCTGGGCGTGCTCGATTCGGGCATGAAGGCCACCGCCCTACATGCCGCCGCCTATGCCGGTCGCACCGAGGCCGCAAAAATGTTAATTACCCACGGTATCGCCATCAACAAACAGGGCCCCTACAACGGCTACACCGCCCTGCACGATGCCGTCTGGCAAAACAATCTCGGCACTGCCCAGGTGATCCTGGCGGGCGGTGCCGATGCCACGATCCGCTCCAACCAGGGCCAAACGCCCCTGGAGCTAGCAAAGGGCCACAACTTCAAGGAACTGATCGAGCTACTGGAAGTGGCCAGCTGAGCAGATTTGAGTGCAAGAATCTAATTTCATTCAGCCGAAGGAAAGACCAGATAAAAAGGTTTCGAAAACAACATCCACTGCAATAAATTCGACAAGAAGATCCTGGCAAAAATCTGATCAAGCCCACCGGATTAAACCGCCCTAACTACGCCCCACCAGGACCGGCAAAATGGCTGCCTGAGGGTGAAAATCAATGGCCCTTAGGCCGAGAGCAACTCCGGCGCTGACTCAAGCGGGGACGGCGGGGCAGCCTCCTGCATGATCTCCTCGTAGCCGGCGCAGCGTTGTTGATCAAGGTGGCCAATATGCTGGCGCTCGTTATAATAGAGCTCCTGAAAATGCAGGGCATCGCGATTGAGATCGGCAAACATCGCATCGATGCGGGTTTCCATGTCAATCGCCGGACTCAGGCCCGAACCAGGGGCGGCGGCTGGCCCGGATCCGGCAGCCCCAGCAGCAGCGGCACCAGCCGGGGGCTGGGCACCGGGCTGGCCCTCGGCCAACAACAGGGCAATGCAGCGCTCCAGGGTTTCCAGCCGCTGGCTGCTCCAGGCATCGAGTAAGTGGCGGCAACGCTTGAGGCTGCGCTGGCGTTCCAGGGCCGCCGTGGTGCCGCGCAACTGGAGCAGGGGCTGGGCCAGGGAGAGGCGCTGCACCTCGTTGGGCTCCAACAGGGGCGTGAGCCGGTTGAGCAACTCGCTTTGCTCGACCAGCAACTGGTCCGCCAGCAGGCGGGGCAGATCCAGCTCGAACAGGTCATGGCCTGGATCGAGGCCGCGGTTGATCGCCTCCAGGCGCCCGGCACCGTCCTGGCGGGTCGCTCCTGCCAGGTTGTCTTCCTCCAGGGAGCTGATCGCCGCCCAGAGCTGGCGGTGGTGCTGCAAGGCGAAATCCTCCAGTTCGCGGCGGCGCAGCTCGGAGCGGATCGCGCCCCGATAGCTGGGGCAATGGAGGTAGAGCCGCAACACCTCCGCTTCAGCCCGTTCGCGCAGGCCGGCCTCGCCCGGCTGCTCCCAGCGGGTGGAACGGCCATGCCAGCGCTGGCCCTTGACCTGCTGGCGCAGGTCATCTTCAAGCTGCAGGGCCAGGCGGGCCTGGCCACCGCTGAGCCGTTCAGCCACCTGCTGCAGGTAGTGGCTGCGCACGGCACTCGGGGGCAGCTTGCCGAGCAGGGCCACCAGCCCCTGCACCGCCTGCTGGAACTGGTCAGAGCGGGCCAGATCCTTGCCCTCGAGCACCTGCTCGATCTGCCAGTCGAGCCAGGGGGGCGCCGAATCGAGCAGGGACCGGTATTCGCCCGCCCCGTGCTGCTTGAGAAAATCATCGGGGTCCTTGCCGGCGGGCAACTGCAACACCCGCAGCTCCAGCTGACCCTGGAGGGCCAGCTGCTCGACCTCGCCGATGGCCCGCTGGGCGGCCCGCACGCCGGCCCGGTCGGTGTCGAAATTAAGGATCAGGCGCTTGCTATCGCAGCAGCGGCAAAGCTGGGTGATCTGCTGGCTGCTTAAGGCCGTGCCCAGGGAGGCCACCGCATTGGTAATACCGGCCGCATGCAGGGCGATCACATCGAAATAGCCCTCCACCACCACGGCCCGGTCGTCGCTGCGGATGGCATTAGCGGCCCGGTCCAGCCCGAAGAGGTGCTTGCCCTTCTCGAACACCTCCGTTTCAGGCGAGTTGAGGTATTTGGGCTCGCCACCATCGAGACTGCGGCCGCCAAAGCCGATGATGCGGCCCTGGCGATCGCTAATCGGCACCATCACCCGATGGCGGAAGCGGTCGTAAAAGCCACGGCTGTTGGCAGCAGTAGGGCTGTTGGCGGTAGGGCTATTGGGGCTGGAGCTGTCCTGATCACCATGGCCCTTGCGGGGCACCACCAGACCCGCAGCCTCCAGCAGCTCCGGCGCCAGTCCCTCCACCTGGCCCAGGTGATTGAGTAGCCCATCCCAGCGCTCGGGCGCATAGCCGAGGCCAAAGGCCTCGATCGTGACCTCACTCAGGCCGCGGCTGTCCTTGAGATAGGCCAGGGCCGAGGCCCCCTCCGCTGAGCGCAGCTGGCTGCGGAACCAGCCGGCCGCCAGGGTCAAGGCGCGATGGAGCTGTTCCCGGCGCGAGAGCTGTTGGCGCAGTCGCTCCTGCTGGGGACCATCGAGGGTTTCAATCGGCAGCTGATATTTGCGAGCCAGCTCCAACACCACATCGGCGAAGCTGAGCCGCTGCAGTTCCATCAGGAACTTGATCGCATTGCCGCCGGCGCCACAGGAGAAGCAGTAGTAGAACTGCTTGGCTGGCGACACCGTCATCGACGGGGATTTGTCGTCGTGGAAGGGGCAGACCCCGACGAACTCGCGCCCCTTTTTCTTGAGCACCACGTGCTCACCCACCACATCAACAATGTCCGCCCGTTCTTTGACCGCCTCGATCGTGCGGGGATGGAGGCGGGGAAGGGACACGGACAAAGCGGGCGGGCAGGGGAAGGCTAAGGAGGGTGGTGGGGTGAATCGCCCACGGGCTAGCAGCGAAGCAGGGAGCGATCAGGGGGGAACTGGTCGAACCGCCGGGCAGGATGCCGCCCTCTGGATGCTGTCCAGTGCCCTGAGCTTCAGCCTGATGGGGGTCTGCGTCAAGGCGTTGGGCCAACGGCTTCCCGTCGTCGAGGTGGTGCTGGGCCGGGCCGTGATCAGCCTGGCCCTGAGCCTCTGGCTGCTGCGCCGGGCCCGGCTCTCCCCCTGGGGGGAGCGGCGCGGCCTGCTGGTCCTGCGGGGCGTTCTCGGCACAGCGGCCCTCTACTGCGTCTATGGGGCGATCCAGACCTTGCCCCTGGGGGAGGCCACGGTGATCCAATACCTCCACCCCACCTTCACGGCCCTGCTGGCCTGGCTGCTGCTCGGGGAGCGGCTCTCGCCGCAGATCCTGCTGGCGATCGTGCTCGGCTGGGCGGGGGTTTGGCTCCTCACCCATCCCCTCCACCTCGGTGATCCCCCTCTCGCTGGTCTCCCCCAGGCGGCCGTTCTGCTGGCCGTGGCCGGCGCCCTGCTCACGGCCCTGGCCTACGTGAGCGTGAGGGCCCTGGGCCGCAGCGACCACCCCCTGGTCGTGATCTTCTATTTCCCCCTGGTCGGCCTGGTCCTAACCCTGCCGCTGGTGCTGCTCAACCCGATCCTGCCAACCGGGCCGGAACTGGTCCTCCTGGTGGGCGTGGGCCTGTTCACCCAGCTGGGCCAGCTGGGCCTCACCAAGGGGCTGATGGGCCTGCCTGCCGCCCGGGCCACGGCCCTGAGCTACGTGCAGGTGCCCTTTGCCAGCCTTTGGGGCCTGTGGTTTTTCCACGACAGACCCAGCCCCGACAGCCTGCTGGCAGCCTTGCTGGTGCTGGCCGCCACCGTGATCAGCCTGCGCTCTCGCCCGGTAGCGGTAGCGGATCAATGAGCCAGTCCTGGGCTAGCCCCCCTTGATCGATGCCGGCCCCTTCCCGCCCGGGGGCGGGAAGGGGCCGGGCCAGGCGCCAGACCTGGCCCCGTTCCCCCCGTTGCAACCAAAGCTCGAACGGGCTATCGACCCGGATCGGGTCATCGGCAAGGCGCCAGTCGAAGCGGCCGCTCAGGTGTAGGCCGGCGCCATCGGCGATCGCCACCTGCTCCTGGCGCTCCACCCGCACGCGGCTCACCTGGGGCAAGCCGGTGGGCTCCAGGGCCAGGGCCGAGGCGATCGAGCGCTGGGTCAGGGCAATCTGCAGGCCCAAGGCCCGCAGTAACACCCCCTGGGAGGGCTGGCCGATGCCCGAGCAACCCGCCAGGCCCAGGCCCACTAGCGCGCTCAGCAGCAGGGCCAGGAGGGCGGCCCAGGGGCGGCGGCCCGGCCAGGCATCGGGCAGCAAGGGCGAAGGGGGGCTCGGCCACCGGACCGGAAGCCAGGGG
>JAEMQZ010000074.1 GCA_016463595.1 Synechococcales cyanobacterium SupBloom_Metag_052 | reverse complement strand
CGCTGGGCATCAATCAATTCGGGCGCCAGGGGGCGATCGAGCTGGGCCTGCCAGGGGGCCACCAGGGCAGGGGCCGCCGGCAAGGGACCCTCAAGATCCAGGCAAGGGCAGCCGATGGCCAGGGCAGCCGCCGCCACCTTGGGGTCGTAGCTGAGGGCGCAACAGGGGGCCGAAGCCTGGGCGGCCAAGATCAGGCCGTGCAGGCGCATCGCCAACACCAGGCCGGCGCCCGCAAACACCTCCATGGCCTGCTCAGGGCTGGTCACTTGGCATTCGCGGCTGCGGGCCGCTAGGGCCTCGGGCACCAACCCTTCAGCCTTCAGCCGCTCCAGCAGGCCGGTGTCCTGGCCCCGGTGGAAGGGCAGCCAAAGCACCTGCCGATCCGAGCGCGTAGCCAGATCAGCCAGGGCCTCCAGCACCAGGCGCCATTGGGCTGGACCCAGCAGGGGGGTGGAGCGAAAACAGAGCACGATCGGTCCGCCGGATCCCCGCCAGGCCACCGGCGGCAAGGACCAGACCGGATCGCTGCCCTCCTGGCAGGTGCCACCCCAGCGGCGCACCTGGACAGCCGAAGCCGGATCCCGCCAGCTGCTGGCCGTGACCAGGGGCAAGGCCAGCCGCACCAACAGGCGACTGGACCTGCGCCGCAGCGGGCCCAGGCCCTGGCCCCAAAGCAGCACCGGTTTACCGCTCAAGCGGGCGGCCCCGATCAGCGCCAGGTAATAGAGAAGGCTGCGCCAGCTGGTGGCGTCCTGGAGCAGGCTGCCGCCGCCCAGGATCAGGGCCTGACACCCGCCTAGGGCCGCCAGCACGGCCTTGAGGCTGCGGCGCGGGCAAGTGGCCACGCCAAAGCGCTGGGCCAGTTCCGCCTGGTCGTAACCCGTCACCAAGGGCGTCCAGCCCGACGGCAACTGCTGCAGCAGGGCAGCCAAGAGGGCGTCGTCGCCGATGTTGTGCTCGCCGTAGTAGCCGCAGAGCAGCGCCTGCCTAGATGCGCCCATCGCCCTGCCCTCGCCCTAGTGGTTGCGCCCCGGCAGCATCGCATTTCCGCCGGATCCCAGACCTAAATGCCGGGGGCCCTAACAGCGGGGCGACGTTTCGATGCGATCGAGCCGTTGCCAGGGCTCCGGGCTGAGGTCATCAAGCTCGAACCAGCTCCACACCGAGGCTGCCTCCACCGATTCCAGCGCCATGGGCTGGATCGCCCACTCGATCCGGCGCCCCTGGTAGGTGAGGCCGACGCAGGTCATGGCCGGGTCATCGGCCAGCAACGACCACAACAGACGCAGATCAGCCGGGTCGAAGGTCTCGGCGGCATGGGCCGGCTCGCCAACGGGCAAGCGTCCAGGCAAAAAGGTGCGCGGCCGCTGGCTCTGCCAGCTGAGATAGCGGCCGTTCTCGGAGGGATAAAACCAGCAGGTCTCGTTCTCGATGGCAGCGAAAGGTAAGCAGGCGAGACACTCGATTTGCTCGGGGCTGCCCTCCACTTGGCCGTAGATGCCCAGGCAAAGGCTGGTGGCATCAAGCAGGGGCACGGACGCATCGCAGCGCAGGCGCCGCTCCCGGGGCTGACCCAGGGGTTGGCTTGGGGGGGCAGCCCCGTAGGGATCAACGCCACCGCTATGGGCTAGGCCTGCCTCCACCAGGGTTTCGAGACTCCCAGACCAGTCGGGCGGACAGGCAAAGATGCGTAGGGCCAAGAGCTGGTCGAGGCCCCGGGCCTGGGCGTCAGCCAGATCAGCCCAGCTGACCTTCCCCTGGGGCAAACCTGGGGCTGGGGCCAGCACAAAGAGGAGTGAATTAACCATGGCTAGTTCGGCTCCTGGGAACGGGCATGAACTGCTGACGAGAGCAACCAAAGGGATGGCCAGCCCAACTGGCAGAGACTGCCAACCCGCACCCCAGGGAAGGGACCCAAAGATGTTAAGGATTATTTCACAATCCTATCAGTCCGATCCCATGGCTTGGATCTCCCCCATGGCCGTGCCCTGAAACCTTGGCCTAGCCCGGGTCGCGCCGTAACCCTGGGGGCCCCTTGGGAGCCAACCCGGGCTGGAGCCTAGGCTGAACCCCAGTGACCAGGGCTGCACTTGCTGAAGGTTGATGAATGCCGCGCCGAAGAACTCAAGGGCATCGGCTGGCCCCCCGAAGACGTGCGCCGCTACGAAGAGCTGTGGGAGTACCGCCAACGCTGGGGAGCGATCAACCTGGAGCGCGATGAGCGCATCTTCCTGCGCAAGGCCGATACGGACCTGCCAAAACTTCAGGCCCATGGCAAGGCAGCCAAGAAAGCCACCCGCGATAAGTCGCACTACCGCTGGCTGGCCCTTTACCTCGATGCCCTCAAGGCCAGCCCGCCAGAAACCGAACTTGGCGAAGGCGAACAGGGGGCTTGGCCGATCCTGCTGGAAGAGGAACTCCGCGCTCTCGACTACTACGAGCCGGTGCTGGGCCTACCCGACACCCTCAAGGCCAAGGCGTTGATCCCCCTGCGGGAGCAATGGGTGGAGCAGGCCGCCGCCCTGGGACGCACCCTGTCCTTCGACTTCCAGGCCCCGCTGGAGGCCCTGAAGGCCAGCACCAAAACCAGCTGGAAGCCCCTGCGGTCCCAAGCCATTGATCCCAGCTCCTACCCGGTGCTGCCCAGCGACGCGGCCCAGGCCTTCCGGGCCCAGGTGCGTCAGGCGATCACGGCCCAGATCCTTAGCAGCTTCCCCTCCCTCAAAGACACCGAAAAACCGGAGCCTGCCGACGACTGGCAGCCCCGCTGATCGCGGCTGCCGCAACCCCGCCCATGCACGCCCTCTCCCTGCCCACCTGGTGGATCCACATCACCTCGGTGCTGGAGTGGGCCCTGGCGATGCTGGCGATCCAGCGCTGGGGGCGCCTCCAGGCAGAGACCGCCTGGAACTGGCTCGCCCTAGCCATGCTGCCCGCCCTGGTCAGCGCCATGGCGGCCTGCACCTGGCACCTCTTTGACAACCCAGTTGCGCTTCAGGGGTTGGTGGTGTTCCAGGCGGCCGCAACCTTGCTGGGTAACTGTTGCCTGGCCCTGGCCGCCCTGCTGATCGCCCGCCGGGCCGCAGCTAGCGGCCAGCCCCCGAACCAACCCCTTTAAACAGCCAGCCATGGCCGATCCTGCCCTGGCCCCATCGGCCCTTAACGCCGTCCTAACCGCCCTGGCGGCCTTCGACCCGGCGCCGCTTTTTGGCCTTTCCCTCTTTCCTTACCTGGCCTTCCTGTGGTGGGCCTGGCGCTGTGGCCGCTTCCCAAGGCTGGCCCTTTGGGGCTTCAGCGCCACACTCCTGTTCGTGCTGGTCACGATTGGGGCAGCCCTGGTGGCCCAGCAGATCTACGGCCGGCAACTCGCCGATGTGGATCCGCTCCACGGCGGCGCTGAGGCGTTTTTAACCTTGAGTAACAGCTTGGTGCTCTTGGGCTTCTGGAAAGGCCAGGACGCCAAGCCAATGAACAAGTCTTAAGCAAGGGCAATCCAGCCGGCCTGGCCTCGGAAGATGGGTCGTTGCCTGAATTTGATGCTCTCCCCCCTGTTTGCCCTCGCCCCGGCAACCCTCACCTGGTCGCCCAAAGTGGCCCTGGTGATGATCGCCGCCAACGTGATTGCCATCGGCATCGGCAAAGCCACCATCCGGAAGCCCAACGAAGGGGCCAAGCTGCCCAGCGCCGCCCTGTTCGGCGGCCTGAGCCATGCCTCCCTGCTGGCCACCACCAGCTTCGGCCACGTCCTCGGCATGGGCGCCATCTTGGGCCTGGCTTCCCGCGGTGTGCTCTGAGGCCCTATCGCCTCGATAGTGGTTCGAACGATCGACCTAACCAAATCCTTCGAACCAAGCCGATTCTTTGAAGCAAGGGTGCTTTTGGGCCGATTGGTCTTCGATGCCCTAGTGCCTTCAAAGAGACCCTTCAACGCAGGCCCAGCAGGTAGGGCAGGGCCCTAACCCCATAACGCTCAAAGCGGTAGTCGAAGAGCAGGGCCGAAAGATCCTCGGCCTGCTTGTGCTGGGCCAGTCCCTTCAGCAACCGCTCCAGGCGCCGATCGGCCGCCGGCGAATCCAGGCCCAGCCAGGTGCGCCTAGCCAGGCGGCCGCTCAGGCCCCAACGCCAGCCCAGGGCTTGGCGCAGCTGGCGGGGATAGGTATCGAGCGCCTGGGCAGCGGCCCGATCCTGGATGCCCGGGGCCAGGGCGGCCAGCAGCTGGGGCGCCAGCAGCCGGGCGCTGAGCAGGGCATGGCGAATCCCTTCGCCGCCCAGCAGGTTGGCCGTGCTCACCGCATCGCCAAGGCCGATCAGGCGACCGCGCCGGTGGGGCTCCTGGCGCCCGATGGTGCTGCGGATCAGGCCGCCATGGCGATCGAGCACTTCGGCCCCTGCCAGGCCGCAGCGGGCCAGAATCGTCTGCAGCAAGGGGCCCAAGGGCGGTTGGGGCCGACGGGGGTCCTGGAGGCGACAAACCCCCACCTTGAGCCGGCCAGCTTGCATCGGGAACACCCAGCCATAGCCCTGGGGAAGCCAGTCCGTGCCCAGCAGAAAAGTGAGCTGACCGCGCCAGCGCTGCTCCTGGGCCGCAGATACCGCCAGTAACCACTCCACCCCGAGGCCGGACACCAGGGGGCCTGCTGGGGCCGGCGGCTCCCCCAGCAGGCTGCGGGCCTGGCCGGTGGCATCCACCACCCAGCGGCTCTCGATCCAGCGCTGCTGGCCATCGCGCCAGCGCAGCAAGGTGCTGATGCGATCAGGCCCCTGGTGCTGGTCAAGGGCCCTGCAGCCCAGCTCCAGGCGGGCACCCCAGGCCTGGGCTTCGCCAGCCAACCACTGGCGCAGGGCGCCGAAATCAAGCACGACCCCGAGGGTTTGCTCCCCCTGCCAGCGGCGCACCGCCTCGCCAGGCCCGAGCAACTGCCAGCCCTGCCAGCGGCTCGCCACCAGGGAGGAGGGCAGGCAAAAGCGCTCGAGGGCCGCCAGCGGCAGGGCAGCACTACTGAAGGCGGCCTGGTTCAGGTCAGCCAGCTGGTCAACCAGCCACACCGACAGGCCCGCCTGGGCCAATAGCCGGGCTAATTCTGCGCCGGCGGGCCCGCAGCCCACCACCAGCACATCGCAATCGGGCGAATTGGGCAGGATCAGACCGCGACCGGTTGGCGCTGGAGCGAGGCGCCATAGCGCTCCAGGATCCGCTGGGCCATCTGGGGTGGGGTAAGACCCAGGCTCTGCTTGCTCTGGTCCGGGCTGGCGTGGTCCACCAGCACATCGGGGATGCCGATGCGCAGCACCGGCACGAGCACGTCGAGGTCATTGAGGGCCTCCACCACGGCGGCACCGAAGCCCCCAGCCAAAGCGCCCTCCTCCATGGTCACAACCCGGCCGATGCGGCGGGCCATCGGGGCGATCAGGGCCTGGTCGAGGGGCCGCAGGAAACGGGCATTGATCACGGCGGCCCGCACGCCGCTCTCCTGCAGCAGGCCAGCGGTGGCCATGGCGGGGGCCACCATCGAGCCATAGGCCACGATCAGCAGGTCGTCGCCATCGCTGAGCACTTCACCACGGCCGATTTCGAGCTGCTCCCAGCCCTCTTCGGCCAGGGGCACGCCTTCGCCTTCACCGCGGGGGATGCGCAGGGCACAGGGACCGTTGTGGTGGATGGCCGTGACGAGCATGCGTTGCAGCTCGGCCTCATCCTTGGGTGCCATCACCGTGAAGTTGGGCACGGAGCGCAGGTAACTGATGTCGTATTGGCCCTGGTGGGTGGGACCATCGGCGCCAACGATGCCGGCCCGATCAAGCACGAAGGTAACGGGCAGCTTCTGGATGCCCACGTCGTGGATCAGCTGGTCGTAGGCCCGTTGCAGGAAGGTGCTGTAGATCGCCACCACGGGGCGCAAGCCCCCACAAGCCATGCCAGCCGCCATGGTGACGGCGTGCTGCTCGGCAATGCCCACATCGAAATACTGCTTGGGTAGGGCCTTCTCCAGCAGGTCCAGGCCCGTACCGGTGGCCATGGCAGCGGTGATGCCCACCACCCGGGGGTCCTGTTCGCAGAGCTTCACCAAAGTTTGGCCAAATACCTTGCTGTAGCTGGGTGGCTTCGGCTTGCTGGAGGGGTAGGCCTTGCCGGTGGAGAGGTCGAAGGCCGATTGGGCGTGGTAGCCCACCTGGTCGGCTTCGGCATAGGGGTAGCCCTTGCCCTTGGTGGTGGCCACATGCACGAGCACCGGCCCCTCACAGCGGTGGGCGGCCTGGAAGGTGCGCACCATCTCGCCGATGTTGTGGCCATCGATCGGACCGATGTAGGTGAAGCCCAACTCCTCGAACACGGCGCCCACCTTGGGCACGGCCAGGCGCCGCATGCTGTCCTTGAGGCGCTCCAGCTCAACGGGAAGTTCGCCGTTCAGGAAGGGAAGATTCTTGACCGCCTCTTCGGCGCTGCCGGAGAGAAACTGCACCGGCGGACTGAGCCGCATGCGGTTCAGGTAGGTGGAGAGGGCACCCACCGGCGGTGAGATCGACATGTCGTTGTCGTTCAGCACCACCATCAGCCGGGTCTTGGGCAGGTGGCCGGCGTGGTTGATGGCCTCCAGGGCCATGCCACCGGTGAGGGCGCCATCGCCAATCACCGCAACCGATTTAAAGGTCTGTCCCAGCTGGTCCCGGGCCAGGGCCATGCCCAAGGCCGCAGAAATACTGGTGGAGGCGTGGCCAGCGCCGAAGTGGTCGAACACGCTCTCGCTGCGCTTCAGGTAGCCCGCCACGCCGCCCTTCTGGCGCAGGCTGTCAAAGCTGTTGTAGCGGCCCGTCACCAACTTGTGGGGATAGGCCTGGTGACCCACATCCCAAACGACCCGATCGTGGTCGAGGTCGAGGGTTTGGTAGAGGGCAAGGGTCAGTTCAACCACGCCCAGGCCCGGGCCTAGGTGACCCCCACTCGTGGACACCACCTGCAGATGGCGCTCGCGAATCTGGCGGGCAATCCCTTCAAGCTCAGCAGTGGTGAGGCCATGCAGCTGATTCGGATGACTCAGCTCGCTGAGATGCATGCCCCATGCCTTCATTGGGGTCCAATCTACGCCGCCCCGCTAATCGATCGACGTCAACGGTCACGCTTCCAGGCCCGAGCCGGCGCCTGGGCTGTTGCCAAACTGGGGCGATGAGCAGCGATCCCCAGCCCCATCCCCCTGGCG
>JAEMQZ010000073.1 GCA_016463595.1 Synechococcales cyanobacterium SupBloom_Metag_052 | reverse complement strand
AAGTCCACAACTGGGGTGATTGGGCCAGCCAGATCCCGTGCGCCCTAGCCAACCAAACGCTCACGGGCCTTCGCTGAACTCCTCTTCACCGTCTTCAAGGGCCGTTTCCAGGGTGGTCAGGAGCAACACCAGGGCCGCCCGCCGTTCCAGGTGGGTGCCACTGACCGTTTCCAGCCAACGCCTTGAGAGGGCCTCAATGCTGTTGAACAGGCCATTGCCGCTACGCAACAACTCCATGACGCGATCGACGCTGGCCTCATCCCCCTCGGGCACTGGGCCCACCACGTAGCGACGACCGTCATCACCGATGTAGGTGAGATTGCCATCGAGATCGATGATCGGGCCCGCATGGGGGGTGATCGGGCTTTCCTCCACAGAAAAATCCCTAGCTTTCAAATCTCTCCTTGATTAGCGCCGTCTGCAGCAGCCCGCCACAGATTCGCTTGCGACTCTGGCGAGTGAGCTGGGCTGGGGAAGGCTGAACGGGCCAGAGAATTCAGCTGTGGCTGGCCATGTGCTCGATCAGGTCGAGGCACTTACAGGAGTAGCCCCACTCGTTGTCGTACCAGGCCACCAGCTTGACGAAGGTGTCGGTAAGGGCGATGCCGGCGCCGGCATCAAACACCGAGGTGCAGGACTGGCCAAGGAAATCGTTGGAGACCACCTCCTCCTCGGTGTAGCCCAGGATCCCAGCCATGGGCCCCTCCGATGCCGCCTTCATCGCCGCCTTGATCTGGTCGTAGCTGGCGGGGCTGGCCAGGTTGACGGTGAGGTCGACCACCGACACATTCGAGGTGGGCACCCGGAAGGCCATGCCGGTGAGCTTGCCGTTGAGTTCTGGGATCACCCGGCCCACGGCCTTGGCGGCACCCGTGGAGGAGGGAATGATGTTCTGGGCGGCGCCGCGGCCACCGCGCCAATCCATCACCGAAGGAGCATCGACGGTTTTCTGGGTGGCGGTGGTGGCATGGACCGTGGTCATCAAGCCCGAAACAATGCCGAAGTTGTCGTGCAGCACCTTGGCCATGGGGGCCAGGCAATTGGTGGTGCAGGAGGCGTTGGAGACGATCTCCTGGCCGGCGTAGGTGTGATGGTTGACCCCCATCACGAAGATCGGCGTGTCGTCCTTGGAGGGCGCCGACATCACCACCCGGCGGGCACCGGCCTGGATATGGGCCCGGGCGCTGGCATCGGTGAGGAACAGGCCGGTGGCTTCGAGCACGCTGTCGACCCCGACCTCGTTCCAGCGCAGGTCAGCGGGATTGCGCTCACCGGTGATGCGAATCGACTTGCCATTGACCACTAACTGGCCATTTTCGACCCGCACATCGCCATCGAAGCGGCCATGGGTGGAGTCGTACTTGAGCATGTAAGCGATGTAATCAACGTCGATTAGATCGTTGATTGCCACAACCTCCACGTTGGCCAGGGTGCAGGCCCGGCGAAAGACCACCCGGCCAATGCGACCAAAACCGTTAATGCCGACTTTGATGGTCATCGCTGCAACGCCGGGATGGCCCCTGATGGTGGTTGGAGTTTAGGCCCCAGTTGGGGAGCGAACTTCGACCGGGGTAGCCGGCCTCAGGGGGTCACGCGAAGGGTGTAAGGAGAGCCTGTGCAAAAGCCGCTTCTATGGTGGGCCTTCACCCCTGACGGCGTCCATGGGCTCCAGCTGCACCCAAAACGCCATCGCTCCAGCCCGGGTGCTGCGCGGTGTCCAGGCCTGGCAGCAAGGCCAGGGAGCAATCAAGACCCTTTGCAGCCAGCCCCTGGTGCTGGGCCGCAGTGCGGCCACGGCCCCCGTTCGGGCCAACCTGCTAGCCGACTTGGCCAGCCAAGGACTGCGGCCCCTGGCGGCCGAGCTGAGGTTTGATTGCTGTGAAGATGATCTTCGGGCCCTGGCGCCCCGGACGAGCCAGGCCGAATGCGATGGCGTGATCGCCATCGGCGGCGGCAAGGTGCTCGACGCCGGCAAGCTGCTGGCCCATCGCCTCGGGCTGCCCTGCATCACCGTGCCCACCAGCGCGGCCACCTGCGCAGGCTGGACGGCCCTCGCCAATTTGTATTCCCCCCAGGGGGCCTTCCACAGCGACGTGGCCCTGGATCGCTGCCCCGATCTGCTGATCTTTGACCACGAGCTGGTGGCCCAAGCCCCGGCGCGCACCCTGGCCAGCGGCATCGCCGATGCCATGGCTAAGTGGTATGAGGCTTCGGTAAGCAGTGGCGCCAGCAGCGACGGCCTGGTGCAGCAGGCTGTGCAGCAGGCCCGGTTATTGCGGGACCTGCTGCTGCTCGAAGGCCAGGGCGCCCTAGCGGCCCCCGGGAGCGAAACCTGGGCCCGGGTGGCGGAAGCCTCCGCCCTCTCCGCCGGCCTGATCGGTGGCCTGGGCGGGGCCCGTTGCCGCACCGTGGCCGCCCACGCCGTGCACAACGGCCTCACCCAGCTCGCCGACACCCATGGGGTGCTGCACGGCGAAAAAGTGGGCTTCGGCATCCTGGTGCAGCTGCGCCTGGAAGAACTGGTGGGCGGCAACCTGCTGGCGGCCCAGGCCCGGCGCCAGCTGCTGCCCTTCTTCCGCAGCCTTGATCTACCGATTGACCTGGCCGATCTGGGCCTAACAGACGCCAGCCTCAGCGATCTGAAGGCGGTCTGCGCCTTCGCCTGCCGGCCGGACTCGGACCTGCACAACCTGCCCTTTGCGGTCAGCAGCGACGACCTGCTCACCGCCCTGGTCAGCACCACCACCATCCCGGTGGCCAGCCCCCGTCAGAGCTGAAGCCCTTGGCAGCCCAAGCCCCGCCTAGAAGCCCCCAGCAGGAGCTGGTCAACCAAGCCGCAGGCAGCCTGATCGATCCGCTCGGGCGCAGCCTGGCGGCGGCGGTGCAGTGGTGGGAGCTGCCTGGCCTGGATAGACCCGGGTTCATAGCTGAGCGCTGGCCCGTGGCCGTGGTCGGCCAGGGCCCGCCGCTACTGCTCCTGCACGGGTTTGACAGCTGCTTTTTGGAATTCCGGCGGCTGGTGCCGTTGCTGGCCGCGGACCATCAACTGTTCATCCCCGATCTCTTCGGCTTTGGCTTTAGCCCCAGGCCGGCGGACGCCGACTACAGCCCCCAGGGGGTGCTCGCCCACCTGGAGGCCCTGGTGGGCCGAATCCGCGCCACCAGCACGGGGCCGATCGGCCTCATCGGCGCCTCCATGGGCGGCTCGGTGGCCGTGGAGTTGGCCCGTCGCCAGCCCCAGGCCATCGCGCGCCTGTTGCTCTTGGCGCCCGCCGGCCTCACCGGCCGGCCCATGCCCGTGCCGCCCCTACTCGATGCCCTAGGGGTGCGCTTTTTGGCCCTGCCGGGGGTGCGCCGCGGGCTCTGCAGGACTGCTTTTGCCGATCCGGATCGGGACGTGGGCCCGGCCGAACTGGAAATCGCCTCCCTGCACCTAGCCAGTCCCGGCTGGGCCCAAGCCCTGGGAGCCTTCGCCCGCAGTGGCGGCTTTGCCGGCGGCGGCAGCCCCTTGCCACCCCAACCCCTGCAGGTGCTCTGGGGCCAGCAGGACCGCATCCTGCGGCCACCCCAAAAACGGGCGGCCCTAGCCCTGCTGGGGGATTGCGTTTTGGAACTGGACGATTGCGGCCACCTGCCCCACATCGACCAGCCGGCTGCCGTGGCCCTGGCCTGGCGGCAGCTGCGAGAGTCCCAGCCGTGACAGCCACGCCCCCTGGCCCAGGGCCGGTGCTGCAACTGCTGGCCTCAGCTCTGCAGTTCTGGATCAAGCAGCAGTGCGACGCCGTTGACCAGTTGGAACTGCAGTTGCATGGCTCCGCCCTGCAACTTCTACGGGGCCGGCTCGAAGGGGTCACCCTGGTGGCATCCGGGGTCGAATTTGCCGGCTTGCCCCTGGAGCGGGTGCAGCTGCGCAGCGGCCCGATCCAGCTGCAGACGGGCCTGTTGCTTAAGGGCCAGGCAGTGAAATTGGACCACCCCTTTGCCGTGCGGGGTCAGGTGCTGTTCAGTGGCCCCGGCCTCGACCGCGGCCTGGGGGATCGCCGCTGGCGCGGCCTGGCCGACGGCTTAGCCCAGGAGCTACTCGACTCCCCCTCGTTTGGGGAGCTAGCCATCACCGATGGGGTCCTAGTCCTGGCCGCAGGCGGTTCGGGCGACCAGCCCAAACGGCAGCTGGCCACCCGGCCTGAGGCCGTGGATGGGGCCCTAGAGCTCCACAGCCTCGATGGCCAGCGCTGCACCCGGCTGCCCGCTGACCCCAACATCCGCATCGAACGGGCCTGCATCAGCGCCGGCAGGCTCGAACTGCATGGCGAAGCCCAGGTCTGCCCCTAGGCGAGCCTGGCCCGCCTGCCAGCTGTCCTTACTTAACTCACCAGGGGCAGTAGCAACTTGACCCCATAGAAAAACACCGCCGGGGTAAACAAAAAGCTATCGATGCGATCAAGAATGCCGCCGTGGCCTGGGATCACATCGCCGGAATCCTTGACGCCCGCATCCCGTTTCATCATCGATTCGGTGAGATCACCCACCAGGGCAAACACCGCCACCATCCCACCCAGCACACCACCCAGGGCCCAGCCCCAGGGCCAACCCAGGGCCACACCGCCCAGGCCGCCCACCAGCACCGCACAGGCCACCCCTCCGAGGGCCCCCTCCACGGTCTTGCCCGGCGAAATCGGCGAGAGGGGGTGGCGGCCCAGACGCCGGCCGATCACATAGGCACCGATGTCGGTGGCGACCACCAACAGGCAGCCAATCAGGGTGAGCGCCATGCCCGAGGGGATGGCGGGCCAGTGCTCGGCCAGGCGGGGAGCCAGCTGGGGATCGGTGAGGTCGCGCAGGCGAATCCAGTGGCTGGGCAAAAACCCCAGATAAAACAAACCGAAAATCGAGGCAGCGATGTCGGCGATCGTGCCGGTAACCGGCTGCAGCAACAGCCAGCCGCAGAGCACCGCCCCTGACACCGGCACCACCGCCGCCGCCAAATCACTGGAAAAGCCGACGCCACTGGCCTCGCCATGGGCCCACTGGGTGGTGATCAACAGCAACTGGCAAACCACCAGGGTGGTTTTCACCGCCGGCCGGATGCCCTTGAACTGGGCGAGGCGAAAGAACTCGAGCAGGCCCAGGTGGACGATCACGCCCAAGGCCAAGGTGAACCACCAGCCCCCCAGGCCCACCACCAGCAGGCCAAAGGCACCGGCGCCGTAGCCGCTCAGCAACCGCTGGGGGGAGGTGCGCTCGGGGGGAGGCGAAACACTCAAGGGGCAGGAACAGGCCGTTCGGCGGCGATCAGGAATAGGGGTTCGGCAGCCGCCAAGCGGGCCTGGCTACCGCGACGCTGCATGCGATGCACGGTGGCCTGAACAACCTGCAGATCCACGGCTTCCAATTGACCCAGAATATCGGTGGCATCGACCAGGCCCTCGAGGCTGGCGGTGCTGATCACCAGGCGTCCAGCCGGCTGCAGCGCCTCCCAAACCAACCTAAGGACATCACTGAGGGGGCGGCCCACCTCGAGCAGCACCCGGTCAGGACGGGGCGGCAGCAGGGCCAGGCCTTCGGGGGCAACGCCGGCATGGATGTGGAGGTTGCCAATGCCGAAACGGCGTTGGTTGCGTTGCAGCAACTCGATCGCATCGGGATCCCGCTCCAGGGTGTGCACCTGGCCAGCGGGCATCAAGCGGGCAATCTCTAGGGCCAGGGCGCCGGTGCCGCCGCCCACATCCCACACCAAGGAATCGGCGCGGGGCCGCAGATGGGCCAGCAGCATCACGCGCAGTTCCATCGGCGTGGGGCTGAAGCCAGGCGCTTCGGCAAACAGCGCATCGGGCAGCCCCGGGGTGACGAAATCCCACTGGAAGGGAGCGTCAAGCGGCGTGTTCAAAGGGGCCGAGCTCAAGGGGCCACAACCCTCACCGTATCAGGGATCTGGCCCGGCCAGAGCCGCCGCTGGGCCAGCAGCCAAGCCAACCTGGCCCGATCAATCCGCTCGCCGGGAATCAGCAACGGGATCCCAGGGGGATAGGGGCAGAGGGCTTCAGCAGCAATGCGCCCCTCCAGGTCCTCCAGGGGCAGGGCCTCGGCGGGCGCTCGCCAGGCCAGGGCCAGGGCCAGCTCGGGTTCCGCCACCAGGGGCAGCGGTGGCGCCTCAAACGCTGGCAAGGGCGGGCCGCCGAGGGCGCGGCCCAGGGCCAGAAGCTGGCGGGGCAGGCGCCGCAGCAGTCCCGCCGGCGGCACCATGCCCAGGCAAAAGGTGAGACAGCCGGGTTCGGGCAACTCGGCGATCACGCCCCGGGGCAGCAGCCAGTCGTCGGCGGCCAGGCCCGAGATCCCCAAGGCGGCGCTGTGCAACACCAGCCGCAGGGGATCTTGATTAGGAACCAGGGGCAGGCCAGCCTCGTCCAACCGCTGCCGCAGCCGCCCGGCCAGGGCCAGGGCCCGCCCCAGCTGGCGCCGGCCCCGATCGCTATGGAGGAATTGGAGGCTGGCGGCGCAGGAGGCCAGCAGCAGGGCGCTGGGACTGGAGGTCTGCAGCCAGAGCAGGGAGCGCTCCAGGCGGGCCGGCTCCAGCCGCTCGCCGGCCTGGAGCAGCACGGCACTTTGGGCCAGGCCCCCGGCCGCCTTCTGCAGGGACAGCACCACCAGATCGGCGCCGCAGGCCAGGGCGGAGGCCGGCAGGCCCGGCGCCAGGCCGGCGTGGGCGCCGTGGGCCCCATCCACCAGCACCGGCAGGCCGGCCCGATGGCACACGGCGACCTGGGCCGCCAGATCGCCCGACAATCCCTGGTAGCTGGGCGACACCAACACCACCGCCGCCAGGGGGCCAGCGGCCAGGGCCGCCGCCAGCACCCGCTCCAGGTGCTCGGCCGAGGCGGGCAGCCACAGGCCCGTGGCCGGATCGAAGGGCAGGTCAAACAGCACCGGCTGCAGCTGGCCCAGCAGGCAGCCATGCAGCAGGCTGCGGTGCAGGTTGCGGGGCAGCAGCACCCGCTGGCCCGGATCGGCCAGGCCCAGCAGGGCCGCCTGCAGCAGGCCACTGGCGCCATTCACCCCATACCAACAGCGCTGCGCCCCCAGTAGGGCGGCCGTGGCGGCCTGGCTCTTGGCCACGGCTCCGCCGACTTCGAGCGGACCGCCGATGCTGGGCAATTCGGGCAGGTCCCAGCTGGCCGGCGGCCGGCGCAGCAGGGCCGCCAGGGGCGGGGCCAGGCCGCGACCACGGCCATGGGCCGGTAAATGCAGGGCTAGCTCTGGCCCCCGCGCCCCCAGGGCCGCCAGCAGATCCATGGAACCCGGCTCGCTCTTTCTAGAG
>JAEMQZ010000019.1:24293-29205 GCA_016463595.1 Synechococcales cyanobacterium SupBloom_Metag_052 | reverse complement strand
CCGAAAGCGTGTGCTTTCCGCAGGGGCCCTGGTGGCTCGCGCCGGAGGATCAGTCGAGGGTCACGCCCATGGGCTCGTTCTCCTCGGCCTGCTCCAGCAGCATTTGCTTGTAGCGGGCGGCCATCTCCTCGGCCTTGTCGAACACCTTCTGGGGATCGGTGAGCATGTCGCCGGGCTCGGGCTCGAGCGCCTTGGTCGAGAGGGAGATGCGGCCCCGTTCGGCATCGAGGTCGATGATCATCACCTTCATCTGGTCGTTGACATTGAGCACCGTGTGGGGCGTCTCGATGTGTTCGTGGCTGATTTCGGAGATGTGCAGCAGGCCGCTGACGCCCCCGATGTCGATGAAGGCGCCGTAGGGCTTGATGCCGCGCACGGTGCCGATCACCACTTCGCCCACTTCGAGGCGATTCATCTTGCGCTCCACCAGGGCGCGGCGATGGCTGAGCACCAGGCGGTTGCGCTCCTCGTCCACCTCCAGGAACTTGAGGGGCAGGAAGTCGGCCACCAGGTCTTCCTTCGGCTTGCGGGTGCTGATGTGGCTGCCGGGGATGAAGCCGCGCAGACCTTCGACCCGCACCAGGGCACCACCACGGTTGGTGGCAAACACTTCTGAGTAGATGGTGGCGTCTTCCTTCTGCAGCTGGCGCACCCGTTCCCAGGCCCGCTGGTATTCGATCCGGCGGATCGAGAGGGTGAGCTGGCCGTCTTCGTTCTCTTCGCTGAGGATGAAGAACTCGCGCACTTCGCCGGGCTCAAGCACGTCGGAGATGCTTTCGACCCTGTTGATCGACACCTCCTGCATGGGCATGAAGGCGGCGGTTTTGGCGCCGATGTCGATCATGGCGCCCTTGGGCTCCATGGCGAACACGGTGCCCTTCACGACGTCGCCGGGCTTGAAGTTGTAGTCGTACTTGCTGAGGAGGGAGGCAAATTCCTCCAGGGTGAAGCCCACCCCATCCATGTCGCGCACGGCCGCCCGGCTGCCGGGGTCATCGGCGGTGGGCACCTCTTCCGGGATGGCTAGGTCGAGGAGATCGAGCTCTGCGGCGATCTCCTGTTCCAGGTCAATGGGGCTGCCTGTCTCTAGGAGACTGACGTCGGAAGGGGTCACGGTCATGGGGGAGGTGGCGGACTGCCAGGGGCAGGGTGAAGGAATCGGCGCCAACGTCCGCCGACGTCAAGCGCAGAATCGATCACTATACAAAAGGCTGATTTGGGGTCTTGAACTGGCACGGGATCTGGGCTCCCAGGCTCCAGAGCCCCTCGTCGGCTAGAGCCAGTGGGGTAGCGATCCGCTAATCCAGGACTCAGGCCGGGCCAAGCCCGAACCGAAAAGCCAGAGCGCGCGTTGCCCAGCCCTCAGCCCACCGCTGCCGCCAACTTGGCGGCCCGGCTACGGGGACGCCGGCTCAGGCCTTCGAGGGTGGCGACAAAATCGCTGATTCCCTGGAACTGGCGATACACGGAGGCAAAGCGCACGTAGGCCACCTCGCTGATTTCGCTGAGCTGCTGCAACACCAGCTCACCGATCTCATTGCTGCTCACTTCGCGGCCACTGCGGCCCTGCAGTTGCAGTTCGATTTCATCAACTACTCCTTCGAGCCGAGCTGGTTCGAGGCCGGTTTTTTCGCAGGCCCGCAGCAGGCCATGCAGCAACTTGCTGCGACTGAAGGTTTCGCGGCTGCCGTTGCGTTTCACCACCGTCACGGGCACGGTTTCGACCCGTTCATAGGTCGTGAAGCGAAATTCACAATTGAGGCATTCACGGCGCCGCCGCACACTGCGCCCGGAGTCCGCCGCCCGGGACTCCAGCACGCGGCTGTCGGTGTGTTGGCAGGAGGGGCACTGCATGCCCTAATCACCGCATCTGCGATCGATGCAAGTTTAGACACAAAATGGCCCGTTGAGAAGGGCTACGCCGCAATGGGTCTCAACGCCAGCCGGGATTAGCCCCCCAAGATGGGCCCTTGGCCCCGCTTGATTAACCGCAAAGGTGCCGCGCCCGGACGCTGCCTGCGCCAATGCAACGCATTTGTAGCCATGAAAAAGCCCCCACCGTGGGGTGGGGGCTGGCTGGATCAACTGGGTCCCGGTGGGATCACTTGCCGATCTTCGGGGGATCGCGGAAGGCGATGGCGAAGAACAACGTGGCGATCGCCAAGGTGAGGATCAGGATGTAGGCGAAGCTCTCCATGGGTTACCTCGAGGGTCTGGCGGTCAGCGAAGCGTGCTGCCAGCGGGGGGCACGTAGCCCTCCGGCAGCCTGCGGGTGGTGCGGTCGCCCAGTTTCGCGAACAGACCGAATTCCACCTGTTCGCCCAGATCGGGGTCAATACCAGCGAACACGTCGCGGTACAGGGTGCGGGCACCGTGCCAGATGTGGCCGAAGAAGAACAGCAGGGCGAACACGGCGTGGCCGAAGGTGAACCAGCCGCGGGGTGAACTGCGGAAGGTGCCATCGGAGTGGTACTTCTCGCGATCAAACTCAAACCCTTCACCCAGCTGGGCCTTACGGGCGAGGCGCTTCACGTCTGCAGGATCGGTGAAGGTCTGGCCGGCCAGGGCGCCGCCGTAGATGGTGGCGGTTACGCCGGTCTGTTCGAAGGAGTACTTCGCCTCAGCCCGACGGAAGGGGATGTCAGCCCGCACCACACCCTGGGCATCTTCGAGAATCACAGGGAAGTTCTCGAAGAAGTTGGGCAGGCGACGCACCTGAAGGTCGCGGCCCTCCTTATCGGTGAAGGAGATGTGGCCAATCCAGCTGGTGGGTAGGCCATCGCCATTCACCATCGGACCCACCCGGAACAGGCCGCCCTTGGCGGGACTGTTGCCGACGTAGTCGTAGAAGGCCAGTTTCTCGGGGATGGCGGCGTAGGCCTCAGCCTTGGTGGCGCCGTTGTCGAGGGCCGTCTGCACGCGGCGGTTGATCTCGGTTTTGAAGTAGCTCTGGTCCCACTGGAAACGGGTGGGGCCGAACAGTTCAACCGGGGTGGCAGCAGCGCCGTACCACATGGTGCCAGCCACAATGAAGGCCGCGAAGAACACAGCGGCAATGGCGCTGGCCAGCACGGTTTCGATGTTGCCCATGCGCAGAGCCTTGTAGAGGCGCTCCGGCGGACGGCTGGTGATGTGGAAGATGCCGGCGATGATCCCCACAATGCCGGCGGCAATGTGGTGGGCCACGATCCCGCCTGGGTTGAAGGGGTTGAAACCTTCAGGCCCCCAGGAGGGTTGCACCGGTTCTAAGTGTCCTGCGAGGCCATAGGCATCGGACACCCACATCCCCGGACCAAACACCCCAGTGAGGTGGAAGGCGCCGAAGCCGAAGCAGCCGAGGCCGGCGAGCAGTAGGTGGATGCCGAAGATCTTGGGTAGATCAAGGGCGGGTTCCCCAGTGCGGGGGTCCTGCCAGATCTCCAGATCCCAGAAGGTCCAGTGCCAAATAGCGGCTAGGAAAAGTAGGCCGCTGAAAATGATGTGGGCTGCTGCCACACCTTCGAAGCTCCAGAAGCCTGGGTCAACACCGGTTTCACCGGTGATGCTCCAGCCGCCCCAGCTACCCGTGACGCCGAGGCGTGCCATGAAAGGCATCACGAACATGCCCTGGCGCCACATCGGGTTGAGCACCTGGTCGGAGGGATCGAAAATGGCCAGTTCGTAGAGCGCCATGGAGCCGGCCCAGCCGGCAACCAGAGCGGTGTGCATGAGGTGCACGGCCAGAAGACGGCCTGGGTCGTTGATGACGACCGTGTGCACCCGATACCAGGGCAATCCCATGGGGTTCAGGTCCGGGGAAACAACCAGCCGTCGTGTCCAGGGGTTGCCTGGAACCTGACGGCAGAACGATCGAAACCGACGAAGGCTCGATCCGTGCTGGCGATCGTAAGGGGTTCCGCCGGCCCCGCGTTCCCGATGGCGCCCAGCTGAAACGTGCCGTGATGGGGCAGCGGGTTTGGCCCCGGGCGGGCGTTTACAAAACGCAATTATTGGCGCCGTTCCACAATGGTTGCCACCCCGCAGTGAGCTGGCCATGCCCGTGATTCGATTTGTGCGTGAGGGCCAGGATGTGGAGTGTTATCCGGGCGAAAACCTGCGCGAGGTGGCCCTGCGCGAGGGCATTGAGCTGTATGGCCTCAAGGGCAAGCTCGGCAATTGCGGCGGCTGCGGCCAGTGCATCACTTGCTTTGTCGAGGTCGTTGGCGAAAGTTCGCCCAGCAGCCTCTCGCCTCGCACCGGCGTGGAGGAGCGCAAGCTGGAGCGCCGGCCCGAGGGCTGGCGCCTGGCCTGTCAGGCCCTGGTGCAGGAGTCGGTCTTGGTCTTGACCCGGCCCCAGGTGGGTCTGGCCGATGCCGAAGCCCTGTTGGCGGCCGCCAGCCAGGCACCCCTGCCCGCGGGCCCCACGGCCTGGCCGGTGCTGGAGCCAGACCCAGGTGAAGAGGAGGCCGGCGATGGCGAAGCCGATCCCCAGGGCCCGGCTTAATTAGGGCGCCAGGGCTAGTTCGCGCCTGTCCCTCCCTAGAAGGCAAATCCGGGGCAAAGCGGGGTCTGGCGCGGTCGGGCTGGGTTTCGCTTGGCTTGGCTGGGGGCGACCAACCACAACGGGCGATGAAGCTGGCGGGTTCGGGCCCGGCAGCGGTGATACGGTCTCTCAGCTCCAGCGATCTGTAATGGAAACCAACGATCTCGGCTTCGTGGCCAGCCTGATGTTCGTGCTGGTTCCAGCGGTCTTTTTGATTATTCTTTACATCCAGACCAACAGCCGCCAGGGCTGAGGTTCGCCAAGCTGTCTGGTTGGTGCTTTGGCCCGATCGGGCTGGTGGCTTGGCCCCGCCCAATTTTGTTGCGGCCGTCCCCCTCGGTGACAAGGCGCCAGGGGGCTCTTGCTGCCCGGCTGGGTTGGCTTGCCAGC
>JAEMQZ010000019.1:19421-24193 GCA_016463595.1 Synechococcales cyanobacterium SupBloom_Metag_052 | reverse complement strand
ACCCGCTGGCCCTCAGGCTCGGCTCCCCTCCGGTTCGCGCACCAGCAGCACCGGCGCCGGGGCATGGACGCGGATGTAGTCGCTCACCGAACTGCCCAGCAGGCGGTCAATATCCACCAGGGCCCGGGCCACCAGGGGCCTGCGGTCCTGGGAGGCAATCACCAGCAGGTCGGCCTTTTCTGCTTCGGCGGCCGCGCACACGCCCCGGCCGATGTCGCCGGTGGTGTGGATGGTTTTGAGCTCAACGCCAAGGTTGCGGGCCCGCAGCACCGCCTTTTGGAGCGCCTCATCGGCGGGGGAGAGGCCACCGCGGGAGGGGGTGATGTCCTGGCGGCTGATGTGGATGCCGGTGAGGCTGCCGCCCGGGATCTCGCGCACCAGTTCGCAGGCAATTTTGAGGGCGTCATCGCCCACACCGGTGCCGTCGATCGTCACCATCACCCGATTGATGTGGCGCACGTAGAGGTCGTCGCGCACCAGCAGCATCGGCCGGGTCGAAAGCTGGAAGATGTACTGGCTGGTGCTGTTGCTCAGGATCGATTGCAGCCGGCTCAAGCCCCGCGATCCCATCAGAATCAGATCGGCATCGAGCTCATCGGCCACCTTGAGCACGGTCTGCTTGGTGTCGCCCTGGCGAATGATCGTATTGATCTCGCTGGGGTTAAGGCCGAGGCGTTGCACGGATTCGGCCACCCTGCCGGCGGCCTTCTCCCAATTCTCCTGGAAGTTATTACCCACCTGTTCCGGCACCACATGCAGGAGGTTGAGCCGGGCCTGGCGTAGCGCTGGGATGGCGCGCAGCATGCGCACCATCTCTTCGACATGACCCTTGCCGGAATCGGCGATCAGCAGGTTGCGAAACACGGTCAGTCGGTGGCTGCACTCAGCCTATGGCTGCTGTCAGCCTGTGGCTGCTTTTGATGGCGCCAGTGGATAGCAAAAATGCCGTAATGGAACGGGTTTGGCGCTTGCGCCGCCGTGTGTTGCCCCAGCACACCGACCATGCGGGCGTGATGTGGCACGGCGCCTACCTGGCCTGGCTGGAGGAGGCCCGGGTCGAGGCCCTTCAAGAGGTGGGCCTGGCCTACAGCGAGCTCTCGGCCCGGGGCCTGGAGCTGCCGGTGGTGTCGTTGGCGATCAACTACCGCCAGGCCTTGCTCCATGGCGACCAGGTGGAGCTGTTGAGTCGGGTGGAGCGCCGTTCGGGGCTGCGCCTGCCCTGGTTGAGCCAGTTCATCGCCCCCAATGGGGCCGTGGCGGCGGAGGCACGGGTGGAGCTGGTGCTGGTGGAGCTCTCAGGGGGAGGCGCCGAGCGCCGCCTGATCCGCCAGCCTCCCGCCGACCTGGCCGCTGCGATCGAGCAGCTGAACGCAGGGCCAAACCAGGACCAAACCAGGGCCAAGGGGGGCGTATAGTACAAAACTACTGCTGATTGGGGAGTGGCGAATCGTCCTCTGGGGTCCCGAGCCGGGGCTGGTGTGGTGGTTGGGGTTGGTCGCTTTGGGGCGCATCTACCAGGGGAGGCGGAACCAGGGGACTCCCTGGCCGTTATGGCGTCCCATTCCCCACGCCAACTTCCGGCGCCCCAGGGCCAGCCCATCCCACCCCTGGCGCCCTTGCTGCTCGTGCCCAGCCCGGGCCTGTTCCCGCCTCCAGGCCCCTGGCACCAGGCCCAGCGCCTCTGGTGGTTGCTCTGGTGCGGCTGCCCCGGCATCGGCTGGCAGCGGCTGGCCCGCCTGCAGGCGGCCTTTGGCGGCCTGGATCACGCCTGGCAGGCCCCTGGCGATGCCCTGGCCCAGCGGGCCGGTTTCCGTGGACGCTTGCTGGAGCAGGTGGGGGCCTATCGCCAGCACTGGGGGGCCGAACCCTTCAGCCAGCCGGCGATCGCTGATCGCTTGGCCGCCCGTGGTCCCTACCGGCGCCTACTGCCTGGCGATCCGGCCTGGCCCGGAGCCCTCACCCGCCTGGCCCGGCCGCCCCTGCAGCTCCACTGGCAGGGCCAGGGCCAGCTTTGGGCGCCCCTGCGCCAACGCCGGGCCGTGGCCGTGGTGGGCACCCGGCGTCCATCCCGCCACGGCCTAGCCATGGCCAGGGCCCTGGGGGTGGCCCTGGCGGAGGCTGGCTGGCCGGTGGTGAGTGGCCTGGCCGAGGGCATTGACGGGGCCGTTCACCAGGGCTGCCTGGCCGCGGGAGGCGCCCCGGTGGCCGTGCTGGGCACCCCCTTGGAACGGGTTTATCCCAGGCACCACCACAGCCTCCAGGCCCAGGTGGCTGCTGCAGGGCTGCTCATCAGCGAGCACCCCCCCGGCACGCCGGTGCGCCCAGGCCACTTCGCCAGCCGCAACCGGCTCCAGGTGGGCTTGGCCCAGGCCGTAGTGGTGGTCGAGTGCCCCGAGTCGAGCGGTGCCCTGCATTCGGCTTCCCTGGCGTGGGACCAGGGCCTGCCGCTCTGGGCGGTGCCGGCCGATGCGGGCAAGCTCTCGGCTGCCGGCAGCAATCGCCTGCTCGCCTGTGGCGCCAGCGTGCTGCTCGATCCCGGAGACCTGGTGCGCCAGCTGGGGCCGGGTCCCCTGGCGGCAAGCCCAGGCCCGGCCGCTGGAGCCCCCAGCCACCGTTCAGTGGCCGCTTTCGCCCAAGGCGCCATGGCGGCGGGCCCACCCCGCCCCGGCGTTCCCAACCCCGAGCACGGGGCCCCACCCTTGGCTGGAGCCCAACGGGCCCTGCTGGCGGCGGTGGGCCCCGGCGCCTCCTTGGAGCAGGTCTGCGAGCGCCTCGACCTGGGTGCCGCCGGTGCATCCCGGGCCCTGTTGGAGCTGGAGCTTCTGGGGCGGCTTCGGGCCGAACCCGGCCTTTGGTGGAGTCCCTGTTAGGGGTCTGGCGGAGCCAGGGAGTTCACCTAGAAGTTGCCTGAGGGTGGGACTTGGCAGCAGCTCAAGCACTGGGCGGCAGATTGGGCAACAGGGAGGACTGCGGAGGGGGCTACGGGTGGGCTAGAGATTTGGCTGATGGCTTGGCTGGGGAGGTCCCCTTCGTGCTGGCAAGGGATGGGGACGCAGGGCGGGAGGACGGGTTGCTGGAAGCCCAGGCGCTGCTTGCCTGGCGCCGGGTCCAATTGCGGCGGGGCGGTAGCTCCGCAGATTTTGATTGGCTATTGGAATTCGCCGGCGGCCTGGGTTGGAGCCAATTGCAGCGCCTGCGCCTTGATCCGGGCCAGCCGGTGGCCCTGCGCTGCAGCCTGGGCGCGATCGCGGCCCTCTGGAGCCAGCATCTGGAGACGGCCACCCCCTTGCAATACCTGGTGGGGATCGCCCCCTGGCGCGACTTCGAGCTGGCTGTGGGTCCTGGCGTGTTGATCCCCCGCCAGGAAACCGAGCTGCTAATCGAGCTGGTCCAGGCCCTGGGGCTGGCGGCTCAGGCCGGCTCGGCCCCCCTGCTCTGGGCCGACCTCGGCACCGGTTCTGGCTGCCTGGCCCTGGCCCTGGCCCAGCTGCTGCCCACCAGCTTTGGGCTGGCCGTGGATGCCAGCGCAACGGCCCTGGCCCAGGCCGGCGCCAACCTGGAGCGCCAGGGCCTCGCCGGCCGGGTAGCCCTACGCCAGGGCTCCTGGTGGCAGCCCCTGCAGCCGGAATGGGGCCAGCTGGATCTGGTGCTGAGCAACCCCCCCTATATCCCCACGCCGGTCTGGCAGGAGCTAGCGCCCGTAGTGCGCGACCACGAACCGCCCCTGGCCCTCGATGGCGGCCCCGATGGTCTCGATGCCCTTCGCGCCATTGCCGCCGGGGCCCCCCAGGCCCTGGCCCCGGGCGGCTGGCTGCTGCTGGAGCACCACCACGACCAATCTGAAGCCGTTCAGGCCCTGCTGGCCGAGCAGGGGCTTGAGGCGATTCAGCCCCACCCCGACCTGGAGGGCCACGGTCGGTTTGTGAGTGCCCGCCGGCCCGCCTTGGCGGCCGATCCGCCGGGATCTGGCCCTGGCGACCAGCTGACCCCGCGGCCGGGAGAGGACCATGGCTGAGACACCGTTCCCCGGTCAAGTTCTGGCGGCTGCGGAGCTGGCCGGCCGGCTCCATTCCGGTTCGGCGGCCCTGTTCCCCACCGACACGGTGCCGGCCCTGGCGGCCCGGCCGGAAGCGGCCGCCCAGCTCTGGCAGCTCAAGCGCAGGCCGGCCCGCAAGCCCATGATCCTGATGGGCGCCGATGCCGAGGCCCTGTTCGCCGCTTTGGAAGTGCCGATAGCGCCCCAGTGGCGGGCCATGGCCGAGCGCTGTTGGCCGGGGGCCGTAACCCTGGTCCTGCCGGCCCGGGGCCGCCTGGCCCGGGCCTTGCATGGCGAAGGCTCAAGCCTGGGTCTGCGCATCCCGGCCTGCCCCGTCGCCTTGGAGTTGCTGCGCCGCAGCGGCCCCCTGGCCACCACTAGCGCCAACCGCTCTAGCGAACCTCCTTGCGGCACGGCGGCCGAGGCGGCGACCCTGTTCCCGCTGCTCCCGCTGCTGGGCCCCGTGCCGTGGCCCCAGGGCAGCGGCCAACCCAGCACCGTGGTTGCCTGGATTGGGCTAGCAGAAAACAGCCCTGCAGCAGATGGCGGCCTTCGCGAAAGCAGCGCCGTAGCCGTTGCAAAAGCCGTTGCCGGTGAGGCAGGCCATTGGCAGATCCTGCGGGCCGGTGCTCTGATGCCCCTGGACTTGCTGCCAGGGGCTTAACCCTGGGAATTCAGCGGCCCGACGAGCTAATGGGGGTTGGATGGTCTGGTTGCTGCTGCTGTTGATGACCTT
>JAEMQZ010000019.1:14838-19321 GCA_016463595.1 Synechococcales cyanobacterium SupBloom_Metag_052 | reverse complement strand
CCCGACGAGCTAATGGGGGTTGGATGGTCTGGTTGCTGCTGCTGTTGATGACCTTGAACCATTGGCTGTTTGCGCCGCTTTTGCAGCTCGCCCAGGGGCTGCTTGAGCTCCATTGGTTCGGTTGGTTGGTCTTGGCCCTGGGGCTCTGGTTGGTTGGCGGGGCCGCCGGCCCCAGGCTGGAGTCCGGCTCCCTCGAACCCAAATCTGGCGCCGAGCCAGGCCGCCCTCGCCCTTGATTGGGATTCAGGCTGGGTTAGCCAGATCCCCCCGGGCCCAGGTCCCTGCTTGCTCCGTTCAGATCCTGCCCAGTTCCAGTTGGTTGGCGTAGGGACCGCGGCCGCCAATGCAGGCGGCACCGCAATGGCAGCCAAGGCTGAGCGCCTGGTGTTGGCTCCAGCCGGCCGCAAGCCCGGCGGTGACTCCTGCAGCAAAGCTGTCGCCGGCGCCGTAGCAATCCACCACTGGCCGCGGCAACGCCGCGGCGCTGAACCGGCCCCCTGGCCAGCAGAAGCCGCCCCGCTCCGCCTCGGTACCCACATAGAACGTTGGCGCCGGATCTAGATCGCCCGGCCGATAGATCTCGCCCGGGTCGGCGGCGCTGCCGATCAGGGCATCGAGCTGCAGGCCCGAAGCCTGGATCAGCTCCAGGCCCAGCCGCGGGGTGGCCGCCAGAAAGCGGGCGCGGCGGCTCCAGGCCAGGGCCGCGGCATCGGCGGCGGTCACAAACACGCCGTCGCAAGCCGAGAGTCTTGCCCAGGCCAGGGGATCGGCCGCCGTTGGACTGAGCCGCTCACCGATCACGGTGATTGTGCGTTCGCCGCTGCTGTCGATGAAGGTCACGGCCCGGCGGCTGGGAGCCTCGCGCCAGGCCACCTGCACATCAAGCCCCAGGCCCTGGAGCTGCTCCGCCGCCAGCTCGCCGATCCGATCCCGCCCCAGGGCCGTGAAGAAGGGAATCCGCTGGCCGGTGAGCTTGGCCAGCTGCACGGCGATAACCGCACCGCCGCCGGCGGCCAGGTCCTGGCTGTGGCTGGCCCGCTGAATCTCTCCGGCGAGGGGCAGGTGGTCTACCCCCACAAAATTCACCCACTCCACATGGCCCACCACCGCCAGATCCAGGGGCGGCAGGGGCGGCAGGGCCCCCAGTGGCAAGGGCTCCAGGGGAGCACAAGCAAGCGGCCTATCGGTATCCATGGCTTCGGCTAGACATCGGGGCCAATCCTGGCTGGGCTTGGAACAGCGGAGCCAGGTCAGGCCTTCGGGCCCCGATAAGGGGGGCCTAACCCGCAGGCCCTAGGCAGGAATGGGTCCGGGAGGAGCCAGCTAAACAGGCGTAGCGAGGGAGGCTCAGCAAAGCAGGATCAAACTGAAAGGGGTGCTAATTTCAACGAAATATTTGTCCTCCATTGCTTTGGCCGGCCCAATTAATGGACCTTTCCCCATCGCAATCCCTGTGATCGCAGCCCTGTCCATATCAAATAAGCGGCTCAAGCAGCCCTTGATCCTGTCGTGGAAGCGACGACCCCCCAGGCTCAGGACCGTTTTGGCGGGTTGTGTTTCAGCGCTGCTGGTGCAGGGTCTGCCATCCCAGTCGCCCTTGTTTTTGGCCTCTGGGCCTGGGAACCCCGCCCCAGGATCGGCCCTCGCTGGCCCCATGGCTGATCCGGGTGGGATGGCCGGCTTGGCCCCGGTGGACCGATTGGTGGGCGAGGCCGAAGATCTCAATCCCTCCTATTTCAGTGCCGAGGAGATCCGCGAACTGCAGCGCCGCTTCGGCGTCCATGGTGCCCAGCCGCGCCTTGGTCAGCTGTTCACCAAGGGCCTCGACCACCTGGCCCCCCTCAAGGCCCATACCCTGGCCAGGCTCGAAGCCGTGCGGCCGATTGTGCTTGAGCAAAGCCGCAAACAGCAGGTGAATGCCATGTTGATGGCGGCGATTCTCTTTGATGAGATGCAGCACGCCAAGCCTGGTGAAGATATACGGATCCTGGCCGAATCGGGCCTATTCCAGGATCACGGTTTGGCCCAGCTCAGTATTAGTGAATTGCAAAAGCAGGGCAAGCTCAGGGCCGATGCCACCGATGCGGAAGTGGCGGCTGCTCTCGAGAAATTGCTCACCCCTAGCGAAAACGTGAAAGTGTTGGCGGGTCAAATAGCCCGCCTGCAAAAACTTCTTGGCGTTCCCAAGGGACACCGCATGGAGGTCAGTACCAGCCGCCGCGACGCTAAAATTGCCGCCACAATCGCCTACCTTCATAATGGAAAACTTGATTATCCCCAAAGAATTCTGGGCTATATGCAAGATCCAGAGTTGCATGCTTTAATCTATTCAATCCGCCAACGGACAATCCCACCTTTGATCTAGCGCGCTCGCTTGATTTGCTGCGAGCGAATCGGTCAGCGGCGTTCTACCAGCTCTTCCAAGGGGAAGCGCACTTTCGCTAATTTCGCGTGTTTATCGTCAGAGCTGCGGGTGCCGCAGGCACACACGACGCTGCTGCGGTAGGGGGTATCGCCCAGCTTGAGGATCCGGTCGTATTCGCCGGGGGCGAAGCCTTCGATGGGGCAGGTGTCCGCGCCCACCAGGGCCGCGCAGGTCATTAGGTTGCCCAGGGCGATGTACACCTGGTTAGAGCCCCACTGGCCAATCACCTGGCTGCGAGGGCCGTGGATCAGGTCTTTTTCGATCATGCCCTGGTAGTAGGCCAGCTGCTCCAGCGGTAAGCCCCGGGCCTGCGCGGTGGCGTTGATCAGACGCTCAGCATCGGCCGCTTCGATGCTGCGGCGCACCAGAAACACCACTAAATGGGAGCAATCGGTGATCTGGGACTGGTTCCAGGAATGGGGCCGCAGCTCGGCCTTGATCGCCGGATCGGTGATGACTAGAAACTTCCAGGGCTGCAGGCCGTAGGACGACGGCGACAACACCATCGCCTGCTCCAAGCTGGCCCAGAGCTCGGCGCTGATCGGCTGCTCGGGATCAAACACTTTCGTGGCGTAGCGCCAGTGCAGGGCGGCGAGCAGGGCGCCTGGATCCAGGTTTTGATGGGCCTGGCCGGCTGGAGCTGCAGTTAGGGGGGTATCGGTCATGGCGATCCGAGGCTCGGACAGGAAACAGTTACTTTCGGCACCGTACTGTCGTAAGGGCGTTGCAATTGCCACTGGTGTTGGGCTGCTGGCAGGTGGTGACGAGCTGGGCAGACGGCCCGCTTTCCCTGGGTGAACCTGCGGCAGCCCCCGGGCCCCATTGCGGCTCAGTCCATGAACATCGAGCGCCCAGAGCTCGCCTCGCTCCCCACGCCGGCGCCACCAGAGGGGCTGGTGCTGGTGATCAATGCGGGGAGTTCCAGCCCCATGGCGGCATTGAGCAGCGCTGCCGGCACCCCCCTTTGGGGCGATCAACGGCCCGGCAACGGCGCAGGTGCCTTGGCAGCGTTTTTGGCCCTTGGCCGGGGCCGCTGGCCTGTGGTCCTAAACCAGGGGTATCGTTTCGCGTCGCCGAAGCAAGATGGAGTTTCAGAAGTTCGATAGATCGGTGTTGACATAGTCGATCAGGAAACAGCCGTTTTGAAGCAGGGCCTGGTCTTCGAACTCCAGGCCTAGATAGGTGCTATTTGCCTCCATCGTGCGCCAGCGCAGATGGGCGTTGAAGAAGGCGCTGCCCAGGCCGAAGCTTTCGTAGACAGAAATCGCAAAGGATGTGCCAAAGGGTTCATCCATAGGGCTATCCACCACAACACAAATGCCGCCCATACTCACGTCCCAGAGGCTGATGTGCCACTTCTGGTCCCCCGGGCACGCCATTTCACCCACGGGGGCTACGCCCCCGAAAGGCATGGGCTTGCGCGCGAACTGGCGCCGCTGGGAGCCGTCATTCGCCGGTGGGGGAGGGGCGTTTTCAGCCAGAAGTAAGGGGGGGAGTCCGAAGGAATCGCGCCCCAACGATTGGGTGAGTAATGATTGGGTCTGGATTGGGTCTGAAGGCTGTGATTCGCTAGGAGTTGGGGCGTTAATTTCTGGGGATTGTTTTGTGGTTGCGGCTGGCGGTGGTGGCGGTGGCGGTGCCCCTGGGGATGGGAGCTGATGGCGACCCTCGCCACTCGAGAGCTCCAGATCGCGAAGGGGCATCAGGGGGTTTTGCTCGTTCATTTCAAAAATATCAGTACACCCAATTTACCAAAGATCTTTGCGCATCAATTTGCGGATCAATTTTTTGTATCCAGCAGTAGGGCAAGTGGATCTGCTGCGGGACTGAAGCCTGGCGGCCGGGTCCGGTGCTTGGCCTTGTCCCATGCTTGGGTGTGCCCCCTGCTTAGCCAAGACCATGGTCCCAGGCACTTTCTGGCTCCGTCAAGCTCCGCCCAGGACCTGGCCCTGCAGCAAAAACTCGCCAAGGCCTACGCCAACTTGGGCTTGCGTCAGCTGTCTAACGGTGAGTTGGATGGCACGAAAGCCAGCTTGCCAGTCCTGTTCCGCCAAAACC
>JAEMQZ010000019.1:0-14738 GCA_016463595.1 Synechococcales cyanobacterium SupBloom_Metag_052 | reverse complement strand
TGGACCTTCTGATCGCTCTGCGGCTGCGTTTGTCATTGTGATGACTTGCCGCTAAGGTCTAATATTACCCCATTATTTTTGGTTTGCCCGTGAGCCGTTGGGAATACCAGGTGATCCACTTAAATGTGGAGGACTCCGCGAAGACCCCCCAGGCCCCTGGGCCAGGGCCAGTGACTCCGCCCAACCAACCACCAACTCCGCCAGCTGCCGAGACTCCACCGCTTACCGGTCAGCCGGTCTTTTCGAAGGCCTATCTAGAGCAGGAATTTCCTGATTTCTATAGCAATCCCCCCTCCCAGCCCCCCCAAGGGCGGCAGCAAGCGAATCATCCAGCCTTGCAGTTACAACAATTTCTCAATGGCCATGGCCAGCAGGGTTGGTCCCTTGTGGGGATCTATCCCCTAGGCAGTTTGTTGATGATGTTCTTTCGCCGGCGCATTGCCGAGCTCCCTGCCCCCCTGATCCCGGCCCCTGCCCCCACTCCTGAAACTTCACCGTCCCAAGCCGCTGAGCTGGCTGATCCAGTTCCGCCTGCCTTAACGGATTGGTTGCTACCCATCATGCAACGGCTGGATTCCCTCGAGGGACGTATCGCCAATGCTTCTTTTAACCAGGCTCCTTCAGATCCAAACCCCAACCCTGGTGTTGCCAAGACTGCTGCTGTTGAACCCCTCGCTGCGACGGATCGTCAACGTTCGGCCGTTTCTAGTGAGCGTCGCCTGCGCCGCCGCAGCTCAGCCTCCCAGCCTTCAACCTCTAGCCCTACCCTGGCTCCTTCGGCAAGTGTTTCCGCTCCAGCATCGGCCATCTCCCCATCCGGGCCCCCTAGCCAGGCGGTGATTCTCAGCGCGAATCTGTTAGTGAGCCTGCAGGAGGAAGTAGGCATGCCGACCTTCCACGCCGCCAAGGCCCTGAACTTCCGTTCCTACGCCACCTTGGCCGGCTATGGCAGCCGCCATGGCTATCCCCTGGGCCTGATCAAGGAGGGACCCAACCAGATGGCTGCCGTGTATGTCGGCATGGAGCAGGGTGATCGGGGTGGCAGAGCTAGGCGACTTTGGGTTGTGGTGCCTGTGGCGCGCTTAAGGTTCTTGGAAAGCTAAGGCGGGTTGATAAGGAATAAACTGGTTGGTTATTGTGCGAATGCTTTAATAAATTACCCTGAATTGTCCCCCTGATCAATTACTCTTGCAGGACTGCTCCTTGAAGCCGGCCGTGCCTAGTTAGCTCATCATAGGTCAGCACCTTCGTGTAGCTCTCCTGAAGACGTTCATAGGCTTTGCTGTTCGCCTGCTGCTCCAGTTGGGCGCAAGTTTGCATAGGAGGCATGGCCGTTAATTCATAATCAATGGCAAAGGCAGTTTCGCCTGCTATCGCGTAATGGCCCATTTCGTGCCGCAGAAGGGCGGCATAAAACCTATTAAATGCATTGATCTGCCGGTCTGAGGCCCCGACTATCCGTGGCATTGTGATTTTTGCATTTAAAAACGTACGGCTCGAGACAATCCGGCATTGGCCTGTAATAGCGTCTAGGCGATACTTGAAATCCCATTTAATGGGAGCGGATGTGTATCCGGTGTATCTTACGGATTTCTGGGTGATCGGAGAAGCCCTGAGAAGCTGCGGGAACAAAGGGGCATTTCTTGCCACATTTACAGAATAGAATTCCCTTTCTAAATTAAGCAATACTTCTGATCGGCCCGGTTTCGCTAGGCCAAGCAGCAAGCCAAGAGCCAAAGGCAGGGCAAGAAAAGTCTTCATCGTTTGACAAGAGAAATCGGCAATGCCTAGCCTTTGGAAATCTGCAAGGCAGAAACTTGTTAGGAGGAAATGGTCCCAGGGCTTCATCGCCAATCTACCCAGACTGGAGATTGTTGCTGGGACCTGTATTCTTAGATTGCAATCTCCAGGGAGTTCCACAGGCACTCCACTTTTAGGCGGCCGCTGTCGGGTAGCAGGCAGTGACGGCTGGTCAGCGACTCAGGAATCGGCTGGAGTTCCGGCTCGAGATCTTCGCCATGTCGCAGTCCCTGGCCATTGGCTTTAAGTATCATGAACTTGTAACGCAGGCTCCGGCCCCCTTCAGCCATCTCAAATGGCACTTCGCCAAACCAGGTATTGGCGTTCACATACTCAAGTACATAGGCTCGGTTGAAGTCCCAGGAGCCCAGTTCTGGGGCATCACCGATGACGGCAATGACTTCACCTGGTTTGGTGGCATAGCCATTAACCTGGAATGCAGCCACCGTTTTACCCACCACGGGGGCTCCGAGCACACTCAGCACAATCGATGCTTTGGAGGCCAGCTTTAGGTTGCTGATGCGTCCATTCACCACCTCAATATGTTCACCAGTGAGCATACATTGATGGCTACCATCGGGTAGTTCAGTGTTGTCGATGCTGATGGTGCTTTCGGCCCCTTGGTTGATCAGGGTTAAACAGCGGGAATCCCGATATTTGCGGGTAAATGCATAAATATCGTCGCTGAGGTATTTGGTGTTGTGGGAGCCGTAGGGGATTGCTGGATTGGCCTGGCGCAGGCCGCTGAGGGTCTGGATGATCGTCACCATTTTATTGGAGAGGTCCCAGCTCTCCATCATGGGCCTGTTGTAGGGGTCTTGGCCTGCGTTGGTGTTATTGACGAGGTATTGCTCGGTTCCGTAGAAGATGCAGGGGATGCCCCTCAAGGTCATCAGCAGACTGGTCGCCAGTTCCAGGTTGTAGCCATCGCTGATTGAGAGGAAACGAGGCATGTCATGGTTGTCTATGAAGGTGACAAGCTCATTGGCGCGGTGATAAACGTTGTCGTAGTCGAGCACCTTCTGAACATTGTGGAAGCCGCCAGGTTGGCTCCCGGAGAAGGCGAAGCGGATACCATCGCAGAGGCCGAAATCGAGAATCGACATGCCGGATTGGTTTGCATAGGCGATTGTACGTTCATCCCAGGGTTTGCCGAAGCCGTATTCTCCAAAGAGAAAGGTGGAGGGTGTATGTTTCTTGATATCGGTAACGAATTCTTGCCAGAACCATAGTGGCATGTGCTTTAAAGTATCGACGCGGAAGGCATCGAAGCCTGCCTCTAGCCAATTCTTCATTGCGCTTTTGATGTAGTTTCGATAGGTAATATTTTTTTCGTTGAAGGTGGCAAGGCCAGCCATCTCACCATGGATGAGCTGGAATTCGTCATCCCAGTCGGTTATTTCTGGGAAGTGATAATAGAAATTGTTGTGATCATTGTTGAAATCGGCTAGGGGCTCACCGTCATCCGTCACAACTCCTTTGCTGCCGTTGATATCTGGTGAGCTATGGTTGCAAACAATGTCAAGAATTACCTTGAGACCCTTGGCGTGGAGCGTGTCAACCAGTTGCTTGAGGGTGACTGATTCTTTAAGGGAATTCGATTCTCCAATGGGGAGGAACCGTGGGTTGATGCGTTTGAAATCCTTTGTCCAATAACCATGCATGGCCGTGTATTCACCCCTAAGGGCATCCACCTGCTCAAAGAGGGGCGAGATCCATAGGGCCGTTACACCAAGTGATTTCAGATAATCCGCCTTTTCGATGATGCCTTTGAGGTCTCCTCCCCAATACTTGCCCCAGTGGCTGCGGCTACGGTCAAATAATTCGTCCTTGCTGCCCTTGTCATGGTCGATGCAGCCGTCTAGAAAGCGATCAACAATGATGAAATAGATGACTTCTTTGCGAAAGTCGAGCTCTTCTTCAATGCCGTTGTTACTGTTGCGAGTCAGTGTGCTTGCCATGAGTAGTTGTTAGTTAATTTTTTTAGATGGATCCAATCAAATTGTTGCTTTTAAGGCATGCTTGACTTGATTGACATGTTAGGTTAGGGATAAGATAATTCTAGCGTGTTTGCCCCCGCTTGTCAGCCAGCTGTTCCGGTTGTTTGCAAAGGCTTTGCTCTGGCTGCAATTGCCAAGGTCGGGGCTGATGGGCCAAGGGCAAAGCTCTTATGTCTACGACCAATCTGTTGCGTTAGGGCTTGAAGCGCCGTTGTCATTGCCTTTTGCCACGGTTTTTGGTTGGGATCCGTTGTTTCCCTTTCTGGACCGACTTTATATTGATAGTGAGTTAATTTTGGGTTCTATATGTGGCGATTCCGAATGGATGTATGGGCGCTTGTAGGGGCCTTGAATCGATTTCTTGTATTCCTATCGCATGGGCCTGCGGGTATTTTTAATGGCCTTCGATGACATCTTTAAGCTGAGAGCGGTCATGGTCTTTGGTTCAGTGCTCCTGCCAAGGTCCCTCCACAAAGGCTTGGAGATGGCTGGCGATTGTTTCTACAAGCCTGAGCCGGGCTTGGCGCGAACTCCAGGCCATGTGGGGAGTGAGCAGCAGGTTCGGTACGTTCACCAGCCGGGCTAGTTCCGCCCCAGGGGGTTCGTTCGCCAACACATCAAGGGCGGCCCCGCCCAGCCGCTGACTCTCCAGGGCCGCCACCAGGGCCCCGATCTCGACGAGGCCTCCACGGGCCATGTTGATCAGCAGGGCACTCGGTTTTAGCCAGGTCAAGCTGTTGCCATTGATCATGCCCCGAGTCCTGGCGGTGAGGGGCGCATGCAGACTCACCACGTCGGCGTGACGCAGGGCCGTCTCGAGACCTTCTGGGCTGGTTGTGCTCGTGATCAGGCTGGTCTCCATGCCGAAGGCTGCGCCGATGCGCGCCACTCCCTGGCCGATGTCGCCGGCACCCACCACGGTTAGGTGTTGGCCAGCCAATTCATCGAATTCAGGCTGCACCAGGGAGAAGACCGGGCTGCGTTGCCAGTCCCCCGCTGCTACCTGGCGGTGCCGTTCCTGCAGTTTGCAGCGCAGTTCCAGGATTAGGGCCCAGGTCACTTGCACCACCGAGGGCTGGCTGTAGGGCCCGCCGTTGCGAACGGTGATGCCCCGTTCGGCGCAAACCTGACCATTCACCTGGTCCGTGCCGGTGCTGGCTGTGCAGACCAGACGCAGCTTGGGAAGCGATGCCAGCAAGGGGCCATCCAGCAGAATTTTGTTGGTGATCACCACGTCGGCCCCTTGGAGCCGCTCCAGTCTTTGGTCTAGATCCGTGCTGGGCCAGCAGCGCAGCTCAACCCATTGCCGCAGGGGATCCAGGTCCACTGGCCCCAGGCTGAGGGCATCGAGAAACACCGCTCGGGGGCGATCCAGGGGGGTAGCCATGGTCAAGGGAAATCGTTTGGTTTGGGCCGTTGCCGTGTCGGCAGGTGGGCGTCAGCACGGCGCCGCCGGAGCTGGCACCTGGGGTGAGCCATTGGCAGGCATCACCAAGGTGAAACCTTGCCAGGATGGTTGCCGTAAGTGGATTGGGATGGACGGGTTGCCGCAAAACACCGTTGATCGGAGCGGCTTGGGCCGCCTGGATCGGTTCAAGGGCAAGGCTGTGCTGCCAATGGCGATCCTCTCGATTGCCTGGATTCAGGAATTGCTGGATCAACTTCTGTTCCGTGGGCGCTGGAACTTGCCCTTGGAGCAAGGGGGACCATTCTGGGGCCTGTTCACAGCGCCCTTCAGCCATGCCGGCTTTGGCCACCTCATCAGCAACTCCCTCTGGTTTTTACCGTTGTCCTGGCTGGTGTTGCTCAAAGGTGGCCGCGATTATCTCGCCGTTTGGATTGGTGTGTGGCTGTTTTCTATTCCGGTTTGGTTGTTTTGGCCGGGGGGTAGCCATGGCCTCTCGGGGGTGATTTATGGACTGCTCGGCTATCTGCTTTGGATTGGCTGGTTAGAGAAACGGCCCTTGTCCTTGCTGTTGTCCATTGGCTGTTTGCTCATGTATGGCGGCCTGCTACCTGCCCTGGTGCCGTTTCTTAGCCCGGTAGGGGTGAGCTGGATCGGCCATGCATCAGGCTTTGCGGGTGGCTTGCTAGCCGCTTGGGCTGTGCAGCGGCCCTAGCGATGCTTGATCCCTATTCATGCTCTTGAATTCAGTGGCGTTTGTCCGGGGCCTGGTTCTACCTGGTCGGCCTATCGATCGCCTGTCCTTTCCACAGTTCCGCCAGGTCTGATCGCGATTCCCCAGACGCCCGTATGGGTGACTGCCTCCACGCCGCGAGCGTTTGCTGGAAAGGCGACACCGATTTGTGCTGTCTATATGTTGGCCAACCAATCGACCAGGCCAGTGCCACCCGAGTTGATCCCCAACCCCACGATTAACCTGGGCGTTCCTGATATGACCCTAGAGCCTTGGTCTCAGGGCTCTGGCAATAGTGTAGCTGTGGATTTTACCGATAGCCTCGTCAACAATGGCTATTGGGATATTCCCGATACGGCAAGCTTTGATCCACTTGATACAACACAGCCGAATTGGTCTGCCCATGCTTTGAGGATGTTAGTAAGCGAGTGAATTGGCAGCAGCAAGGTTCAATCCAATTGCAGCCCATGCTTGCCGTGGGGCATCAATGTAAAGCCATAGGGCCTCGGGGCTGATCGGGATCTTCTGGTAGCCCTCTCCATTGCAGGGCCAGGCGCCGGGCCAACAGGAGCAACGGATAGAGCCGTCTGGCCTGGTTGGGCTCGCTAAACAGGCCCCGCAAGAGTTGCAGTAAGGGGCCGCTGGGGGCTAGGCGCCGGCAAAGTTCAGCGATGGCTTCTGCCCCGTGCCAGGCCCGTTCGTCCTCGAGTAACACCGCCCCGCGGGCCAGGTTGAGACCCCTTGCCTTCAGGGCAGCCCGCAGATCGTGATCGGCCCTGCCATCACGGAGTTCAAGCAGGGGGATCCCTCCCCTGAGCTCGCTGGCGAGGGCGAAGTGGCGGCAGAAGGGGCAGCCGCCGTCGTAAACGAGAGTGAGGGTCATGGCGCCATCCTGGCCATTGCAACGCGCACCCCGTGAATTGCCTCCTCTCCCTGGTTTTGGCCCTGCTGATGCTCCTAGCCGCACCAGCTGCCTGGGCGGCGGCCGTGCCAGAGCGCTACCTGTGCGATGGCGATGGCCTGGAGGCCATCTTCCACAACGGGGCCGTTGATGCCAGCGAGATTCCCAATAGCGAGGGTGGCACCGTGCCAGGCGCCTTCATCGTGTTGCGATGGCGAGGCCTCAGCCTGCAGTTACCCCGCACCAACAATGCCGGCATCCCCAGCTACACCGATGGCCGCTGGTGGTGGCAGGCCGTGGATCCCGATCGTCCCAACTTCAGGGAGGATCGCGGTAGCGTCAAAACCTATCTCTGTTCCCGCTAGCCGCTGTCAATCATCTCGACTTGGTCGGGGTGGAGGCCCAAATGGCTAAACGGTTTGGCGAGCTAGTTCGGCGAGCTGGTTCGGCTCTAGAAGGCTTGGGCGATATCTGGATTCCGGTGGATCTGGCGGTCACGGGCTCAATGTCCTCCAACGAGTGCTGCCAGTGACCAGCAACCGTTTGCAGAAAAATCTGCCTACGGTTGTGGTGTGAAACTTTTATGGAGCGTCTCCCTGCTAAGCCTAAGCTGATGGACAAGTTCCCTGAGGGATTGGCTCGGTTTTGGGCTCTACGTTGTCAAATTGCTGCATGCATCCGTTTGTTTAGCGTCATGATCAACGCAGGGGATAATCCTTGCTGATGCGTTGCTCCTATCCGCTGACTGAAGCAACCAGTCCAGTTCTGTACGCCCCAACCGATCAGAAAAGAAGCCGGCTAACGGATTTGAACCGATGGCCTTCGCTTTACAAAAGCGCTGCTCTACCACTGAGCTAAGCCGGCATGGGATCCGTCCGATCCACCGCAGGATCTTATCGTCTGGCTAGGGCCCAGAGCAGCAGTTGGGTGCGACTCTGGCAACCGGTTTTGGCTAGCAGGTTGCCAATGTGGCTCTCCACCGTGCGGCGGCTGAGCAGAAGGGTTGCCGCGATCGTCTTGTTGGAGGAGCCCAGCAGCAGCTGATCCAGCACTTTCGATTCACTGGGCGTGATCGGTTCCGTGGTGGGGCCCATGGCCTACTGCCAGCTTCTAGCAGGAGTGTTCCCCGCAGCGGGCTTAGCGACCACCAGCGATGGAAAACCCCATCCAGGGGAGTTTTTTGACGACCCCAATCCCGCTTGGAGCTTAGAGGGGCGTTGTTAGCTCAGGTTCTGGAAGCTTTCACGGCTTGCCGATTCCGCAGTTGGTCCCGGCTGGAGTGCTTCGGCTGCAGGCTGGCCAGGCTCCGTTGTTGTGGGACTGGCCGTTTCTACCTCTGGTCTGCTTGCTGAGCCGGGCTCGGGGCTTGCAGGCGCGTCTGGCTTAGCTAGCTCAGCGTCCTTCACCCCGAGGGAGATGTTGGCTTTAACGCCAGGTTGGACCACGGCCTTGGCGCGCCGGATCGGCAGGTTGGCCACTAAGGCGGTAACCCGGTCTTCCGTTTCCAGGCTCACATCCACCTCGTCGAAGTCGATTTCCACGTAGCGGGACACCACTTCGAGTATTTCCCGGCGCATCTGCTCCAGCAGCTCCGGATTGAGGTCGCTGCGGTCATGGGCCAGCACCAGCTGGAGCCGTTCCCGTGCCGTGGTGGCGCTGGCCCGCTGCAGGCCCAGCAAGCGAGTGATGGTGTCGCGCAGGGTCATTGCAATTAAAAGATCTTGGTCTTGATTAGGCGGCTGAGCTTGGCGCGCAGGCCCCGGCCCATTTTTGCGGGATCGGGCAAGGGCACGTCTTCCCCCTGAAGGCGCCGGGCCACGTTCGAATAGGCCAAGGCCGCCGGCGAACGACTGCCGCCCAAGGTGAGTGGTTCGCCCCGGTTGGTGGACACGATCACCTGCTCGTCCTCCACCACCAGCCCCAGCAGGGGCAAGGCCAGGATGTCGGTCACATCGTTAACAGAGAGCATCTCCTGGTTGGCCATCATCTTGGGCCGCACCCGGTTCAGCACCAGCTGGATCGGTTTGATCCCATGGGTATTCAGCAGGCCGATCACCCGGTCAGCGTCCCGCACGGCGGACACTTCCGGAGTGGTGATCACGATCGCCTCTTGGGCGGCTGATACGGCGTTCTTAAAGCCGTCTTCGATGCCGGCCGGGCAATCGATCAAGACCACATCAAAGCTGGGGGCGAGCATGGCGACGATCGCCTGCATGTCCTCGGGCTTCAGCCACTCGAGCATGCGCGGGTTGCCGGCTGGCAGCAGGGCCAGGTTCGGCTCCTGCTTGTGCTTGACCAGGGCCTGTTCCAGCCGGCAGCTGCCGGCAAGCACTTCCTGGGCCGTGAACACAATCCGGTTTTCTAGGCCCAGGAGCAGGTCCAGGTTGCGCAGACCAAAGTCAGCGTCGAGCACGGCGGTGCGCACACCCTGCCGGGCCAGGGCGATGCCCAGGTTGGCGGTCAGGGTCGTTTTGCCAACCCCACCCTTCCCAGAGCAGATCAGGATATTGCGGGTCTGATGCGGGGTCACGTTGCCAGTTGGAGTGCATTGAGATTAGGCCTAGGAGTTTGATTCCCTTGGCCTTGGCCGCCACTGTGGCAAGGGGCCCCGCTCGGCCCAAAACAACTTGACAGATGCCAGTAGCCATAGACCGCCGACCACGGCGTTCCGGCCTACCTGGTGTCGATCGTGGTCTGTGTGTTGACCTTGCGCACTCGCCTGTCGCCCCTCTGGTTCATGGCGATTGCGGGGGTGCTCGGCGGCTTTGGCGTGATCAATCGCTAAGGGCCCTAATCGGGGAGGCCCCAGATCGGTTCGGCCGGTTCGATCGCGATGGCGCCGTCCACCAAGAGGGCCTGTTCCGCGTAGCCCCGCGGTGGCAGGTCCTCCGGCCCCCGGGCCACCGCCTCGGCGATGCGCAACTGCAGGGGCCGCAGTTGCATGGCCACGATCCGGGCCTGGTGGTTGCCCTGGCAGCCGGCGTGGGCCACCCCGCGTAGGCGGCCCCACACGCGCACGTCGCCCGCGGCGCTAATCCGCGCCCCAGGGTTGACATCGCCGAGCAGCAATACCGAGCCCTCCACCTGCAGGTGGTCGCCGGAGCGCAGGGTGCCCTGGTGGATGGTCAGGCCGAGGCCCTGGGGTTCCGTTGGGGCGGTTGGTTCATGGGCAGCGGCCCCTGCCCCGTCCCCCGGTCGCTGCAGCTGGGTCACCACACCCAGGCTGGCGGCGGCCACCAGGGCTTCCGGCGCTGGCGCTTCCACCCGCACCAGCCGCAGGCCCCGTCGCAGCAGCAGTGGTTCCAGCTCCCTCAGGTCCGCCACGGTGAGCGGCCAGTCGCCGGTTGCCAGCACGAGCTCTTCGCTAAGCCATTCCCCCCGGGGTGGCAGGGCCCCGAGGGCATAGCCCACCTCCGCCACCAGGCTGCCGGTGGCGCTGGCGGCGGCGGCGAGGCTCAGCCGGTGGGGCTGGCTGGCGGCGGTGGCCAGCAGCAGTTGGGAGGCCATGGCTGGAACCCTGTTGGTGGGCGATCCCGTTATCCCAGCATCCGGCCAGCCCTGGCAACGGGCCCATTCCCCGAGCGCAGGCCCTCAGGTCGGCCGATCCGCCCCCGCCAGGGCCGTGCCAAGGGCCGCCCTCAGGGGGCCGCTCACCTCCGGGGGGTGGATGAGCCAGGCGATTTCCACTGGCTTGATCAGGCTGCGCACTAGGGGAGAACTCTGCTCCAGGGCCCTGAGGTTGCGGCCATCCCAGAGCCGCAGGCCCCCCTTGTAGGGGTGGTAGCCGCGGCTCTGGTGTTGGTGCAGGCCGCAGTGGAGCTCCGCCTCCAGGCCCTGGGCCTGGCAGAGCTGGCGCGCTTGGGCCAGCAGTTCCAGCCGTTGGGCCGGGGCCAGGGCGCTGACATCACTGGCCTTGAGCAGCCGCCGATCCAGTAGGCGCTCGCACAGGCTGCGCAAACCGGCTGGACCCTCTTCGCGCCAGCGCAGCAGGTGGTAGCCGGTACGCAGGTCATCGTTGGCGAGGAAGTCGTCGTCGCCCAACTGATCGGGCTGCCAGAGCCAGCGGGCCATCACCCGATCGGCTTCTACCAGGGTTGGCCCGAGCCGGCGGGCGGTGGTGATTGTCTGGCTGAGGAGCCAGTTGCACACCATGTTGAGCCGATGGTTGTAGACGCTCCGGTACATCAGGTTGCGCACCACCAAGTAGTGCTCCACCGCCATCAGGCCCTTGGGATGGATGGCGATGTTGCCATCGGGGGCCAGGGTGAGGGCAGCAAGAATCCGCTCTAGGTCCAGCTGGCCGAAGCGGGTGCCGGTGCTGTAGCTGTCGCGCAGCAGGTAGTCGAGCCGGTCGCAATCCAGCTGGCTGCTCACCAGGGATTTAATGGCGGGTTCCGGATACTGGCCGTGTTCGAGCAGGTCGGCCACGGCTTGGGCGGTGCCGGGGGCGTAGGCCTCGAGGCGATCGCGCAGGGCGGGGTGCTGGCGCACCAGTCGCGCCGACCAGGCCTCATGGCGCAGGCCATACATTTCCTCACCGGAATGGCTCAGGGGCCCGTGGCCCACGTCATGGAGCAGGGCCGCCGCCAGCAGCACGCCGCGGTGCTTCTCCAGGGCGGGCTTCAGGGCCACCAGGCCATCAAAGGCCTGGCGGGCCAGGTGCAACACCCCGAGCGAATGGGTGAAGCGGCTCGATTCGGCCCCATGGAAGGTGAGAAACGCCGGTCCCAGCTGGCGGATGCGCCGCAGGCGCTGGAAGGGGGCCGTGTCGATCAGGTCCATGGCCATGGCCTCGGCCGGCCGGCTGCGCTCGAGCCGGATGCCCCCATGCAGGGGGTCGTGGTAAGTGCGCTGGCTCATGGTTGAACCGCCTGGGCGGGTTGAGCTGGGACAGACGCCTCCAGGCGTGCCACCAGGCTGGTGGCGGCGCTCTCCAGCCAGGCGTCGTTACTGCCGCCTGGATCGAGCGGTTCAGGACCCGCCAACCGCTGGTCTGGCTCGATGCCCTGGTTCTGGATGTCGCGGCCGCTGGGGGTGGCGTAACGGGCCACGGTCACGGCCAGGCCGCTGCCATTGCCCAGGCCGATCAGGGTTTGGATCAGGCCCTTGCCAAAGGTGCGCTCCCCCAGCAAGGGGGAGCGGCCGTCGTCCTGGAGGGCGCCGGCCAGGATTTCGCTGGCGCTGGCGGTGCCGCCATTGACCAGGGTCACCATCGGCCCCGAGTAGAGGCTGCCGGGGCTGGCCTGCTGGGGCGACTCCAGGCCGTCGCGCCCCATGGTCGCCACGATCGGCTGGCCATCGAGCAGGTCGTCGGCGCTGGCCAGGCCGGCGGCCACCAGGCCGCCGGAGTTGTTACGCAGATCCAGGATCACCCCTTCCACGCCGCTGCGTTCAAAGCCGCCGAGGGCCTCGCGCAATTGGGCGGGCACGGGCTCGCTGAACTGGCTGATGCGCACGTAGCCCAGCCTGTGGCCGCGGCGCTCGATCAGCCGTTCGCGCACCGGCTTGATCACCACCTCCCGCCGTTCCAGTTCCACTTCCCGTTCGCTGCCGTTGGCCTGACGCAGCTGCACCAAAACCCGGGAGCCGGCGGGGCCCCGTAACCGGGCTGCCGTGCCCTCCAGCCCCAGGTCGCTGGTCAAAACCCCATCCACCCGCACCAGGTCGCTGCCACTGACGATGCCGGCCTGGTCGGCAGGGGACTCCTCCAGGGGGGCAATCACGACGATCGCGGCCTCGCTTGCCTGGCCAGGCGCCTCGGGGCGCAGGCCCAGTTGCAGCCCCACCCCACTCACCGTGCCTTCGGTGTTGGCCTTGAGGCTGGCGAAATCGGCTGGCCGCAGCAGGCGGGTGTAGGGATCGCCCAGGGGCGCCAGCATTGCCTCGATCGCCGCGTAGGCGTCCTCACTGCTTTGGATCGACTTCTCCATGGCCTTCTGGCGCAGCCGCCGCCAGTTCACGGCCTCAAAGCGATCCGGATCGACGTAGCTCTGGTTCACCAGGCGCCAGCTCTCCACCACCAGCTGCTGGGCATCGCTCAGGGCCCAGCAGCTCGCGGGTTGGGCCAGCAGCAGCAGCAGGGCTAGGGCGCCCGCCAGCACTCCAGGAGCCAGGTCCCAGCCGGGGGGGGGCGACTGGCTGGGGGCCACTCCCTGGGCAACTGTTGCAATGGGTTGAGCCCTGGGGCGAGGAGACATCACTTGGCTCACGGCCGGCTCGGGGCGATCGGTAGACTCTGCCAACCAAACCATCTCGCTGCATGGCGAATTCCTCCCCCGCTTCCGGCGGATCGTCCTCACCGGTCTACGACTGGTTTCAGGAGCGACTGGAGATCCAGGACATTGTTGACGACATCGGCGCCAAGTACGTGCCCCCGCACGTCAACATTTTTTACTGCCTGGGTGGCATCACCCTGGTCTGCTTCCTGATCCAGTTCGCGACCGGGTTCGCGATGACCTTCTACTACAAGCCCACCGTGGCTGAGGCTTACGCCTCCGTCCAGTACCTCATGACTGATGTCAGCTTCGGCTGGCTGATCCGTTCGGTCCATCGCTGGAGCGCCAGCATGATGGTGCTGATGCTGATTCTGCACGTGTTCCGCGTGTACCTCACGGGTGGCTTCAAGCGTCCCCGCGAGCTCACCTGGGTCACCGGTGTCACCATGGCCGTGATCACTGTCTCCTTCGGCGTCACCGGCTATTCCCTGCCCTGGGACCAACTGGGCTACTGGGCCGTAAAGATCGTCAGCGGCGTGCCCGCTGCCGTTCCCGTGATCGGCGACTTCATGGTGGAGCTCCTGCGTGGCGGCGAGAGTGTCGGCCAGTCGACCCTCACCCGCTTCTACAGCCTGCATACCTTTGTGATGCCCTGGCTGCTGGCGGTGTTCATGCTGCTGCACTTCCTGATGATCCGCAAACAGGGCATCTCCGGTCCCCTTTGATCGCCAAAGCACCCTTTCATCTCACCTGACCACCACCCCAATCCCATTCCCCAGGGCCAGCCATGCACGTCCTTAAGAAGCCTGATCTGAGCGATCCCAAGCTGCGGGCCAAACTGGCCAAGGGCATGGGTCACAACTACTACGGCGAACCCGCCTGGCCCAACGACCTGCTCTACATCTTCCCGGTCGTGATCCTTGGCACGATCGCCTGTGTGGTCGGTCTGGCCGTCCTTGACCCCGCCATGCTGGGCGACAAGGCAGATCCCTTCGCTACTCCCCTGGAAATCCTTCCCGAGTGGTATCTCTATCCCGTCTTCCAGATCCTGCGGGTTGTGCCCAATAAGCTGCTGGGCATCGCCCTGCAGACCATGATCCCCCTGGGGTTGATGTTGATTCCTTTCATCGAAAGCTTCAACAAGTTCCAGAACCCCTTCCGCCGCCCCGTGGCCATGGCCGCCTTCCTCTTCGGCACCGTGTTTGCGATCTATCTCGGCATTGGCGCCGCCATGCCAATTGATAAGTCCCTCACCCTGGGACTGTTCTGAACCTCCTTGGGGTTCGCCAAGTTAATCAGCCCTAAAGCTCACCCTGAAACTCCGGCTTTTGGTCGGAGTTTTTTTGTGTGTTGCGGGCAAGTCGCGTGCCCCTGAAGGCTTCGATCCCACCAGCCGTCGCCAGACCCCATGAATCAGCCGTAGGAGCCTGGCCCCGCAGGAAGTCCGTGCCAGCTCCATAGGGCCGCTGTAGCTGTCACCACCGTTGATGGGCCCCGGACGGGGCTTCAGGAGCCTGAGCAGAGCTAGTACGGGCGAGAGACGGACCAAATCACTGCGCCCTTGTTTCGGTTCGCAACAAGCGTGAGGCTAGGGCCGGGGGCCAAGCCCATTGCCCCGACTGGCTCCTAGCCCCCGACTGCGCCCTGGAGGGCTTCATCCAACAGAGCGAACCGCCCCTGCCCT
>JAEMQZ010000072.1 GCA_016463595.1 Synechococcales cyanobacterium SupBloom_Metag_052 | reverse complement strand
GGCGTACTTCGCCGCTGGCAGTTTGTCGTTCAGCCGATACCATCCGGCACAACCCCTTTGGGCTCTGTAATGGCCGCCCAGTCCGCACTCCCCTCCCCAGCCCAGCTTCAACACCGCATCGGCGAGCAACTCCAGGCCCTTAGCCAGGTGTCGGAGGCCTTGATGTTTCGCCTGCTCGACCTAGAGGAACGGCTGGGAGCCGTCGAGCAGCAGCTCGGTAGCCTCAGCGCCCGCGACGATCAAGCCGCTTCGGGCCTGGGCGTGGATACGGGCGAGATTTTGGCCCTTACCGAGGAGCGGCTAGCCCGGCTTGAAGACCTACTCAGCGGCGGCCGTCAACCGCTTGGCGGCGGTGTCAGCTCCCCCTATGGCCAAGACGCTGGTTTGGCCGGTGCCCAGGGAGCCATCAAGGCCATGGCGAGCCGCTCCGCGGTGCGGGACGCGGCCTTTGATCCCTTCCCGGAAGAGGAAGAGCAGGCCTTCATGGATGAGCTGATTGCCTGAATCTTTGGTTGGCCAGATCGCCTGATCTTTGGTTGGCCAGATCGGCTGAGCATCAGATCTGGATCCAGTCGCTGGGAAGTTCGGAGCTGTAATCGTGGGTGCGCTCAAACTCAAAGGGGCCTGCTAGGGAGCCCCACAGCTGCTCGTGGCTGCCGGGGTCGTGGCCCCGGTCGATTGTGCGCATGCCCTGGCCATCGAGCTCGAAGCTGCTGACCAGATAGGCGGTGGCTCCCTTGCGTTCCACCAGGCAGCGGCAGCCCGGTTCCACCTCGCCGATGAAGCCGTTGGCCGTTTCCTTCACGATGTAGGTGCACCCCTCGAGCAAGCGCAGGTCATCGGAACGGATCTGTTGGCGTCGTTCGGCGTCCTCCACCGCGCCCCAGAAGCGTTCCCCCTCGTTAAGGGCCTGGTTGTGGATCACGAGGCTGTCGCTGCGTTGTTCCACCCGCAGCACCCGGATGCGGTAGGGGCGGCCGGGATCAAAGGAATAGCACTGCTCCAGCAGCAACGAGCCCGGCGCCAGCTGGGGCAGGGGCCGTAACTTCACCAGGATGTGGGCGAAGAGGGGCGGGTTTTCGAAGGCCTGTTGTTGGTTGCTGAAACCGGCGCTCAACTGGCTCAGCAGGCGGGCGGAGGGGCTGGTCATGGCCGGATCCTATGGGCTGTGGAGTCCAGCCCATGGGCCGACCGCTGGAAACGCAGAACTCGGCAAAGGGCAGCGCTCTCGGTCTGTGCCGAAGCGCCCGTGGCTGGCCCTAGGGGGCCTAGAGACCCAGCAGCCGGATGCGGAATTCGGCCACCTGGCGCGCCATGGCCGGGCTGCTCACCATGAAGGGGTGATCAGCGCAGCTGGCCAGGATCAGGCCAATCTTTTCGGTGCTGGCCATGGCGTGGCCAGGGTTTTGGGTGGTGTGGCGCTTCCAGGCCGCATCGAAGACCATGCCAAAGCTGTCGGCGTTGTCGAACAGCTGGTTACTGCTGGCCTCCGGCCGTGGCGAACGCATGACACCTGGGGCGTTGGTTTGGTCGGATGCTAGGTCGCGGTTAGGACGGCACTGGGCTGGGTGCGATGCGACTTACCAGCTACTGATGGTGTTGGTGGGGCCATTTTGGCGGCCAACGGCTTGCGGCTTGATCGTGAATTTGATCGAGATTTAGATTCTCAATTAGTGTTGCTAAACCCGTCCAAAGCTGAAGGCGTAGGCCTGCACCCCAAGATCTAGTAATTCGATCGCAAAGGGATCGGGATGGTCTAACCCTCTTCGCAGCCGAACCAGCTGTTGGTGTCAAGTGTGGTGCTGCACGCCATCCAGTGAATCCCTCCATCCTCAGCCACGATCTACCGAAACTGGCCAAATGAGGCAACGGTTTTAGGCTCTCTTGGCCCTGTTTGCTCGGGCTCGCTGGGGAATCTGGAAAGCGATGGGCCAGGAAGGTCAAGGAACCCGGTTCAGCACCCTTCCAATGCGGTAGTTGTTGAGGGCAACGACGAGCGCAAACACGGCCAAGGGCACCAGTTGCCCGCCACCAGTACGGCCAAAACCCGCGTGAGGCGCTTTGTCGGGCAGGTCCAGGAGTGTTTATTGGCTACGGCTCAGCAGGAATGGTTGGCAAAGGGGAGTCCCAATCGTCGGGAGGCGTGATGCTTCGCCTGGATCGTTGTTGCGCCCTCCATGGGATCTATCGGATCTGGTTGAATTCAATGACGCGATTAGTTGCAACGCTGCATTGCTGTTTCTAGCGTTCATCAATGGCTGCCCGGGAGTTCTGGGCTGTTGTGGGCCCTTGATGGGCTGCCGCTTAGTTGACAAGCCAAGGTATTTCCCCCCGAACGCACACATCCAGAAATGGAAAAACCCCTGCAAATGCAGAGGTTTTGGCATGCCAGGACCCAGATTTGAACTGGGGACACGGCGATTTTCAATCGCCTGCTCTACCAACTGAGCTATCCCGGCCCGTCGCCGGAGCGACCAACAGATCTTAGATCACGGGGTTCTGGCTCCGGATTGGCGACCCGGGCCCGCGGCTCGGGCGGGCGGTCGCTGACCTCGACTGCCCTGGCCTCCGCGCTTGAACGATTCCTCCCTGGTGCGGGCTGCCGAAAGGGGGTTCTCGCCAGGCAGAGCAGGCCCTTCACCTCCAGGCCCGCCTGCTCCAGGGCGGCGGCGGCGGCCAGGGCCGTGGCGCCGGTGGTGAGGATGTCATCCACCAGCCAGATCGGCTGGCGTTTGAGTTGGGTTAAGGCGGCCCGTTGGCCGGGCTGGAGGCGGAAGGCGCCCTCCTGGTTGCGGAGCCGTAGCTGGCGATCCAGGTGGTGTTGGCCCAGGGTCGGGCGGCTGCGTTGCAGCAGGGGCAGGGCCCGGGCGCCCAGGGGCGGGCCTTGCCCCTGCTGGGCGATCAGTTGCTGCACCACCAGGTTGGGCAGGGGATTGCCTTGCCGTTTCCAGCTGGGGATGGCCACCAGGATCGAGCCGCCGATCCCCCCGGGTACCTCCGCGGCCAGGGCCTGGGCTAGGCCCCGCAACACCGTCTCTTTCGGCCTTTGGCGCTGGCTGAGCAGCAGCTGCCGATAGGCGTCCGCATAGAGCCCCAGGCCAAGCCAGGGCAGGGGCGTGTCGCCCGTCAGACCCCCCGGGATCAGCTCGAATGTTTCGCGGCAAGAGAGGCAGGGGCCAGGCCCATCCGGGGGATCGGCCCCGCCGCCGCACACGGGGCAGGGGCTGGTGCTGATCAGGTTGAGACTGGCCTGGAGCAGGGCCCTGAGCATGGCCTGACGGTTGGCGAACCCGGCTCAAGGGTTCCCAGGGCCTCGCCGGTTTGCCAAGGCCAACGGCCCAGGGTCAGCTGCTGCTGGCCAGGCCCGGGCTGGCTTCAGGCTTCGTCTGGACGGGGCATGGCCCGCAGCATGGCCACCAAGGTGCGGTGGGCGTCTTCGCTGTCGCTTAAGGGGTGGTCGAAGCGCACCTGCACGGGCTTGCCATCCACCTCCAATTCCATGGCCTCGATGCCCACCTTGCACATTGTTGCGGTCTTGGCATCGCTGATGCCGCCGTAGTGACGGGCGTAGGCCACCACCGCGGCGGCGTGGTCCTCGTTCATGTGCTTACAGATTCGGTCGCTCACGGCGGGGCTGAGGGGGTCGGCGGCCATGGCAAGCAGGAGTTTGGGTTAGGCCGATTCTGGAGGGCTGGGGGCTGGGGGTGGTGGTGGTCGTTGGCGGCGCTTGCGGCCCTGGCCTCAGCCGGCGCCGAAGCGCTGCCAGAGCAACAGGGCCAACCGCAGGCCGCTGAAGCCCACATAGCCGGCCAGGACCACGAACAGGCCCATCGACAACACCGTGCGCACGCGCTCGTTCATGGGGTTGGGGCGGCCAGGGCCTTAGGTTCATTTGCCATTGTCGCTCCAGGCTCCTGCTGGAGGGCCCTGAGCGCCAGTCGCGCCATCCCAGCGGCGGCAGACAGGTTCGGCCGATTTGCCACCGGCATCCCGAGGAACCGTTCCCGGATCCGTCGCCACTGGGGGTTGCGGGCGCCGCCCCCCAGGCTGATCACCCGCCCGATCGGCGGTGCTCCCAGCGCCTGCAGCCGCTGCCAGCCGTCCCGCTCGATGGCCGCTAGGCCCTCAAGCAACCCCTGCAGAAACAGGGCATCACTCACGGGACGCGGGCCCAGCAGCGGCTCAAGATCTGGGTCGTCGATGGGAAACCGTTCGCCTCGCCGGGGCAAGGGGCGCAGCTGCAGGCCACTGGGCTGGTCGGGGTTGATCTGGCGGCTGAGTTGTTCGAGGTCCCGATCGGTGAAGAACTGGCGTAACACCCCGCCACCGGCGTTTGAGGCGCCGCCCACCAGCCAGTGGCCGCCCAGGCGATGGCAGCTGATCCCCGGCCCCTGGATGGGCGCGGGACTGAATTGCTTCAGCACCAAGGTGGTGCCCAGCACCGTGATGCCATCGCCCGGTTGGGGATCTGCGGCCAGCACGGCCGCATTGGCGTCGGTGGTGCCCGCTACCACCAGGCATCCCGGCTCCAGATCCAACTCGGCGCGGGCGCCGGCTCCCAGGGACCCCAGGCGGGTGCCGCTGGCCACCACCTCGGGCAGTTCGTGGGCCCAGGTCTGGCGGCTGAGCGTGCCGCTCCAGCGGCCCTCGATCAAGTCCCAGCCCAGCTTGAGGTTGTTGCCCTCCTCGCCCCAGCGCCAGTCGCCCAGGAGCCAGCCCATCAGCCAATCGGCCTGATGGCGCAGCAGGCCCAACCCTAGGGAGTGTTGGCGTTGGCGTAGCTCAAGGGCCCGGGCCAAGCTGCCGCTGGCGCTTGCTGCCGGGCTCCCCGGGGCCACAAGGGCCGTGCAGGCAGCGAGCTGCTCGGGGCAGGCCTGGTGATAGGGCAAGGCATCGCCCAGGGGACTGCCGAGCGGGTCGCAGCGCAGCAGCGTGCCCGAGGTGCCATCGAGGCTGATCGCCCCGATCTGCCGGCGCAGGCCGGGCTCCAGGCTGGCCACTAGCGCGATCAGGCCATCGCGCCAACTGGCGGCGGTCTCAAAGGCTCCCGGATAGGCAGCCTGGCGCTCGCTGACCAGCTGGCCCCGACCGTTAACCAGGGCCAGCCGCAGGCCGCTCGTGCCGAGATCGACTCCCAGGGCCAGGGGCCCGTCAGGGGCATTTGGCGGCGGCTCAGGCAGGGCTTGGGCCAGGGCTCAGGCGGCGCCGAGTTGTGCCGCTGTCACCTGCTTCAAGGTGGTGGCGATCACGTCCACATTTTCCCAGGGCAGGTCGAGGTCGCTGCGGCCGAAGTGGCCGTAGGCGGCCAAATCCTGATAGAAGCGGCCGCCCCGCTGCTGGGGCAGGTCGCGCAGGCTGAAGATCTCGATGATGGCGCCGGGGCGCAGGTCGAAGTGCTCCTGCACTAGGGCGGTGAGGCTGTCGTTGTCGAGGCGGCCGGTGCCGAAGCTTTCCACCAGGATGCTCACGGGCTTGGCCACGCCGATCGCGTAGCTGAGCTGCACTTCGACCTTGCGGGCCAGCCCGGCGGCCACCAGGGCCTTGGCCACGTAGCGGGCGGCGTAGGCGGCTGAGCGGTCCACCTTGGTGGGGTCCTTGCCGGAAAAGGCGCCGCCGCCGTGACGGGCGTAGCCGCCGTAGGTGTCCACGATGATCTTGCGGCCGGTGAGCCCGGCGTCGCCCTGGGGTCCGCCTACCACGAACTTGCCGGTGGGGTTGACCAGGAAGCGGGTGGCTGGGGTGGCCCCCACGGCCTCAAGGTTGGGCTTGAGCGGTAGGTCGGCTGTGGCGGGGAGCACCACGTGGGTCCAGAGGTCGGCGGCAATGCGCTCGCGCATGGCCTTCTCTTCCGACACACCATCGATCTCGGCGGTGTGCTGGGTGGAGATCAGGATCGTGTCGATCGCCACGGGCTGGTTGTTGTCATAGACCACGCTCACCTGGGTCTTGCCGTCGGGCAGCAGGTACTCGAGGCTGCCGTTATGGCGCACCTCGGCCAGGCGCCTAGCCAGCCGGTGGGCCAGGCTGATCGGCAGGGGCATCAGCTCCGGCGTTTCATCGCAGGCGTAGCCAAACATGATCCCCTGGTCGCCGGCGCCGATGCGATCGAGGGGGTCACCGTCGTGGTCGTCGGCCTCGTTCACGCCCTGGGCGATGTCGGGGGATTGCTGGTCGAGGGCAACCAGCACGGCGCAGCTGTGGGCATCGAAGCCGCCAGCGCGGGCGCCGTTGTAGCCGATGCGCGCGATCACGCCGCGCACCAGGGTGTTGAAGTCGACCCGGGCCGTGGTGGTGACCTCGCCCGTGATCAGGCATAGGCCCGTGTTCACCACGGTTTCGCAGGCCACCCGGCTGGCGGGATCCTGCTCCAGCAGGGCATCCAGCACCGCATCACTGACCTGATCGCAGATCTTGTCGGGATGGCCCTCGGTGACCGATTCCGAGGTGAAGACGTAACGAGCCATCCCGCATGGAGCCAAATCAAGTCGCCCAGCTTATGTGCCGGCCGCTGGCCTGCCTGGGGGGCGGCGCGGCTGACAACCCCCCCACTTGCTGCCAACTCCAAGCTCAACCAGCCGCCTGCACCCTGAGCTCCGACCAGTGGTGGATGAGGGGATGGGGCTCCCCGAGGGGCGGCGGGCTGCTCCAGCCGTCCATGTAGCCGATGCAAAGTTGGGTTGGAATGCCAGCGGCTCTGGCCATCTGCAGGTCGCTGTTGGCATCGCCGATCAGGGCGCAGCGGCCCACCGCCAGCCCTAGTTCGGCGCAGAGGCCATGCACGGCGGCGGGATCGGGTTTGCGCGGCCGGTGTTCGGCGCTCCAGTAGCCGGCAAACAGTCCGCCCAGGTTGTGGCTGGCGAGGAAATGCTCGATGCCGGCCCGGTCGTCGTTGCTGATCACGGCGCAGGCCACCCCGGCGCTGTGAAGCTCCTCCAATAGGGGGCGCAAGCCGGCGGTGAGGTTGCTGGTGCTGCCCGGTTCCCCGCTGCGGCGCCGGTCGCCCTGGTCGCTGGCGGCAAATACCGCTTCGCTGATCGTCAGGGCTTCCGGCCAGCCCAGGCCCACCTGGGCCAGGGCCGTGGCCGTGGCGATCAAATTGTGGTCGCGGGCGGCTACGGCGGTGACCCCGGCCGGATGGATGGCGCCCGCCTGGAGGCCGTAGGCCCGCTCGAGCAGGTCCTGTAGGGGCGCCCGCTGGGCAACGGCCACCTGCTCTAAACAGGCCAAAACCCTGGCCTGAGCCAGGCTGAGCAGGTTGGGTTCGCTATGGCTCAAGGTGCCGTCCTTATCGAACAGCACCGCCTCAACGTCGCCGAGATCGGCGCCGCGCAGCAGTAGGCGGGGCATGGCGGAAGGAACCCGAGGGAACGCAATGGACCGATGGTCAGCTTGGCAGGGCTTGCCAAGCGATC
>JAEMQZ010000018.1:26503-29420 GCA_016463595.1 Synechococcales cyanobacterium SupBloom_Metag_052 | reverse complement strand
CTTCTGAGGCTGCTTCAGCTGCAGGAGCCTGACCAGCGGCGTCCGCCACCGTCTCCACGCCTAACTCTGGGGCTTGCTCTTCGAAGCTAGGGGCCTCAGTAGCCGGCTCTTCGGCAGGCGCCTCATCCGGGGCCTCGACAACGGTGACGGGCTTGCTCGGACGGGCGAACGGGTTGGGACGGGAGTTGCCAGCTGGGCGATCGCCACGGCCGCCAGCAGGGCCAGCGCCCCGGGGGTCCCGGCGACCCTCGGATCGTGCTCCGCCCTCAGGGCGGGCTCCGGCCTGGGCCCGGTGGGCGGCGACGACCTCGGCCAGCTGGCCTTCCTCAAGCAGTTGGGCCACCGTGCGCAGGGACAGGCCCAGGGCCGCCACGGTGGAGCGCAGGCCAAAGGCCTCCTGGATGGCGCGGGCGGCGCGCAGCTCGTTTTCGCTGAGGCGGATGCGGAAGCCGCCGGCTTCCCGGTTGCCGCCTTCCCGTCCTCCCCCCTCACGAGCGCCAACGCGAGCGCCTTCACGACCACCGCCCTCCCTTCCGCCACGGAAGCCACCGTCCTGCTGGCCCTGGGGGCTGGCTGACTGGATGGATGCGTTCGTCTCGTCCGCCATCACCGCAGCACTGGAAATCAGGAGCCAGTGTGACGCATGGGGGTTGGTGAAGGCCAACACCACTCAATCCGGTGCGGCTCTGGGGCACCGGCGCGGGCCAACACCACAAGGGGGATTGGTTTGGGCCCATCGGCCTCCATCCAGCGGCGGTATTCGGCCACAAAGGCCAGGTAGCGATCCAGTGTCCAGCCGTGGTTGCCCTCCTCCTGGGCGCTCCAGAAGCGCCGCAGGGCCTGCTGGAAGGCGTGCCGTCCGAATTCTTGCCAGCAGAGCTGCTCGGCCAGGCAGGCCTCAAGCCCTGAGTGGTGCAGCTCCCGAAAGCGCACCAGCTCCGGTGCAGCTCCGCTTGCATCGGGGGGGAGTACCTGGCCCAGGCTTTGCACACTGACGGACTCGAGCCGTAGCCAGCAGCGCTCAAGCAAGAGAACCGGCAGGTCCCCCTGCCAGCCATACCCCTGTTGCTGAACCAGCAGCGCATCGGTGCGCTGGCGCTGGCTCGAGCTGAGCAGGGTCCGGCCGTCGTTACGGGCCTGGCTGGTCGGCGCGGACCCGAAGCCGTGGTGGGTCATGGCGACGGCGTGGTCTGGACCTCACCCTATGGGCAATTCCCCCCAGAGTTGATGTCGGTGGCGGCGCTGCGCCTATCCAGGCTGCGGCGGTTGAGCTAAAGAGGCTGGGTTGGAGCCCGTCTTGTCTTGAGCGTCCAAGCCGATTCCAGCGCCCCCCCGGATCGCAGCCCAGAGGGTCCCGGCAGCGCCGGCAGCATGCCCCTCCCTAGCCCGTTGACGGCCCAACGGGGTTTGCCGCCCCAGCTGGAGTTGACCAAGCCCCTTAAAGGCAAGGCCCTTAAAGGCAAGGCCCAGCAAGGCCAGGCCTTGCCGAGGCTGCTGCTGGGGCGCTGGTGGCCCCTGGCAGCCACCCTGGCCGGCGGCTGGGCCTTGGCTGAAGGCCTGCATTTGTCGTCAGTCCTGCCCCTGGTGGCCGCTGGTGCCGGCTGCTGGTTGCTGGCCCGTCGGCGGCCTGCCGTGGCAGCCGCCAAACTGCCACGCTCCAGCGAGGGCTGGATCTCCCGCTGCCAAACGGTCTTAGCCCAGTTCGAGCGCCTAGAGGGGCTGGGTGCTCCGGGTCAAGCCCAACGGCTTGGGGACTTGGAGGCGCTGAAGCAGCAGCAACAGCGCCAGCGGCTTGATGTCGCCCTCAGTGGCTGCCGGTTGCCGCAGCCTGGCCACCAGGCTGGGATCACAGCCGCGATCACGGCCAACCAGGCCAGCCGGTTGCCGATGCGCCTGCATTGGAGCCATCCCCTGCCGGCCCAAAGCCCCGATTGGCAGTGGCCCCACGCCTTCAGCCATTGCGATCACCTGCTCTATTGCCTGGAGCTGCCACTCCAGGCCGCTGACCTGCGCTGGCTCGAGGCCTTGCCGCTGAAGCAGTCCACTTGGCTGCTGGTCAATCTTGGCGCCGCCGGCCTGCTGCCCGAGCGCCAGGCCGAATTGGAGGCCCAGCTGCCTGCCCGCTTACGCCAGCGCTGGTTCGCCTGGACCGGCTCGGTTGAACTTCAGGGCCAGGAGAGCGCCCTTGTGGACTCTTTGGCCCCCCTCGTGCAGGCCCTTGAGCGCGGCGGCCAGGCCCAGATTGATGCCACGGTCTGCCGCTGCTTTGAGGCCCTGCACGGGCGCTGGCAGGCGGAGCTCGAGGGCCTGCGGCGGCAACGGTTGCAGCTGCTGGTAGGCCAAACCCAGTGGGCCGTGGCGGCCGGGGTGGTGTTGGCGCCGCTGCCCAGCCTGGATTTGCTGGTGCTGGCCGGGGCCAATGGCCTGATGCTTCAGGAGATGGGGCGCCTCTGGGAGAGTCCCTGGACCCTGGACCAGCTCCAGGCCGCCGCCCAGGAACTGGCCAAGGCTGCCTTGCAGCTGGGGGTGGTGGAGTGGAGCAGCCAGGCCCTGGCGGGGTTCATCAAATGGCACGGCGCCACCTGGTTGGTGGGCAGTGCCGTGCAGGCCCTCAGTGCCGCCTACCTAACGCGGGTGGTAGCCAGGGCCATGGCCGACTACCTGGCCCAGGCCTCCGGGGTCGCTGAAGCGGACCTGGCCTTGCTCAAGGCCCAGGCCCCCCTGTTGGTGGCCCGGGCGGCGGAAACGGAAAAGCTCGATTGGTCGACCTTTTTGCAGCAGGGCCAGCAATGGCTGCGCCACCAAGCGGCCCTGGCCCCCGCAATTCCTTGAGTGCGCTGAGAAGAGTTCCATCGGGGCATGCCAGCTGTTGATTGGAATGCCGCTGGGATCACAGTTTTTGTTGGTCAGCTTTTGT
>JAEMQZ010000018.1:7828-26403 GCA_016463595.1 Synechococcales cyanobacterium SupBloom_Metag_052 | reverse complement strand
TTTTGTTGGTCAGCTTTTGTCAGTCAGCTTTTTGAACTTGCTTGGCGAGCCAAGGGGGTATCGCGAAGAAATTTAAAGGCGCCTGAAGTTTGTTGAAGGGCTTTGACGTTTGGTTTCGCCCTGTTGTGGTTTGGCCGGATGTTCTTAGCGTTGAAAGACCGCTTCTGGCGGACAATCCGTTCTCTTGACCTTCCATGACCACTGCGATTCGTAGCGGCCGCCGCAGTAGCTGGGAAAGTTTCTGCCAGTGGGTGACCTCCACCGACAACCGCATTTATGTGGGCTGGTTCGGTGTGCTGATGATCCCCTGTCTTCTTACGGCGACCCTCTGCTTCATCATTGCCTTCATTGCCGCTCCCCCCGTCGACATCGATGGGATCCGCGAGCCCGTTGCCGGTTCGTTCCTATACGGCAACAACATCATCTCCGGCGCTGTGATCCCCTCCAGCAACGCCATCGGTCTGCACCTCTACCCGGTCTGGGAAGCGGCCAGCTTGGATGAGTGGCTTTACAACGGTGGCCCCTACCAGCTGATTGTTTTCCACTTCCTGATCGGCATCTCGGCCTACATGGGTCGCCAATGGGAGCTCTCCTACCGGCTGGGCATGCGTCCCTGGATCTGCGTTGCCTACAGCGCACCGCTCTCGGCTGCCTTTGCCGTTTTCCTGATCTATCCCTTCGGGCAGGGCTCCTTCTCCGATGGCATGCCCCTCGGCATCTCCGGCACCTTCAACTTCATGTTGGTGTTCCAGGCTGAGCACAACATCCTGATGCATCCCTTCCACATGCTGGGTGTGGCTGGTGTATTCGGTGGCAGCCTATTCTCCGCCATGCATGGTTCGTTGGTGACCTCATCATTGGTGCGCGAAACCACAGAAACTGAGTCCCAGAACTATGGCTACAAGTTTGGCCAGGAGGAAGAGACCTACAACATCGTGGCTGCCCACGGTTACTTTGGTCGTCTGATCTTCCAATACGCCTCCTTTAACAACAGCCGCAGTCTCCACTTCTTCCTGGCCGGTTGGCCGGTGGTGGGCATCTGGTTCACCAGCCTGGGGGTCAGCACCATGGCCTTCAATCTCAACGGCTTCAACTTCAACCAGTCGATCCTCGATTCCCAGGGCCGGGTGGTGAGCACCTGGGCCGACATCCTCAACCGCGCTGGCTTGGGCATGGAAGTGATGCACGAGCGCAACGCCCACAACTTCCCGCTTGACCTGGCGTTGCTGGAGTCGGTGCCGGTGGCACTGCAGGCTCCGGCGATCGGCTGACGCCCGCTGCCTCTGCCGCCAGGGATTCCCCTGGCCTTGCACCCCTGAAGGCCACCGCTGCGGCGGGGGCCTTTCCTGGTGATCCCAGCAGGTCATCCGCTACCGCAGAGCAGACAAGTGCCGTCCGGGCACCCGTCACAGCTGCATCCATCACAGGTGCACGTATAATAGCTGCACCGATCACGTCAGCGCCTGTTGTGTTCCCCTAGACCATTTCTGCGTTTGATGGTGTGGCCTGGATGACGGCCCGCTCGATTCTTTGGTGCCCTGGTCTGGTCCTTTCCGGCGCGCTGATGCTTACCAGTGGCGCCCTGCTGGGATGCACCCCCACGCCGGTCCCGGTCGAGCAGGCACAGGCCAAGCCGCGGGTGCTCACCACCTTCACGATCCTGGCCGACATGGCCAATCGGGTGGCCGGTGGGCACCTGCAGGTGGAGTCGATCACCCGGCTCGGCGCTGAAATACACGGCTACGAACCCTCCCCCAGTGATCTGCGGCGGGCCGAGGGAGCCCAGCTGGTGCTGATCAACGGCTTCGGGCTTGAGCGCTGGGCTGATCGGTTCCTCTCCGGTCTGCCGGATGTGCAGCGGGTGGTCCTTACCGAGGGCATCAAGCCCCTGCCGATCGCCGGCGATGTTGCTGCCGCCAAACCTAATCCGCACGCCTGGATGTCCCCTCGCCTGGCGGAGGTGTATGTGGAGAACATCCGCAAGGCCTTCAGCGCGCTTGATCCCGCCCACGCCGCCGCGTTCAAAGGCAATGCCGAGGCCTACCGCGCTGAGCTGCGCGCCCTCGACAAGGAGCTGCGCCGCGATCTGGCCACCTTGCCGCCCCAGCACCGCCTGCTGGCCACCTGTGAAGGTGCCTTCTCCTACCTGGCCCGCGATTACGGCCTCACCGAGGCCTACCTCTGGCCCGTCAACGCCGAATCCCAGGTCACCCCACAGCGCATGGCCCGGCTGATCGCCACGGTCCGTGAGCGCCAGGTGCCGGCGGTGTTCTGCGAAAGCACCGTCTCGGCCGAGGCGCAGAAGCAGGTGGCGGCGGAGAGCGGCAGCCGCTTTGCCGGGGTCTTTTTCGTGGATTCGCTCTCGCCTGAAGCTGGCCCGGCCTCCTCCTTGCTGGAGCTGCAGCGGCACAATGTGACCACACTGGTGAACGGACTGAAGGGGCGCTGATCCGATGCAACACCGCCCGCCCCGCCCGACTCAGCACCGCCCGGCGCAGGAGCGCATCGTCGTCGACAACCTCTGCTTCGCCTACAACGGCGTGGTGGCCCTGCATGACGTGTCGTTGCGGGCCTACGCCGGCAGCATCTGCGCCCTCGTGGGCATGAACGGTGCCGGCAAATCCACCCTGTTCAAGGCGCTGATGGGGTTTGTGCGCCCTTCGCGCGGCACAATCGCCATCAATGGCGTGCCCCTGCGGGAGGCCTTGCGCCAGCAGGCCGTGGCTTACGTGCCGCAGACCGAAAGCGTCGACTGGAACTTCCCGGTGAGCGTGGCCAACGTGGTGATGATGGGCCGCTACGGCACCATGAACCTGCTGCGCATTCCCCGCCGCCGCGACCACCAGGCCGTGCGCGAGAGCCTGGAGCGGGTGGATCTCTGGCCGTTGCGCCAGCGCCAGATCGGCCAGCTCTCCGGTGGGCAGCGCAAGCGGGCCTTCGTGGCCCGCGCCTTGGCCCAGGAGGCCTCGGTGATGCTGCTCGATGAACCCTTCGCCGGCGTGGACATCCGCACCGAGAAGCTGCTGATCCAGCTGTTCCAGCAGTTCCGCCAGGAAGGCCGCACGCTGCTGATCTCCACCCACGATCTGGGCCATGTCACCGGCTTCTGCGACGACGTGGTGCTGATCAACAAGACCGTGCTCGCCTATGGCGAAACCTCCGAGGTGTTCACCCAGGAGAACGTGGCCCGCACCTTCGGCGGCGGCTCGCTTGATTCGCTCTCCTTCACCCCGCCGGATCTCCCCGGTGAGGGCGACCTGTGATGGATGCGCTTCCCTGGCTCACCGAACCGCTGCAGCACGCCTTCATGCAGCGTGCCCTGCTGGTGAGCATGCTCGTGGCCTCCGTCTGTGGCCTGCTCTCCTGCTACATGACCCTCAAGGGCTGGGCGCTGATGGGCGATGCGGTATCCCATGCGGTGATGCCAGGCGTGGTGATCGCCTACGCCCTCAACCTGCCCTTCGCCCTCGGTGCCTTCGTGTTCGGTGTCGGATCGGTGGCGGTGATCGGTTACATCAAGCAGATGACCCGCATCAAGGAAGACACCGTGATCGGGTTGGTGTTCACCGGCTTCTTCGCTTTCGGCCTGATCCTGGTGTCGAAGGTGCGCAGCAGCATCGATCTCACCCACATTCTGTTCGGCAATGTGCTCGGCATCAGCCCCGCTGACATCCAGCAAACTCTCTGGATCTGTGCCCTGGTGCTGGCGGTGCTGCTGCTGTTGCGACGTGATCTGATCCTGTTCTGCTTCGATCCCACCCACGCCCGCTCGATGGGCATCCACACCGGCGTGCTGCATTACCTGCTGCTGGCGGTGCTGTCGCTGGCGGCGGTGGCCGGCCTGCAGACGGTGGGCATCATTCTGGTGGTGGCGATGCTGGTCACCCCGGGGGCCACGGCCCACCTGCTCACCGATCGCTTCGACCGGATGACCTGGATCGCCGTTGGTTCCGCCATGCTCTCCAGTGTGATCGGTATCTACTGGAGCTACTGGATGGATGCTTCCACCGGCGGCTGCATCGTGGTGGTCCAGACCCTCCTGTTCCTGATCAGCTTCCTGTTCGCGCCCCGCCATGGGCTGGTGGCGCAGCTGCGCCAGTGAGCGTCACCCACGCCGTGCCAACGCCCCCACGCCTGCGCCAGCACTGGCCCTGGTGGCCCCTGTTGCCGCTCTATCCCTACGGCCGGCGCCCCACCCTGGTGCGGGAACTGGTTCCCGGTCAGGTTTGGAGTTTTGAGCAGCTCCAGGGGATCTTCTACGTGGCGGTGCCGATCCGCATGACCGTGCTGCGGATACGCGAAGGTCTGCTGCTCTATGGGCCGGTGGCCCCAACCCAGGAGCTGCTGGGCCAGCTGCACCAGCTGGAGGCGACCTATGGGCCCGTGACCACGATTGTGCTGGCGACCAGCTCGGGGCTCGAGCACAAGCTGCCCCTGCCGTCCCTGGCCCGGGCCTTCCCCAGGGCCCAGGTGTGGGTGAGTCCTGGCCAGTGGAGCTTCCCTGTGCGCCTGCCCTTGCGGTGGCTAGGTTTTCCAGCGGGCCGCACCCACACCCTCCTGGAGGACGGCCTGCCCCATGGGGACCAGTTGGTGTGGGACTCGCTGGGACCGGTGGATCTGGGTCTGGGTCGCTTCATGGAAGTCAGTTGTTTCCATAAAGCCAGCGGCAGCCTGCTGGTCACCGATGCCCTGGTGGCGATCAGCGCCGAGCCGCCCGAGCTGTTGGAGGCCGATCCCACCCCCTTGTTGTTCCATGCCCGCGACCGGGGCGATGAGCCCCTTGTTGATAGCGCCGAGCAGCGCCGCAAGGGCTGGCAACGACTGGTGCTGTTTGCCTCCTATTTCCAGCCGGCGCCCCTGGAGGTGCTGCCCCTGGGCCAAATCTGGTCCCAGGCGTTTCGGCCCGGGTTAAGGAACCCCAGGAGCTATTTCGGTTTCTATCCCTTCCGCTGGCAGAACGGCTGGCAGGAGGCCTTCTCGGCCCTGCTGACCAATGGCCAGCCCCGGCTGCAACTAGCCCCGGTGCTTGAGCGGCTGGTGTTCCCCCGCCACCGGGGCCTCCTGCTCGAGTGGCTGCGGCGCCTGTCGCGGCTGCAGGGCATCAGCCAGATGGTTGGTGCCCATTACCTGGCCCCGATGGCCTGCACTGGCACTGATTTCGCCAGGCTTGCAGCGGAACTGGAAAGCAGGCCCTGGGCCCCCAGCAGCGGCGATTGGGCCACCCTTGCCGCCATCGATGACCGGCTACTGGCGTGGGGGCTGGTGCCTGGGGCGCCGTCGGAATAAAGGGCAAAAACCCGTTGCGGCTTGGGACCAGCAACGGGTTTGCCCATCGGGCTGGTCGTTATCGAATGGGTAGGGGTTCCAGGTATGGGCCGGGCCCTGGGACCCAACCTTGCAGGTCTTCAGAGTTCCAGTTCGCCCGGATCGGCGTCCAGGCTGTCTTCGCCAAACAGGCTGGCTTCTAGCTCCATGCGCTGCTCCATTTGGCGCAGGAAGTAACCCGTCATCATTGCTGAAGCCAGCAGGCCGGCGAGATTATCGCGGCTGGCCTGGATTTTGACTTCAAATTGTTCGCTAGGCAGCATGCCCAGCAGGCCATGGACGTTATGGCGAATGATGTCCTGGATCTCGGTACTGGCTGAGCGGGCCACCCGTTGAAGCACATCCGGAGATTGCTCCTGGAGGTACTGAATCAGGGAGTTGTTATGGGCTGATTCGCTGTCCGTCGTCAGGAACTCCGGGTTGAACATCTCCGGGCTGCTCCGTGTCACATGAATCACCCTACCCCAGTTGTCAGGCCTGGGCTGGGGGATCCTTTGCGGAAAACCGAAGCAGGCCGATGCGGTTCCAGGGCCAGTAGCGGACCAGGGCCGTGCCGATCACCTCCTGGTTGGGCAGGGGCCCCCAAAGGTGGGAATCGAGGCTGGCATTGCGGTTGTCACCCAGCACCAGCAGGTTGCCGGTCGGCACGGTGACCGGGCCAAAGCGGTAGAGCATCGGTTCGGCTAGCCAGGGTTCGACCACCGCTTCTCCATTGCGATACAGCTGGCCGCCCTTCACCTCAACGACATCTCCGGAGCGGCCCACCACCCGCTTGATCAGGGCCGCCTTGGGGTCGTAGCCAGCGGCCAGCAGGGCCTCGGGGGGATGGAAGACGACGATCGTGCCCAGGGGTAGGGGTTGGCCCAGTTTGGGCCGCACTTTTTCAACAAGAACCCGGTCCTGGAGCTCCAGGGTGGGCAGCATCGAGCCCGAGGGGATCCAGCGGGGCTCGACCACGGCCCAGCGCAGCAGCAGGGCCAGGGCCAGCCAGAGCAGGAAGGAGGCCCACCAGGGCTTCGGCGCCGTCGGGATTGGGGGAGCCGATGCGGTTGCTGCTGCCGCCTGGTCGGCGGGGTTGGGAGGGGCTGCGGCCATCGGCGATCGCGAGGTGGGAGCAAAAGGACCGGGAGCCTTCCGGCGCTTCAGCATGATCGGCTGATCCTCACCCCCTCCGCTGTGGTGCTGGCTGACCCCACTCCCCCAACGGCTGAGGCCAACCTGCGGGCCGCCCTGGGCCTGCTGCAGGCCCTAAGACGCCAGGGCATGCAGCGACTAGTGCTCTGTCCCGGCAGCCGCTCGGCTCCCCTAGCGGTGGCGGCGGGGCTACTGGAGCGCCATGGCCTGCAGCTGTTCACCGCCGTGGATGAACGCTCAGCTGCCTTCTTCGCCCTTGGCCTGGGCAGGGCCGCTGGCCTGCCGGCTGCGGTCGTTACCACCTCGGGCAGCGCCGTGGCCAACCTGCTGCCGGCCGTGGTCGAGGCGGATTGGGGCGCCATCCCCCTGCTGCTGCTGAGCGCCGATCGACCGGCGCGGTTGAAGCAGCGCGGGGCTAACCAGACCGTCAACCAGGAGCAGTTCCTGGCCCCCTGTTGCCGCCTGATGCTGCAGGCCAGTCCTAACGGTTTAGCCCAAAACGATGGCGCCAGCCTGGAGTCCCTGGCCAGGCGGGCCTGGCAGGCCTGCCTCGGCAGTCCCCTCGGGCCCGTGCACCTCAACCTGCCGATCGAGGAGCCGCTCCATATCGGCGCCGAGGCCCTGTCCTGCCTGGCAGCTGAATTGGCAGGTGAATTGGCCTTCGCCTTCTTGGCCCAGGAACCGGCCCAGGAACCGGCCAAGACCCCATTCAAAGCACCGGTTAAAACAATCCTCCTGGGGCCGTCTTCCTTTGGGCTGGCTGAAGCTCCGATTCCCCAGTTGGATCCGGATCGACCTGGGGTGGTGGTGGCCGGCCCCTGGCGTGGCACGGCAGGGCAGCTGGAGTGCTTTGCCGCGGGCCTGATCCGCTGGCAGCGCCGCAGCGGCTGGCCGGTGCTGGCCGATGGGCTCTCGGGCCTGCGGGGCTGGCCGGGTTTGGCCACGATCTCGGCCTACGACCTGCTGCTGGATGTCCCGGCGGCCGACCTGGCCCCGGGCCAGCTGCTGCGGCTTGGCCCCATGCCCGCTAGCCGGCGCCTTCAGCAGTGGTTGGCGGCGGCCAGCGGCCCCCAGCTGCTGATCAGCGAGGCCGATCCCCGCAACTTGGATGCGGCGGTCGGCGATCCCCTGCGCTGGTGCCAAGGGTTGCTGGCCTGGCTGGATCACCTGCCCCAGCAGTTTTGGCAAGGGTTGCCTGCGGCGGGAGCCCTGGCCCAAGGGGCCCACTGGCTCGCCGCCGAAGCGGACGCCCAGGCCTGGTTGGACCGCCAGCTGCCAGGCCGCGGCCCGGCGAACGAACCGGCCCTGAGCCGGGTGCTGGGATCCCTGCTGCCCCCTGGGGTGCCCCTGATGCTGGCCAGCAGCAGCCCCGTGCGGGACTGGGAAAGCTTTGGCGATCCCCGCGGGCCCCAGCGGCGCGTTTATGGCTTTCGCGGGGCCTCCGGCATCGATGGCACCCTCTCGATCGCCTGTGGCCTGGCCGAGCTGGAGGGGCGGCTGCTCTTGCTCACCGGCGATCTAGCCCTGCTGCACGACAGCCATGGCTGGCTCTGGAAGCAGCAGCTGGGCGGCCAGTTGACCGTTCTGTTGGTGGACAATGGCGGCGGCGGCATTTTTGAGCAATTGCCGATTCGCCCAGGGATTGGAGGCGGAGCCGGCCCGCAAGCTCGCCAAAGCGGGCCCCCTGGCGATGGTCAAGGGCCGGGCCGTCTTGATTTCGAGCGTTTGTTTGCGATGCCCCAACCGATTCGCCATGGTCCCCTGGCGGCGGCGTTTGGCGTGCCCTGGCGCAGCCTGGCGGGCCTGGAGGAGCTGGCCGAAGGGCTGGCCTGGGCGGCCGGCGAGCGCCTGGCCTTAGTGGAGCTGCGCACGGACCGCCAGGCCGATGCCGTCCTGCGCCATGCCCTGCGCCAGGGTTGGCGAACGGGAGGGTCCTGATCCCTGCCATGCCTGCGGCCCGAGCAGGGGCTTCCTGGCCCGGCGCTTGCCCAGGGGGCCAGGCCATGGCGCTTGGGAGCTGCGGCGCAGAATGGCTGGGCCGCCAATCCTGGGCTGATGGCTTCCTTGGTGCCGTGGATCCCCCAGGGGACCTATTCAGACATCCTGTTTGATCTCAGTGAGGAGGGCATCGCCCGCATTGCGATCAATCGGCCCGAGAAGCGCAACGCCTTTCGGCCCCGCACCGTGAGCGAGCTCTATGACGCCTTCTCGAGGGTGCGGGACAACCCGGCGATTGGGGTGGTGTTGTTCACGGGCGCCGGTCCGGCAGCCGATGGGGCCTACGCCTTCTGCTCCGGCGGGGACCAGAGCGTGCGCGGCGACGGCGGCTACCTGGATGACGAGGGCCTGCCCCGGCTGAATGTGCTCGATCTGCAGCGCCTGATCCGCAGCCTGCCCAAGGTGGTGATCGCCCTCGTGGCCGGCTATGCCATCGGTGGCGGCCAGGTGCTGCACCTGCTCTGCGACCTCAGCCTGGCGGCCGACAACGCCGTGTTTGGCCAGACCGGCCCCCGGGTCGGCAGCTTCGATGGCGGCTTTGGCGCCAGCTACCTGGCCCGGGTGGTGGGCCAGCGCAAGGCGCGCGAAATCTGGTTCCTTTGTCGCCAGTACGGAGCTCAGGAGGCGCTGGCCATGGGCCTGGTCAACCAGGTGGTTCCCCTGGAGCAACTCGAGGCCGAGGGGGTGCGCTGGGCCCGGGAGGTGTTGGGCCACAGCCCCACGGCGATCCGTTGCCTCAAAGCGGCATTTAATGCCGAGACTGATGGCATGGCCGGTCTTCAGGAGCTAGCTGGCCAGGCCACCCATCTCTTTTATCGCACCGCAGAAGGTCAGGAGGGACGCAATGCCTTTCTGGAAAAACGGCCGCCGGACTTCTCGGCTTCGCCCTGGCTGCCCTGATTGGGGCAGCGTCGGCCGGGCCGTATCCCATGGCTGGGTGCGCCGCTTTGACGAGGACGTGCGTCACCTGTTTGAGCAGGTGGAGGTGGGAATTCCGGTGACCGTGTTGCCCTGAAACCAGAATGGCAAGTCCGCCTACGGGGGGCCAGGAAGGCCCCCCGTAGAGTTGGACCCCTTCCGCCTGTCCCGCCATGCGCGTGCTGTTCGCCGCAGCCGAATGCGCCCCGATGGTCAAGGTTGGAGGCATGGGGGACGTGGTGGGCTCCTTGCCGCCCGCCCTGGCCGGCTTGGGCCATGACGTGCGATTGATCATGCCGGGCTATGGCCGGCTCTGGAGCAAGCTTGAGATTCCGGCGGAACCAATCTGGCGGGCCCACACCATGGGCACCGATTTCGCTGTGTATGAAACGCAGCACCCTACTAATGGCCTGCCCCTTTATCTAATCGGCCATCCAGTTTTCGATCCCGAGCGTATTTACGGCGGTGAAGATGAGGATTGGCGTTTTACCTTCTTCGCCAGTGCCACCGCGGAATTTGCCTGGCATGTTTGGAAGCCAGAAGTGCTGCATTGCCATGATTGGCACACTGGCATGATCCCAGTCTGGATGCATCAAGATCCGGAAATCAGCACCGTTTTCACGATCCACAATCTCAAGTATGTGGGCCCCTGGCGCTGGAAGCTCGATCGCATGGCCTGGATCCCCTGGTATATGCAAGGGGATAACACCATGGCGGCAGCCCTGCTCTACGCAGATCGTATTAATGCTGTTTCGCCAACCTACGCAGAGGAAATTCGTACGCCGGAATATGGCGAGAAGTTGGACGGTTTGCTCAATTTTGTTAGCGGTAAGTTGCGCGGCATCCTCAATGGCATCGATCAGGACGATTGGAATCCGCTGAGCGATCCCAGCCTGCCGGCCAATTTCTCCGCCGACGACCTAGCCGGCAAGGCGGTCTGCAAGCAGGCCCTGCAGGAACGGATGGGCCTCGCCGTTAACCCCGAGTCCTACCTGATGGGAGTGGTGAGTCGGCTTGTGGACCAGAAGGGGGTGGACTTGCTGCTTCAGGTGGCCGACCGGGTGCTGGCCTATTCCGATAGCCAGTTTGTGGTGCTTGGCACCGGCGACCGCAACATCGAATCGGGTTTGTGGCAGATGGCTGCCCGCCATCCCGGCCGTTTCTCCGTGTTCCTCACCTATGACGACGCCCTATCGCGCCTGATCTATGCCGGCAGCGATGCCTTCTTGATGCCGAGTCGCTTTGAGCCCTGTGGCATCAGCCAGCTGCTGGCCATGCGCTACGGCTCGATTCCGGTCGTGCGCCGGGTCGGCGGCCTGGTGGACACGGTGCCTCCCCATGACCCAGCCCACCACAGCGGCACGGGCTTCTGCTTCGACCGCTACGACCCGCTCGATTTTTATACCTCGATCGTGCGCTCCTGGGAGGCCTACCGCCATAAGGACAGCTGGCGCGAACTACAGCACCGGGCCATGGGCGCCGACCACAGCTGGAGCCGTTCTGCCTTGGACTATGACCAGATGTACCGGGAGGTGCGGGGTGTCAAGGAACCCACCCCCGATGCCTATGCCGTTGAGCAGTTCTCCCGCGGACAGGATGCGGACCCCAGCCGCGCCGGAGCGCTGGGTTCTGATCAGGGGCCAATCCAAACCCAGGGCCAGACCAAGGCCGAGGTCGAAGCAACCCTCTCCCGGCTCAATCCCCTCTCACTGTTGCGCTGGCGTGGCAACGGCTGAGCACCGGTTTCGCTGAGCTCCCCCTTCGCCATGGCGCCGATCGGTCCCGAGCAGCCGGGAACCAACCTGCCGGCTCCCTACCGCAGTCCCTGGTTGGTCCTGGGGGGCGATTTGTTGGCCGTGGCAGCCGACCTGCGCTTGCGCTGCCGGGAGCTCTGGCGGCGCAACCGCAGTGGCGAGTTGCCCCACCCCAAGGCCTGGCCGGCGTTCCTGGCGGCGAGCTTCTGGCCCTTGGTGCTGGTGGGAGCCTTGGGTTTGCTGGGCGCGGGCCTTTGGCTGTGGGCTCGGCCTGGGGCCTTGCCGGCGTCCGTTCCACCAGAGTTGATGTCCAGCGGGGACCGATCCGATGGATTCCCAGCCTTGGCGCCTCCCGGCGCTGATCCCCAATCCCAACCCATGCTCCCCCTGGAGGGCCTGGGCCAACCGCCCGCTCCCGGAATCCCTGGGGGCCAAAGCAACGCTGCTGGAGCGTCCCCGGCCCCGGATTCCCCGGCCCCGGATTCCCAGGATCTGGAGCGCCCCCCCGATCCCAATCCCCTGGAGAGCTGGCGCCAACGGCCCGAGGCGGCCGGCCTGTTGCTGCAGGTCGGGGGTGAACCAGGCAGCTCCCGGATCCAGTTGGTACTCAGTGACGCCTTTGGCCAGTTGCAGGCAAGCCAGCAGCAGCAGCGGGCCGACCTCTGGCTGGCCTGGGCCCAGGATTGGGGCTACGACCAGCTGGAGCTGCGGGACCAACGCGGTGCCCTGCTTGGCCGGGAAGCCCGGGTGGGCGGCGGCATGATTCTGGGGTTCTCCCCCTGAGCGGAGCCCTTCCATGCAGCTGAGCCGGTTGATCGAGCGCTGGGGGGCTCCCCAGGGCGGTCCCGCCTTGGATCCAGGCCAGGAGCTTGGCCCCGTCTGCACCGACAGCCGCTTGCTGCGCCCCGGCAGCCTGTTTGTGCCCCTGGTGGGGGAGCACTTTGACGGCCACACGTTCCTGGCCGAAGCCGCTCGCCTCGGGGCCCAGGCGGCCCTGGTGCAGCGGGGTCGAGCGGGGCTAGTCCCTGCAGGTCTGGCCTGTTGGCTGGTGGACGACACCCTGGCTGCTTACCAGGAGCTGGGCCTGCTCTGGCGCCGCCAGCTGGCCGCCCCAGTGCTGGCGGTGACCGGTTCGGCCGGCAAAACCACCACCCGGGAACTGCTCCGCTCCGTGCTCGCCACCGCCGGGCCCGTGTGGGCCAGCCAGGGCAACGAGAACAACGACATCGGCGTGCCCCTGACCCTGCTCCAGGCGACGGGCGAGCACCGGGCGGTGGTGGTGGAGATGGGCATGCGGGGCCTGGGCGAAATCGAGCGGCTCAGCCGCTGCTGCGAACCCGATCTGGCCGTGATTACCAATGTGGGTACGGCCCACATCGGCCGACTGGGCAGCCGCGAGGCCATCGCCCAGGCCAAGTGCGAGATCACTTCTGCCCTCAACCCCGAGGGCCTGGTGGTGATTCCAGCCGGTGACCCCCTGCTCGACCGCAGCCTGGCAGCCGTCTGGGGCGGCCGGGTGCTGCGGGTTGCCCTGGCGGGCGAAGGCTTCGAGGCCCAAGCCGACTGGGTCGGCCAGCTCGATGGGGCTCGCCAGACCCTGACCGTCGGCGAGGTCGTGGTCCCCCTGCCCTTGCCGGGCGCCCACAATGCCCGAAATTTGCTGCTGGCCCTGGCTGCAGCCGCCAGCCTGGACATGCCCCTGGATCCCCAGCGGCCCCTGGAGCTGGCCTTGCCCGGCGGCCGCAGTCGCCGGCTTCGCCTCGGCACCATCGAGCTGCTTGATGAGACCTACAACGCCTCCCCGGAGGCGACCCTGGCCGCCCTGGCCCTGTTGGCCGGTTCAGCTCCAGGTTCCCCCAGTTCTGCGACGCCTGGCTCGGGGGCTGCTGGGGACCAGCCCCCGCTGGGTCGGCGGTTTGCCGTGCTCGGCACCATGCTCGAGCTCGGCGAGCAAAGCCTGGAGCTGCATCGCCAGGTCGCCGAGCGGGCCCTGGTCCTGGGGCTCGATGGCCTGGTGATTGTCGATGGCGGCCCCGAGGGCCAGGTGATGGCGGCGGCGGCCCAGGGGCTGCCCCGGCTGGCCCTGGTCACCAGTCCGGAGGCAGCGGCCCAGGCGCTGGTCGCCTGGCTTGAGCCCGGCGACCAGGTGTTGCTCAAGGCCAGTCGGGGGGTGGCCCTGGAGCGGGCGATTCCCCTGCTGGAGCGGGCCCTGGGCTTGGGCCAACCTGCCTAAGCCTGAGCTTGCATTTGGAGCCCCAGGCTCCGGAACAACCCTCAGACGGGCCCGGGCCAGTTCTCCTTCACCACCTGGCGGGCCCGGCCCAGGGCCAGGGCCCCGGCTGCCACATCGCGGGTGATCACGCTGCCGGCCGCCACCGTGACGCCGGCTCCGAGGTTCAGGGGCGCCACCAGGGTGCTGTTGGCGCCGGTCTTGCTGCCACTGCCGATCAAGGTGCGGTGCTTGCGCAAGCCGTCGTAGTTGGCGGTGATCGTGCCGGCACCCACGTTCACGCCCTGGCCGAGGTCAGCGTCGCCGATATAGCTGAGGTGGTTGACCTTGCAGCCGTGATCGAGGTGGCTGTTTTTGATTTCCACGAAATTGCCGACGCGGCAGTCCGCCTCCAGCCTGGTGCCCGGCCGCAGCTGGCTGTAGGGGCCGATGGCGCAGCCATCGGCCACCTGGGCGCCGCGCACCACCGAGAACAGCACTTCAACGCCTTTGCCTAACTGGACTTCCTCCAGCAAGCTGCCCGGACCGATGCGGCAGCCATCGCTGATCAGGTTGTTGCCGCGGAAATGGCATTGCGGTTCAACGATCACGTCGCGGCCGAAGCGGGTGCCGTCGCTGAGGCTGCAGCTGGCCGGATCCACGAAGGTCACCCCCTCCCGCATCCAGTGCTCCCGCAGCCGCTGTTGCAACACGGCCTCGCACTGGCAGAGCTGCAGCCGGTCGTTGATGCCATTGATCTCATCGGCATCGGCCACCTCCAGGTGGATCGCTGAGCCCAGCAGGGCCACGGTGTCGGTGAGATAGAGCTCGCCCTGGTCGTTGTCGCTGCTGAGCTGGGGCAACACCTGGGCCAATCGGGCCCAATCGAAGCAGTAGATGCCGGCATTGATCAGGTTGATCGCCTTCTGGTCGGCCGTGCAGTCGCGATGCTCAACGATCGCGCTCACCTGTCCGGCTTCATCGGCAATCACCCGGCCGTAGCCCGTGGGATCGGCCAGGCGCGCGCTCAGCAGGGTGACGGCGGCGCCGCTGGAGCGGTGGCGCTCCAGCAGGTGCTCGAGGGTCTGCTCCCGCAGCAGGGGCACATCGCCGTTGAGCACGAGCAGTTCGCCTTCAAAGCCGGCAAGGGGCTCCAGCAGTTGCTGCACGGCGTGGCCGGTGCCGTTCTGGGGTTGTTGCAGCACGTACTCCAGTTCGGGCCGGGCGGCCAGGGAGGTCTGCACCCGCTCGGCCTGGTGGCCCACCACCAGCAGCTGACGGGAGGGATTGAGGCGCTGGCAACTAGCCAGCACCCGTTCCACCAGGGTGGCACCGGCCAGGGGCTGGAGCACCTTGGGCAGGTCGCTTTTCATGCGGGTGCCCTTCCCGGCAGCCAAGACGGCAACGGCGAGCATCGGCAGGGGCGGGATCACTGGGCCGGAATCTACCGGCCGTCGCCAGAGCTAGCTGGTGTTGACAGCCCCAGCAGGGGATGGCACGAACCCGAACGCCGGTTCGCTCCCAGCTGGATTAGGCCTGGAGCCGCTCCAGGTCGTCCCAGAACCCGGGATAGGAGACGGCGGCGGCCCCAGGCCGATGCAGCTGGGTGGGGCCATGGGCCACCTGGGCCGCCACCGCCAGGCTCATGGCGACGCGATGGTCGGTTTCGCTGTCGACTTCGGCCCCGTGCAGGGGAATGCCGCCTTCGATCGTGAGCCCATCGGCGAATTCCTCGATGCGGGCGCCCATGGCCCCCAATTGGCGGGCCATCACCGCCAGCCGGTCCGTTTCCTTGACCCTTAGCTCCTCGGCGCCGGTGACCCGGCTGATCCCCTCGGCATAGCAGGCCGCCACAGCCAGTACCGGGATTTCATCCACAAGCCGCGGGATCAGCTCGGCGCCAATCGTGAAGGCCTGGAGGGGGCCGTGGGTCACGCGCAGGTCTCCCACCGGTTCGCCGGCCACTTCGCGGGTGTTGAGCAGCTCGATGCGGGCGCCCATCTGCTCGAGCACATCGAGCACGCCGGTGCGGCTGGGGTTGAGTCCCACGTTCTGCACGGTGAGGTCGGCGCCGGGGGTAATGGCGCCGGCCACTAACCAGAAGGCGGCCGAACTGATGTCGCCAGGCACGATCACGTCCTGGCCCCGCAGGTTGGCCCCCGGGGTCACGGTCACTTCGGTTAGGCCGGGTCCGCCGACGCTGAGCTGGGCACCGAAGGCCCGCAGCATCCGCTCGCTGTGGTCCCGGCTCTGCACCGGCTCGATCACGGTGGTGTCGCCTGTCGCCGTGAGGGCGGCCAGCACCAGGGCGCTCTTCACCTGGGCCGAGGCCACCGGAGTGCGGATTGTGGCGCCTAGGAGTTGCTGGCCCCGGATCGCTAGGGGGGCCAGGTTGCCGGCGCTGCGCCCGGAGATCTGGGCTCCCATCTGGGCCAGGGGGCCGCCCACCCGCTGCATCGGCCGGCGCCGCAGGGAACTATCGCCCGTAAGCACGAAATGGCGGCCGGAGCGGCCGGCCAGCAGGCCGAGCATCAAGCGCATGGTGGTGCCCGAGTTGCCGCAATCGAGCACGTCCTCGGGTTCGCGCAGGCCATCGAGGCCCACGCCTTCCACGCTCACCAGCTGGCCAGCCTCAATGGCGGAGATCGTCACGCCCATGGCCCGTAGGCAGGCGGCGGTGCTGAGCGGATCCTCGGCGGGCAGCAGGCCGCTGATCCGCGTGGTGCCTTCGGCAATCGCGCCAAATAGCAGGGCCCGGTGCGAAATCGACTTGTCGCCCGGCACCTGAACTACCCCCTGGAGGCTGCGGGCCGGCTGGGTTCCCAGGGCGAGGGGCATGGGGATAAGGCATCTGGTGCGTGAGCGTAGGCAGGGGCCGCCCGCAGGCCAGTTGCCCCAGGTCAGGCCCCTGGAGCCCTTACCCCAACAGCAGGCCGCCGTCGTTGCTCAGGCTTTCTTTCCAGCTGCGCAGGTCGTAGTGGAGTTCCTCCAGGCTCAGGTCGCGCAGTTCCCGTTCCAGAGCTCGCTTCAGGCGCCGCTCCAGGGCCGCAAGCACCCTTTCCTCCGCCACGGCTACCCCGTTGGGCTCCGGTTCAGCGGCTGGCTTGCCTAAGAATTCCGCCTGGGACCCTGGCTGCGACGGGTCCAGGCTTGCCTGGGGCGGCGCCGTTATGCCGGCCCCTCCCGCCACCGCCTCGAGCACGGCGGCCACGGGGATCTCCCGGGCAGGTCGAACCAGGCGATAGCCGCCATAACGGCCGCGGCGGGCCTCCACAAGACCTGAGCGCCGCAGTTGCAGCAGCAGTTGCTCGAGCATGGGCTGGGGCAGGCCCTGGGCCGTGGCGATGGCCGTGATCGATTGCCAGCTCTTGGGCTCGGCCGCCAGCTGCAGCAGGGCCCGCAGGGCCTGGAGGCCGCTTTTGCGCAGCAGCTCGCTCAGGGTTTCGCTCCCAGGGCCCCCAGGGCCAGCCGCTCCAGGACGTGTTCGAGCGTGTAACCGAACAGGGCGGGGTCCGGTTCCCCCTGGCCCAGGTCGGCCAGGCCTAGTTCCGCCCAGCGGGCATCGATGCGGGCCTCCAGCTCGGCGGGGCGGCCCAGGGCTTCGCCCCAGTCGTGGCGTTTTTCTGGTCCCACCTTGGTGGTGGCATCGATGGCCAGGCGGCCGCCCAGGCCGAGCCGCTCGCTGGCGAAGTCGAGGGAATCAAAGGGGGTGTTTTCGAGCACGAACAGGTCCCGCTGGGGATCCACCTGGGCGCTGATCGCCCAAATCACCTGGCGCGGATCGCGAATGTTGATGCTCTTGTCCACCACCACCACGAACTTGGTGTACGTGAACTGGGGTAGGGCGCTCCAGAAGGCCATCGCCGCCCGCTTGGCCTGGCCCGGGTAGGCCTTGTCGATCGCCAGCACGGCCAGCTTGTAGCTGAGTCCCTCCATCGGCAGGAAGAAATCAACGATCTCGGGGATCTGCTGGCGCAGGATCGGCGTGTAGAGGCGGTTGAGGGCAATGGCGAGCATGGCCTCCTCCTTGGGGGGCCGGCCGCTGAAGGTGGTGAGGAACACCGGTTTGCGGCGTTGGGTGACGCAGTGGAAGCGCACCAGGGGCGAGGCCTCTTCGCCGCCGTAGAAGCCCATGTGGTCGCCGCAGGGGCCATCGGGGCCCAGTTCGCCCGGGGTGATCGTGCCTTCGAGCACCACTTCGCTGTGGCTGGGCACCTCCAGGTTCACGGTCTTGCAGCGGGCCAAGCGCACGCCCTCACCGGCGTAGATACCGGCAAATAACCATTCGCTGAGCTGCACCGGAATCGGCGTGGCCGCTGCCATCACCAGCAGGGGATGGACACCGATCGCCACGGCCACCTCCAGGGGCTTGCCCAGGGCCGCGGCCTTGCGCAGGTGGCGGGCGCCGCCGCGCACGCTCAGCCAATGCACCGTGGCCGTATTGATCGATTGCTTCTGCAGGCGATAAACGCCCACGTTGGGCACGCCCGTTTCCGGGTCTTTGGTGATCACCAGGCCCAGGGTGATCACGGGTCCGGCATCTCCGGGCCAGGGGCGCAGCAGGGGCAGGTTGTCGAGGTTCACCTCCGCCCCCTTGAAGATCTGCTGCTGGCAGGGGGGCGCGAGGTCCAGGTCAGGGCGGGCCTTGAGCAGGTCAAGTAGCAGGCCGCCGAAGCGGGTCGCTTCCTTCAGGCCCTTGGGCGGCCGCGGCTGTTGCAACAGGGCCAGGCGCTCGCCTAAGGCCTCCAGCTCCTCGGGCGCCTCCATGCCCATGCTCCAGACCACCCGCTCCACCGTGCCGAGCAGGTTCACCGCCACGGGCATGGACGAGCCGATCACATTCTCGAACAGCAGGGCCGGCCCCCCCATGGCCAAGACCCGGTCGGCGATCGCCGCCACTTCCAAGTCCGGGTCCACCGGGGCCGTGATCCGGCGCAGCTGGCCCCGCTGCTCTAGCAGCTCAAGAAAGCCGCGCAGATCCCGCTTGGAGCGCCTTGTCTGGCCCTTGCCGCCTGTCGCCAGAGCCGAGCCCATCGCCGATCCGTTGCGGTGCCTACTGTGACGCACCTTGCCCTGCATCGCGGCCGTGCTGATCTCCTATTTCCCCACCTCCGAATGCGTGCCCGCGGTTGGGGGGGCGGCCGCATCGGGCCGGGCTGCTGGAGCACCAGCCTGGCCCGATGCGGCCGTGGTGATTGATGTCCTGCGGGCTACCACCACGATTGCCTGGTCCCTGG
>JAEMQZ010000018.1:0-7728 GCA_016463595.1 Synechococcales cyanobacterium SupBloom_Metag_052 | reverse complement strand
GCGGCCGTGGTGATTGATGTCCTGCGGGCTACCACCACGATTGCCTGGTCCCTGGCCAACGGGGCCGAGGCGATCGAGGCCTTCGCCGACCTGGCTGAGCTGGAGGCGGCCGCCAGCGCCTGGCCGGCGGACAAGCGCCTCCGCGCCGGCGAACGGGGCGGCAAGCGCCTGGAGGGCTTCGACCTGGGCAATTCACCCCTAGCCGTGATCCCGGAGGTGGTGGCGGGCAAACGCCTGTTTATGAGCACGACGAACGGCACCCGCTCCCTCGACCGGGTGCGGCCCGTGGAGTTGCTGGTGACGGCCTGTCTGCCAAACCGCAGCGCCGTGGCCCAGCGCTTGCTGGAGTCCGGCGCCCAGACGGTGTGGATCGTGGGTAGCGGCTGGGAGGGGGACTATTCCCTGGAAGACAGCCTGGCGGCCGGGGCCGTGGCCGCTGCGGCCATGGATCTAGGTGCAGGTACGGCCGTCACAAGCGGCAACGACGAGATGGTTGCGGCCCTGGCCCTTTGGCAGCAATGGCGCCAGGACCCAGAGGGTTGCCTGCGGGTCGCCAGCCATGGCCAGCGCCTCATCAGCCTGGGCGACCACGACGCCGATTTCCGCTGCTGCGCCGCCGTCGACAGCCTGACGATCGTGCCGACGCAGACGAGCCCGGGCGTGCTCGAAGCCCGCTGAGCTGGTCCTGACCAGGCCCGGCCAAGGGCGGATCGCCACACCCCTAAAGTTGATAGACCAGGGATTTTGCAGCGGTGACAAGCTTTCTGGCGGCAGCAATCCAGCTCACCAGCACCTCCGATCCCGAGGCCAACTGGGCCGCAGCTGAGGAGCAAATCGAGCTGGCCGTGCGCCGCGGCGCCGAGCTGGTGGGATTGCCGGAAAACTTCGCTTTCATGGGTCCCGACGCCCTGAGGCTGGACCTGGCGCCGATGCTGGCCGAACGCAGCCAGAAGTTTCTGGTCACGATGGCCCGCCGATACCAGGTGGCCCTGCTCGGCGGCGGCTACCCCGCCCCAGCAGGCGAGGGCCAGACCTTTAACCGGGCCGACCTGGTCAGCAAGGACGGCCAGCTGCTGGCCCGCTACGACAAGATTCACCTCTTCGATGTCGACCTGCCCGACGGCAACACCTACCGGGAGTCGGCCACGGTGCAGCCTGGCGACAGCTTGCCGCCAGTAGTGGAGATCCCCGGCCTTTGCAAGGTGGGTCTGTCCATCTGCTACGACGTGCGCTTTCCTGAGCTTTATCGACACTTGGCCGCCAGCGGGGCCGATCTATTGATGATTCCCGCCGCCTTCACCGCCTTCACCGGCAAGGATCACTGGCAGGTGTTACTGCAGGCCCGGGCGATCGAAAACACCGCCTACGTGCTGGCGCCGGCCCAAACGGGCCTCCACTACGGCCGCCGCCAGAGCTATGGCCACGCCATGGTGATCGATCCCTGGGGCACGGTTCTGGCCGATGCGGGTGTGGCGCCGGGCCTGGCCGTGGCACCGGTAGATCCCGGCCATGGCTCCCGGGTGCGGGCCCAGATGCCGAGCCTGCAGCACCGTCGTCCCGCCCTCTTCTGAACGCGCCGATGGCTGGCCTGGTGTCGCGCCGCCGTCCGAGCGGGGGGCGCACTGTTCTTGCGCTGGTTCATGCCCTAGTGCCCTTGGCGCTGGCCCTGGCGCCCCTGCCGGCCCTGGCGGCGAGCTCCCTGTCGGCCTGGCGCATCAACCGCGAGGGTCAATTGGAGCTGCGGACCGCCCCAGACCTACCCGTGAGGGCCTTCTACGAGGCCGGACGCGGTGGCATCGGACCACGGGTCTGGTTTGACCTGCCTGGGGCGCCGTTGCGGACCCGCACGATCCCCGGCAGCGGCCTAGTGCGCCAGATCCGGGTCGGCCAGCCCACCCCCGATTCCACCCGGCTGGTGGTGGAGTTCCAGCCCGGCACCCAGCTCGACCCCAGCAGCTTGAAGCTGGTGGGCACGGCCCGGGACCGCTGGCGCATGGACCTCACTGGCCTGGCCCCCTATGGCCTGCAGGCCCTGGGCGAAGGCGACATCGAGGCGCCTGTCTTCACCCCCGCCTGGCGCCAGGGGCCGCTTCAAGGTGGTGATCGATCCCGGCCATGGGGGCCCCGATCCTGGCGCCGTGGGCATTGGCAACCTGCGCGAAACCGATGTGGTGCTCGATGTCAGCCTGCAGGTGGCCCAGTTGCTCCAGGCCAAGGGGGTGCAGGTGTTGATGACCCGCACCTCGGAAGTAGACGTGGACCTGCCGCCGCGGGCGGCCCTGGCTAATAGCAGTGGCGCCGATCTCTTCTTGAGCGTCCACGCCAATGCCCTCTCCATGGCCCGCCCCGATGTCAATGGCATCGAAACCTTTTATTTCGACAGCCCCCGGGCCCGGGCCCTTGCCCAGGCCGTCCAGGAGGAGGTGCTGGCCGTGTCACCCGGTAGTCCCGATCGCGGCGCCCGCACGGCCCGTTTTTACGTGATCCGCCGCACGACGATGCCCTCCGCTTTGCTGGAGATGGGCTTTCTCACCGGCGAGCTCGATGCGCCGCGTCTAGCCGACCCCGCCCATCGCCGCCGATTGGCCTTAGCCATTAGCCGGGGTCTACTCAATGTGTTGCGGCAGGGCCCGTGAGCAGCGTGCTGGGCCTGTTTGATAGCGGCGTCGGTGGTCTGACGGTGTTGCGCCAGGTGCTGGCCCGGCGGCCTGGCCAGCGCTGCCTCTACCTGGGCGATACGGCGCGGGTGCCCTATGGCCAGCGCAGCCCCGAGGAGATTCGCGCCATCGCCGCCGAGGTAATCCGCTGGCTGGGGCGCCAGGGGGTGGATGGAATTTTGATGGCCTGCAACACCACCAACGCCCTCGCCTTTGATCTGGCCGAAAGCCTGGCCGGGGTGCCCGTTCTCGGCCTGATCGACAGTGCCGCTAGCCAGCTGCAAGCGGACCGGGTGGGGGTGCTGGCCACTCCAGCGACCGCGGCCAGCGGCGCCTATGGCCACAGCATCCGCGCCGTCCACCCCGGAGCCGAGGTGTTGGAAGTGGGCTGTCCGGCCTTTGTGCCCCTGATCGAAGCAGGCCAGCTCTCAGGGGCTGCCCTGCGCCAGGCCGCCCAGACCTACCTGGAGCCCCTGCTGGCGGCCCGGGTTGAAGTGATCGTGCTCGGTTGCACCCACTACCCCCTGCTGCAACCGTTGCTGCAGGAGTTGCTCCCCCCGGAGGTGCGCCTGGTGGATCCGGCCGTGGCCGCCGCCGCCCGCCTCGACAGCGTGCTGGCCCCCTGCCTGGATCAGCCGGCCCAACGGTTGGAGCGTTGTCGCTTCCGGGTGACGGGACCGGCGCAACCCTTTGCCCTGGCGGCCACTGCCTGGCTAGGGGAGCGGCCCGAGGTGCGGCAGGTGGACCTGCGCCAGGGCTAGCAGCCAGGCCAACGGTTCGCTGGAAATCCGCTGCCAGCCAACCAGCACCAGCCCAGTAGGGCCTTCTAGGATCCGGGCACCGCAGGGGGTCATGGCAACGGTCGCAGAGCTTCTTCAGCCCGTGGAGGTGGATCTAGAAACCCTCCTCAGCGACCTGCGCCACCTGATCGGTGCTGGTCACCCAATCCTGCAGGCGGCTGCCGAACACCTTTTCAGCGCCGGTGGGAAGCGCTTGCGTCCCGGCATTGTTCTGTTGATCTCCCGGGCCCTTTCCGCCGATGGCGAGCTCGGAGCGCGTCACCGGCGCCTGGCCGAGATCACCGAAATGATCCATACCGCCTCCCTCGTCCACGATGACGTGGTCGATGAGGCCGCAACCCGCCGCGGTGTGGCCACCGTGCATAGCCGCTTCAACCATCGGGTGGCGGTGTTGGCCGGCGATTTCCTCTTCGCCCAGGCCAGCTGGCACCTAGCCAACCTCGACAACCTTGAGGTGGTGAAGTTGCTCTCGCGCGTCATTATGGATCTGGCCGATGGTGAAATCCGCCAGGGCCTGTTCCGCTACGACACGGGCCAAACCTTCGCCACCTACCTGGAAAAGAGCTACTGCAAAACGGCCTCCCTGATTGCAAACAGTTGCCGGGCGGCTGGAGTGCTCAGCGGCTTGGCCGATGGGCGATTGGATGATTTATACCGCTTCGGCCGCCAGCTGGGTCTGGCCTTCCAGGTGGTGGATGACATCCTCGATTTCACCGGCAACGACCAACAGCTGGGCAAACCCGCCGCCAGCGACCTGGCCTCGGGCTATCTCACGGCACCAGCCCTCTATGCGATGGAGGAACACCCGGCCCTGGCCGGCTTGATCGAGCGGGAGTTCTGCGAAAGCGGCGACCTGGAGCAGGCCCTGGCGTTGGTGCGGGGCAGTGAAGCGATTGGCCGCTCCCGCGCCCTGGCCCAGGACTTCGCCCGCGATGCGGCCGATGCCCTCAGCTGGCTGCCCCCCTCGGAGTGCCGTGGTGCCCTGCTGCAACTACCGGAATTTGTGCTTAGCCGGCTCTATTGATTGCTAGATAGAAGCCTTTTGCTGAGTTAATTGATGCCGCAATGGCTCATTAATCTGTATCTCATAAACCCTAAATCTCATAAACCCTAAATCGCCTAAAAGCTCAAGCGTCACACCTGCACCTCCGCCAAGTCGTTGATCAGCTCAGCGCTGGCCGGATAGAGATCCCGGCGTTGGCAGGCATCCAGGTCCTGGGGCGCCAGAACAAACACCCGGCATCCAGCTGCAGTGGCGGCTTCGGCGCCGGCCGGGGAATCCTCAAAGGCCCAGCAATCCTGCGCGTTCACCCCCAGTTGTTCTGCCGCCAGCAGATACACATCCGGTGCCGGCTTGCCAGCGGCCAGGCCCGGATCATCACCGAACACCCGCGCCGTAATCAGCGCCAACCAGGGGTGAGGAGCTGTTTTCAGGGCCACCGCATCGCGGGAGCTGCTGGTGGCCAGGGCCATCGGAATGCCCCTTTGGCTGCAACGGGAGACCAGCCCCTCGGCGCCAGGCATCGGTTTGGCCAACACCAGCAGGGCCTCGGCCACGGGCTGGCGCACCGCCAGCAGCTCGGGTGCCGTGGGTGGAAGGCTACTGGTCTCGGCAATCCAGCCCAACACCAGGCGCACACAGTCCTGGCGCCGCCGTCCCCGCAGGGAGAGCAGTTCGGCCCGCGCCAGGGGGCGGCCAAAGTGGCTAGCCGCTTCTTGCCAAGCCCGGGCATGGAGCGGCTCGGTGTCGAGCAGCAGTCCATCGAGGTCAAATAGGCAGGCGGCGGGCCGGGGCATGGTTCCATCTTCGAGCACAGCCGCCCTGGCCGCGGTGCTCGAACAGTCGTGTGACCCGCGCCCGCTAAAAAGCAGCTGCAGCGCGACTAACCTCAGGTTCGCTAGAAACGAATAATGTCCGAAATCTCCCTGCTGCCAACGTTGGAATCGATTGCCGAGCGTTGGCAAGTACTCGCAGGTGAGCATCCGCGTGTTCCCACCTCCCAACTCCTAACCCAGGCCTGCGCCGCCGCCGGGGTTCCGCTCAATGGCCGCGAAGTTGAGGCGGTTTGTGTGGCCTACCGAATCCCGCCCGATGCCAACCGGGACCGGCGCCTTTTACTGCTCACGGTGCTTCTGGGCGACCAGCGCCTGCGCCTTGAGGCCGCCTTCCGCCTGCTCGATCCCGACCAACGGGGAACGGTCGATCCTGCCCAGGTGCAGCGGTTGGTCCAACTCTTTGAACTGCCCGAAGCGGAAGCCAAGGAGCTGGTGGTGGAACTGAACCGGGATGGCTCCGGAGAAATCACCCTGGCCGATATCCTTGCCTTCTTGCCCCAGGATTTTTCGGCCCACCCCAAGGCCTATCACGCGGCCCATCTGGGGGGTCGGCCCGGGGCCCATGGGGCCGGAACCGCTGCCCAGGGTGCCCCAGCCGCGCCATCGGCTCCGGCCCAGGTGCCGGCGAGTGGCCAGCCCACCGCCAGCCCGGCTCCGGCCAGCCCCAAGGGAGCCAGCAAGGGAGGCACCTCCCCTCTGCAGATGCGTATCGGGTTGTTCCGTCTGCTCCAGGGGGCGGCCTATCGCAGCTTTCGGGAGAACTATTCCGCCAACTCCGAAACCCATCTACGCGCCTACGACCTGCCTTACACGATCCCCAATTTTGCCGGCTTTGTGAATGCGGCGCTGGATCTTTATCAATCCCTAGGCATTGTTGAAGTAGGGGCCCAGCAGCCCTTAGAGGATCTGCGCAGCTCCGTCAATGCCATGCTGGCCCAGCTGGAAAGCCGCATGGCCAACTGGGCCACCATCGAGCCAACCGCCGAGATGGCGGCGGCCGAGCAGGTGATTGAGGCCGAGCTCGATGGGCTTGAACACCACCACCAGGTGTTCGCTGCTGCCATGGAACTGGTGCTCAGTGGCGGACTCCAGGGCCACCACCTTGCCGAGATTGGCCTGGAGGACCTGCAATTGCACGAACTCAATCGCCTGCGGCACCAGGAGGATTTCCGCGAACTCTCCCTCCATCGCCATACCGTCTCCCCAGGCGACCAGGGGGAGGGAAGCTCGGTCACACCCTTCTTGGAGCGCTGGCATCGCGTCATCGTCGACGACTCCGATACCCGCTATGCCGGCGCGATCCTGCCGACCCGTTACTGGTATGAGGACTTCATGCCGAAGTTGCTCAAGGCCGCCTCGGTAATGTCGCGATCCGACCTGGCGGCGGTCGAGGCTGAAACCGAAGCCGATCTCGATGCCTGGTTTGAACGGCGTCACCAAGCTGGCGATTTCGATAGCTACGCCACGGCCCTTAAGGCCCATTTCCTGGGCTGCTCGTTGCCTGTGAAGCAGGAACTCAAGCAAGCCTGGGAATTGAGCTACCACTATATTAATGGTGTCCAAAAAAGGCGGGAGCGCGAGGAGTTTGGGCGCGAGAGCGGTTACCTCTCCGAATACGTTGCCTTCATTGATGTCTTCCTGGGGCGTGATGACATCGAGCGATCGGAGATGCGTCTGAGCTTTCCCTATTACCTCGGCCCCGCCACCTGGCGGTTCATGCATACCAGCGCCGAGTTGATTCAGGCCATGCCCCCAGGGGAGCGTCAAAACGAAGCTTTGGCTTGCTTCAAGCGCTTCTTCCCGGCCCTAGCCACCATGTATCCCTGCCCCTATTGCCGGTTCCACCTGAATCGCTACGTGGTTAAAAATCGGGAGGTGACCATGTACCCAATCGAATACCTACTCCTGGGCCCCCAAACTCCCACCGAACACATCGAGGTGACGATCGATTCCAAACTGGCCTCGATTACCGATAGCACCGGGCTGCGCCTGTTCCTCTGGAAACTGCACAACACGGTGTCCTCTTCGATTGCCCGCAGCGAGCCCTGGTTCCACCAGGAAAGTGATGCCCACTACACCACCCGCTACTGGCCCAGCCTCGATTCGGAACTGGCCCGGGCCCGGGCCCTGGCGGAGCCGAGCCTGCCCCTGGAGCGGATCGAACGCATTTATTCGGTGATCAAAAAGGCCAGCCACCTCTCGATCCTGCGCGATGAGCTCCAGCAGGCCCTGCGTCGCGGCGACAAGGAGGAGTTACAGCGGGTGTGGGAGCGGGCGGAGGCCTCGGTCGACAGCGTCGAGCAGGCCCTGCTGGCCTCCCAGTTTCTTTCGGCCACTTACCACTACGACCCCAGCCTGGTGTTGGAGCCGCCCCACTTCAGCGCCGAGGAAGAGGCCCTGGCCCGCAGCGGCTACTACGTGGAGGCCTGAAGGAA
>JAEMQZ010000071.1 GCA_016463595.1 Synechococcales cyanobacterium SupBloom_Metag_052 | reverse complement strand
CTGTCATCCACGTCAACGAGGGCTGAGTCGCCGTCGCTGATGCGGCCGGAGAGGAATTCCTCGGCCAGGGAATCTTCGAGCAGGCGCATCACGGCGCGGCGCAGGGGGCGGGCACCGTAGCTGGGGTTGTAACCCTCTTCGACAAGCCGCTCCTTGAAGGATTCCGAAACCGACAGGGTGATGCCCTTCTCCTGCATGCGGACAAAGACTTCGCGCAGCATGATCTCGGCGATCAGCTTGACCTCGTCGCGGCTGAGCTGGCGGAACACGATGATTTCATCGAGCCTGTTCAGGAATTCGGGGCGGAAGTATTGCTTCAGCTCCTCGTTCACCAGCGAACGGATTCGCGTGTATTGGGTGTCTTCGACACTGCTGCCGGAGAACTCAAAACCGAGGCCGCCGCCGCCCTTCTCAATCACCTTCGAACCGATGTTCGAGGTCATGATGATCATGGTGTTCTTGAAGTCCACCGTGCGGCCCTTGGAATCGGTGAGGCGGCCATCTTCGAGCAGCTGCAGCAGCAGGTTGAAGACATCAGGGTGGGCCTTCTCGATTTCATCGAACAGAATCACGGTGTAGGGCCGCCGGCGTACAGCCTCGGTGAGCTGGCCGCCTTCGTTGAAGCCCACATAGCCCGGGGGCGAACCGATCAGCTTGCTGACCGTGTGGCGCTCCATGTATTCCGACATGTCGAGACGGATCATCGACTCTTCGCTGCCGAAGAAGTAGGCGGCCAACGCTTTGGTGAGCTCGGTTTTGCCGACGCCGGTGGGGCCAGAGAAGATAAAGCTGGCAATCGGGCGGTTGGGATTTTTGAGACCAACCCGGGCCCGACGGATCGCCTTGGACACGGCCTTGACGGCCTCGTCTTGGCCGATCAGGCGCTGGTGGAGGGTTTCCTCCATGTTTAGCAACTTCACCGATTCGCTCTCGGTGAGTTTTTGCACCGGCACCCCAGTCCAGGACGCGACGATCTGGGCAATGTCCTCCTCGGTGACCACGGGGGTGCGCTCACCGGAAGCGTCATAGGCCGATTGGCCCTCGGAGAAAGCCCCGGCTGGGGCCGTTTCTGCTAAAGCGACTTCGCCAGAATCGCTTGTCGTGCTGGATTCTTCGTCGCGGCGGGACTGCAGGATCGTGCGGATCTGCTCGCGCAATTCCACTTCCTTATCGCGCAATTCGCCGGCCTTGCCAAAGTCCTGCTCGCGCACTGCAGCTTCCTTGCGCTTCTGCACATCGCGCAGCTGCTTATCCACTTCCTTAGCCGCCACCGGCAGCTTGGAATTGAGCAGACGCACTCGGCTGCCAGCCTCATCAATCAGGTCGATGGCCTTATCGGGCAGGAAACGATCGGAGATGTAGCGATCACCGAGGGTGGCGGCTGCCACAACAGCTTCGTCGCTGATTTTGAGGCGGTGATGTTGTTCATAGCGCTCCCGCAGGCCCCGCAGGATTTCAATCGTGTCGGCCACGGAAGGCTCGCCCACCATCACCGGCTGGAAGCGCCGCTCTAGGGCCGCATCCCGTTCGATGTGCTTGCGGTATTCATCAAGGGTGGTGGCGCCGATGCATTGCAGCTCGCCCCGGGCTAGGGCCGGCTTCAGAATGTTGGCAGCATCAATGGCGCCTTCGGCCGCACCCGCGCCAATCAAGGTGTGAACCTCATCAATCACGAGGATCACATTGCCGGCGCTGCGGATCTCCTCCATGATCTTTTTGAGGCGCTCCTCAAACTCACCCCGATATTTGGTGCCGGCCACCAGCAGGCCGACATCAAGGGTGAGAACGCGCTTATCTTCGAGAATGTCGGGAATTTCACCCTGGGTGATGCGCTGGGCCAGGCCTTCAGCAAGGGCCGTTTTACCCACCCCAGGCTCGCCAATGAGCACCGGGTTGTTCTTTGTGCGACGGCCAAGGATCTGGATGACCCGTTCAATTTCATTCTGGCGACCCACCACCGGATCGAGCTTGCCTTCTGCGGCCAGCTGGGTGAGGTTGGTGCCGAATTCATCCAGCGTTGGGGTTTTTGTAGAGCCCTTGCTGCCGCCACCGGAGGCCACCTCGGCCGTTTCGCCCAGCATGCGGATCACCTGGGTGCGCACCTTGGCCAGGTCGACGCCGAGGTTTTCCAGCACCCGGGCGGCCACGCCTTCACCCTCGCGGATCAGGCCTAGCAGCAGGTGTTCGGTACCGATGTAGTTATGGCCGAGTTGGCGCGCTTCTTCGAGGGACAGTTCCAGGACCCGCTTGGCCCGGGGCGTGAAGGGGATCTCCACGGCCACAAAGCCGGAGCCGCGGCCGATGATCTTTTCGACCTCGACCCGGGCGTCCTTGAGGTTGACCCCCATCGACTTCAGCACCTTGGCTGCCACCCCGGTGCCCTCGCCGATCAAGCCCAGCAAGATCTGCTCAGTGCCGACGAAGTTGTGGCCAAGGCGGCGGGCCTCCTCCTGGGCCAGCATGATCACCTTGATGGCTTTCTCGGTAAACCGCTCGAACATGATGCGGTGCCAGTTGCAGGTGTCCCCAAGCTATCAGGATTGGCAGGGGAATGGGGGTGGCGCTCGGCCAGGGGAATAAGCCTTGGCCTGACAGGGGAGAGCCCCAGTTGGCGCAACAACGTAACCGATGAAACTTTTGGGTGTTTGCGACAAAAATAGGCGGCAATCCGTACCAATGCTGACAGTTAGCGAAGGCCGCTCTCAAGCTGGTCCCGCCCTATGCAACGGAAGCGATCCTTTTCCATTGGATCAGGGCATCCTGGCCGCCGCGGTAGTAACCCCGGCGGGTTCCCGCCGTCTGGAAAGCACAGGCGCCATAGAGAGCTAGGGCCGCCTGGTTGTCAGCTGCCACCTCCAAGGTGGCGTGCAAGGCGCCCCGGGCCCGGGCCCCGGCGAGCAGGGCCTCGAGCAACTGGCGCCCCAGGCCCTGGCGGCGGCCCGCGGGATCGACGGCAAGCACGGTGATGTGCAGTTCATCCACCACCAGCCAGCCGCAGGCCACCCCCACCAGGCCGCCGGGGTCCCCGGGATTGGGCTGGTCGATTCCCAGGCAAAGGCGGCCGGCCCCCTCGAGCTCCGAGCGCCATTGGCTTTCGCTCCAGAAGCCGCCTAGGGCTGCAGCATCGAGGGCGAGGCAGGCCTGCAGATCAAAGGCTTGCAACTGCCTGGCAGGGCTTGGCCTCAAGGGCAGCTCTGAAGAAGGTTCGGGTTCCGAGGGGGCTGACTGAGCCAGACCCAGGGCAGCATCGGTTCGATCGGGCACAGCCCCTCAACCCGTTCTGCCTACGATTGTCGCCCTTGCCGGATTCGGGCCCCCTGATGACCATCACCACTGAGTCAGCTGCTGAGTCAGCTGCTGCGGCAGCTGGGCTGACCTCTGCAGCGGTGGTGGCCACCACCCCGGAAGCCACCGGCCCCTACGAGCTGGAGCGGGACATCGAGAGTCCCAACCGCAACCTGAGCCCGATTACCAGCGTCTTGGATGCCAAGGGACGGCTGCAGGTGGGCGGCTGTGACCTGGCAGACCTTGCCCAGCGCTATGGCACGCCCCTGTATGTGCTTGATGAAGCCACCCTGCGGGCCACCTGCCGGGCCTATCGCCAGGCCCTTGAAGCCCACTACCCGGGCCCGTCGCTGGCCATCTACGCCTCCAAGGCCAACAGCAGCCTGGCGATCTCTGCCCTGGTGGCCTCGGAAGGCCTGGGCCTCGATGCGGTGTCCTCGGGTGAGCTGCTCACTGCCCTGGAGGGCGGCATGCCCGCCGAGCGGATCGTGCTGCACGGCAATAACAAATCCCGCGAGGAGCTAACCCTGGCGATCGGGGCTGGCGTCACCGTGGTGCTCGACAACTGGCACGACCTGGAGCTGCTGGCCGAATTGGCGCCGGCGGCCCCGGTGTCCCTGATGCTGCGGCTTACCCCGGGCATCGAGTGCCACACCCACGAGTACATCCAGACCGGCCACCTCGATAGCAAGTTCGGCTTTGACCCCGACCAGCTCGAAGCGGTGCTGCGGGAACTCACCCGGCACCCCTGGGCCCAGCTCACCGGCCTCCATGCCCACATCGGCTCCCAAATCTTCGAACTGCAACCGCACCGGGACCTGGCCGGGGTGCTCGCCGATGCCCTGGCCCTGGCCCGCTCCCTCGGCCATCCCGTGCGCGATCTCAACGTGGGCGGCGGTCTCGGCATTCGCTACGTGACTAGTGACGATCCCCCGTCGATCCAGGAGTGGGTCCGGGGGGTGGCCGAAGCGGTGCACCAGGCCTGCCAGCAACGGGGCCTGGAGCTACCCCGCCTGCTCTGTGAACCGGGCCGCTCCCTGGTGGCCAGCGCCGGCCTCACCCTCTATCGCATCGGTAGCCGCAAGGAGGTGCCCGGCATCCGCACCTACCTGTCGGTGGATGGCGGCATGAGCGACAACCCCCGGCCGATTACCTATCAATCCCAATACACGGCCGTGTTGGTGGAGCGGCCCCGGGCCGCGGCCAGCGAGCGGGTCACCCTGGCCGGCAAACACTGCGAATCGGGCGATATTTTGTTGAAGGATCTGGCCCTGCCGCCGGCCCAAAGCGGCGATGTGCTCGCTGTTTTTGCCACCGGTGCCTACAACGCCTCAATGGCCTCCAATTACAACCGCATCCCCAAACCAGCGGCCGTGCTCGTACACGAGGGAGCGGCGGATCTGGTGCAACGACGCGAACAGCCAGAGGAGCTGCTGCGCTACGACCTGCTGCCAGAACGGTTAACGCCGGTAACCTGACCCCATTCCGGTGGCTTGCTGAGGGGATCGGGTTGGGGTTCGTCGATCTGAGGCTGCTGCTCGATCTGCTGTTGGCGACAGCCCTTGGCCTGGTGCTCCTGGCCCGGGTCAAGGAACCCCGCACCCTCTGGTTGCTGAGGGGCTACCTGCTGCTGGTGGCCCTGGCCTGGGTGGTGCAGCGCTACGCCAACTTGCCCCTCACCAGCAAGCTGGTGGATGCGCTGGTGTTGGCCTGCAGCCTGGCCCTCGCGATCCTCTGGCAGGGAGATCTGCGCCGGCTGATGGAGCTGCTCGGCACCGGCCGCCTCGATGTGCTGTTTGGCAGCCAGGGAGCCGACAAGCTGGCCTCCGGGGCCGTGGCGGTGCTCTCGGCGGCGGCAGGGAAGCTCTCCCAGCTGCGGCGCGGCGGCCTGATCGTGCTCGACCTCGGCAGTGACCTGCGGCCAGAAGACTTCCTCAATCCCGGCATCGCCATCGATGCCCAGCTATCGGTGGACCTGATCTTGAACCTGTTCACCGCCAATACGCCCCTGCACGACGGCGCCCTGTTGGTGAAAGGCAACCGCATCCTCTCGGCCGGGGTGATCCTGCCGATCTCCCGTCAGGGTCTCAACCGCTTCGGCACCCGCCACCTGGCCGCCCTGGGGATCACCGAGCGCTTCGATCGCTGCCTCTGCATCGTGGTTTCGGAAGAAACGGGCACCCTGTCCCTGGCCCGCCAGGGCCGGCTGGAGCGGCCAATCACCAGCGGCCGCTTGCAGGAGCTGCTCGCCGACGCCATGGCCCAGTCCGCCACCAAGCCCGGCAGCAAGGCACCCGCTAACTCCCAGGCCAAAGCTCTCGCGCAAGCCAGTGCCAGGGGGTCCGCCCAGGTCCCTGCGCCCACCCATGGCCCTGCCGCGGCCCGTTCCGGTAATGGACCCAGCCCGGCGGATGGCCCCAAGTCCCCTGTCAGCACAGGACGTACCGTGGCCAAGGAAGGCCCAGACCCCCACGCATGAGTCGCTCCCTGGCGACCACGGAGACCCCCCAGGCGAGCCGTCCGTTGGTCCAGTCCCTGCCTGAATCCCTTGATCCCGCCCGCCTGCCGGCCCACGTGGCCGTGATCATGGATGGCAACGGCCGCTGGGCTCGCCAGCGCAACCTGCCGCGGGTGATGGGCCATCGCGAGGGGGTCGAAGCCCTGAAACGCACCCTGCGCCTCTGCAGCGACTGGGGCATCGGTGCCCTCACCGCCTACGCCTTCTCGACTGAGAACTGGAGCCGGCCCGGGGAGGAAGTGAGCTTCTTAATGGCCTTATTTGAGCGGGTGCTGGCCCGGGAGCTGGAAGCCCTAGAGCGGGAGCAGGTGAGGATCCGCTTCCTGGGGGAATTGCAGCAACTGCCCGAAGGTCTGCAGCAGCGCATCGCCGATGCCACCGAGCGCACGGCCCACAACACCGGCATCCATTTCAACGTCTGCACGAACTACGGCGGCCGCCGTGAATTGGTTCTGGCCGCCCGGCGCCTAGCCGAGCAGGTGGCCGCCGGCCAGCTCGATCCGGACGCCATTGATGAGCACAGCTTTGCCGCCGAATTGCACACGGCCGGGGAGGTGGATCCGGACCTGCTGATCCGCACCAGCGGCGAACACCGGATCAGTAACTTCCTGCTCTGGCAACTGGCCTACGCCGAGCTCCACATCACCGATGTGCTCTGGCCCGACTTCAACGAAGCGGCCCTAACCCAGGCCCTGCTCGACTACCAGAGCCGCCAACGCCGCTTCGGTGGCGTCCACTCCCCCACCCCCTGACACCGGGCCCTTGACCCTCTCCCCCGCAGCGCCGACCACCCAGGATCCAGGCCAGGCCCTGGTCCAGACCTTCCCCCCATCCGGCGCCGAGCCAGGCCTGGAGATGGGTCCCGGCCTGGAGATGGCTCCCGGCCTGGGCCACGGGGTAGGGCTGCGCCACGACTGGAGTGTGGCCGAAATCGAAGCCCTGCTGGGCCTGCCCCTCATGGACCTGCTCTGGCGCGCCCAGGCGGTGCATCGCCAGGCCAATCCCGGCTACCGGGTACAACTCGCCTCCCTGCTCAGCGTTAAAACCGGCGGCTGCGAAGAGGACTGCGCCTACTGCCCCCAGTCCATGCACAACAGCAGCGACCTCAACGGCCGCCCCAACCTGGAGGTCGCTCCGGTGCTGGAACGGGCCCGGGCCGCCAAAGCGGCCGGCGCCCAGCGCTTCTGCATGGGCTGGGCCTGGCGCGAAATCCGCGACGGAGCCCCCTTCGAGGCCATGCTCGCGATGGTGCGGGGCGTGCGGGAGCTGGGGCTCGAGGCCTGCGTTACCGCCGGCATGCTCACCGACCCCCAGGCCCAGCGCCTGGCGGAGGCCGGCCTCACCGCCTACAACCACAACCTCGACACCAGCCCTGAGCACTACGACCAGATCATCAGCACCCGCACCTACCAGGAACGGCTCGAAACCCTGGCCCGGGTGCGGGGCGCCGGCATCGGCCTCTGCTGCGGCGGCATCATCGGCCTAGGCGAATCCGGGCGGGATCGGGCTTCCCTGCTGGCCGTGCTCGCCGGCCTCAATCCCCACCCGGAAAGCGTGCCGATTAACGCCCTGGTGGCGGTGGAAGGCACCCCCCTGGAGAAGCAGGCGCCCGTGGATCCCCTCGAGATGGTGCGGATGGTGGCCGTGGCCCGAATCCTGATGCCCTTCAGCCGGGTGCGGCTCAGCGCCGGCCGGGAGGCCCTCGGCCGCGAAGGCCAGCTGCTCTGCCTGCTGGCTGGGGCCGATTCGATCTTCTACGGCGACACCCTGTTAACCACGGCCAACCCCGCCGTGACAGAAGACCAGG
>JAEMQZ010000070.1 GCA_016463595.1 Synechococcales cyanobacterium SupBloom_Metag_052 | reverse complement strand
AGCCGCCGAAGTGGCGCACCACGGCCTGGGCGAAGCCCGAGCAGCTCACCGAGTCCACCTTGGGCTCCATCAGCCGCGCCAGGTCATAGGTCACTTCTTTATGGACGATCGCGGCGCTGAGGCCGGCGGTGATCAGGTCGGCAGCCTCCTGCCAACCCATAAATTCCAGCATCATCACGCCGGAGAGAATCACCGAGCCGGGGTTGATGCGATCGAGGCCGGCGTGCTTGGGGGCGGTGCCGTGGGTGGCCTCAAAGATGGCGGCCCGATCGCCGATGTTGGCGCCCGGCGCCATGCCCAGGCCGCCGACCACGGCGGCGGCGGCATCGCTCACGTAGTCGCCGTTGAGGTTGAGGGTGGCGAGCACCGAATACTCCTGGGGCCGGGTCTGGATCTGCTGGAAAATGCTGTCGGCGATGCGGTCATCGACCAGCACCATCGATTTCCATTGGCCGGATCCATGGCTGGCGCCGATCGCTTCGAGCACGCCCCGCACTTCGCTATTAATCGCCTCCTTCTTTTCGGGGGTGAGCGCGTCGTAGCCGGGTTCGATCAGGCGGGCGTTGGCCTCGATGCTCAGGCCCGGATTGTCCTCCACGTTGCCGAGGATCCAGCTTTCCCGCTCGGTGATGCAAACCTCACGGAATTCGCTTGTAGCCAGTTCATAGCCCCAGTCGCGGAAGGCGCCCTCGGTGAATTTCATGATGTTGCCCTTGTGCACCAGGGTGACGTGGCGCTTGTCGCCTTCGAGCTTGAGGGCGTGCTGGATCGCTTTACGGATGTGGCGCTGGCTGCCGTGCTTGCTCACCGGCTTGATGCCGATGCCCGATCCGGCCGGGATTTGGCGGTTGCCGAGTTTGCCGTTGGCGGGGATCACCGTTTCGTTGAGGTGGCGGATCAGCTCGATGCCCACCGGATCGTTGGCGTCCCATTCGATCCCCATGTAGATGTCTTCGGTGTTTTCCCGATACACGATCACATCGAGGTCCTGGGGCCGCTTGTGGGGGCTGGGGGTGCCTGCGTAGTAGCGGCAGGGACGCACGCAGCAATAGAGGTCAAAGATCTGGCGCAGGGCCACGTTCAACGAGCGGATGCCGCCGCCGATCGGTGTGGTGAGCGGGCCCTTGATTGCCACGCCGTAGGTCTCGATCGCGGTCAGGGTGTCCTGGGGCAGGTATTGGTAGGTGCCGTAGAGGTCGCAGGCCTCATCGCCGGCGTACACCTTGAACCACTCAATTTTGCGGACGCCGCCATAGGCCTTGGCCACGGCGGCATCGAGCACCAGCTGGGTGGCGGGCCAGATGTCAACGCCGGTGCCATCGCCGCGGATGAAGGGAATGATCGGATCGTTAGGCACGATCGGCTGGCCGGCCTCAAAGCGGATGGCGCTGCCTTGGCTGGGGGGCACCAGCTTCTCGTAGCTCACTGGCGTGGTTGCGGGGGAGGAGCTGGCCATCGGTGGCGGCGGGGATCGTGGGGCGAGCCTAGGTTTCGGCCCAACATCCTTTCTGCTCAGGGGAAACGGCATGAATGCGGCGGAGCAGGTCCGTTCTCTGGAGCTGGCCCGGCCCCGCTTGCTGGGGGCGGTGGTGCGTCAGCGGCAGCCACCAGGCCGCCTCAACTCGCTTGCGGGCTTGCCACGGGCGTTGCGTTCGGCGCACGCGTAATCCTTCGCAACCTTGTTAGCCAGCCCTAGACAACCCCGCCTACCTTAATTTTCCTGACCGAGCAGCTTTCCGGATCAATGTCTGTCGCGCTTGCCGCCCAATTGCGTGAAGGGACCAAAAAGGCCCACACCATGGCCGAAAACACCGGTTTCGTTAGCTGCTTCCTCAAGGGAGTTGTGGACAAGCTGAGTTATCGCCGCTTGGTGGCCAACCTCTATTTCCTCTACACCGCCATGGAGGAGGAGATCGGCAAGCTCAAGGACCATCCGGTGGTGGGGCCGATCGCCTACGACCAGCTCAACCGCCGCGCCGTCCTGGAAGAGGACATGGCCTACTACTTCGGCGCTGATTGGCGCAACCAGGTGCAACCCACCCCGGGCGCCCAGATCTATATCGATCGCATCCACCAGGTGGCCAAGGAGGCCCCCGAGCTGCTGGTGGGCCACCACTACACCCGCTACATCGGCGACCTCTCCGGCGGCCAGATCCTCAAAAACATTGCCCAAAAGGCCATGAACCTGGGCGAGCACGATGGCCTGCGCTTCTACGAATTCGACGCCATCCCCGATGAGAAGGGCTTCAAGGTGGGCTACCGCCAGGCCCTCGATGCCCTGCCGATCGACCAGGCCACGGCCGATCGCATCGTGGAGGAGGCCAACCAAGCCTTCCACCTGAACATGACCATGTTCCAGGAGCTGGAAGGCAACCTGGTGGCCGCCATTGGCAAGGTGCTGTTCGGCTTCCTCACCCGCCGCCAGCGCAGCGGCAGCACCGAGGCCGTTGCCGCCTGAGCCCTGGGCAGCCAGCTGGGCCAGAGTGGGCCAACGGCTCGCCTAACGCCCTTGCGACCCCTGCGCTTTCTGGTGCCCGGCACCACCGGCCGTTTCCGTTGCGGCGGCCTGCAGGTGGAACTGCAGACGGCCCGGCTCACGGCGGCCCTGAGGCCCACCCAGCTGGTGACCTACCGCCAGAGGCAGGCAGACCTCCCCTTCCTGGCCGACCTGCTCCAAGGCGAGGCAGCGCCGGGGCCGGCCCTTTGGATCGTGAGCTGGGGCTTTGATGTGCCCCAGTTGCTGCGGCAACTGGGGGGCCGGCCCGTGGCCTACCACGCCCACAGCAGTGGCTATGGCTTCCAGTTGCCGCCGGCCACCCCGGTGCTGGCGGTAAGCCGCAACACCCTGGGCTACTGGGGCGATCGCAGCCCGCGCAGTCCCCTGTTTCTAGTGCCCAATGCCCTTGAGCCCCAGTGGCTGGAGCGGGGCGATCGGGCTCGGGCCCGCCGCCGGCCGATCGATGTGCTGGTGCAGCGGCGCAAGTGCAGCGCCTACGTGCTTCAAACCCTGGTGCCGGCCCTGCGGGCCCGGGGCCTGCAGGTGGTGGTCCAGGACGGCTGGGTCGACGACCTGGTGGACCTGTTCAACAGCGCTGCGGTGGTGCTCTACGACTCCGCCGACTACTGGCGCGGCCGCGGCGTGAGTGAGGGTTTCGGTCTGCCGCCCCTGGAGGCCCTGGCCTGCGGGTGTGTGCTGTTCAGCAGCCTCAACCACGCCCTGGCCGACAGCCTCGATCCGGGCCGGCTAGGTCATCAGATCGGTGCCGGCACCCTGGAGGCCGACCTGGAGGCGATCACGGCAGCTGCAGCGGAGCCGGCGGCCTGGGTGCCGGCTCCCGAGGCTTTGGCTGGCCTGCTCGCCAGTGGCTCTGAGGCGGCCCTGATCGAGCGCTGGCGCGGGGCCCTCGCCGCCATCGATCGCCACTGGGACTGGTTGGAGCAGGGTTGCCGGCCCCTGGCGAGCGAGCCGCTGTGGCAGCAGCGCTGGCGGCAGCGGCTGGAGCGGTTGGGGAAGCTCAAGCGCTTGTGGGCTCAACGGCAAGGGACCTAGGCGGCCAATCGGTTCTCTGGCTGGCCGCCTGCAGCCTCAAGGGCCGATCCCCCAGGCATAGCTTGACCCCATTGGCGAGCGACCAGGCCCCGATCCATGCCGTTCCTGCGCAGCGAAACCGTTCACCAGCTGCGCCAGATCCTGGATTACTTGCCAAGGCAGAGGCGGCAAGCCCTGCTCTTGCTGCTGCCCTTTTCGGTGGTCCCCGGGGTGCTGGACCTGCTGTCGGTGGCCGTGGTGGCGAGGCTCACGGGGGCACTAGTGGGCACGGGGCTGGAGGATCGCCTTGGCGGGGTTTGGGTGTTTGGCGGAAATCTGCTGAATCAGAGCCTATGGATGATTCTGATTTTCATTGTGCTGGCCTGGTTGGCCTCCCTATCCAAACTCTCCCTACGCTTTTTTCAGCAACGGCTTTCGGCCCAGATCTGGAGGGATCTCTCCAACCTGGTCCATGCCAGGGTTTTGCAGCAAGACTATGAATATCACCTCGGTAAAAGTACCGCCGATCTGAGCTCCCAGCTGCTCGGCAATATCAGTCGCGTCGCTACAAATGTGGTGACGCCGACCCTGCAGATGCTGAGTGCATCGGTGTCGATTGTGTTGCTCTCGATCGGCATCCTGTTTGTGGGCCGCTGGCTGGCGGTGGTGTTGGTGAGCAGCCTGGTGGCAGCCTATTGGCTGATTTCCCTGTCGATAACCCCTTACCTACGCCACGCCTATCACCAGAGAATGCGCCTGGAGACTGAGTCGACCAATATTTTGCTGGAAACCCTGGGCTCGATTCGCGATATTCAACTCACGGGATCGGAAGGTTATTTCCGGCAGATGTTTGTCTCGTCTGGCGAGGAGGCCAAACGCTATAGCTGGACGTCGGAATGGATCCCCGACCTGCCCAGGGGCCTGATCGAGCCCTTTGGCATCACGATGATTTTTGCGGTGGGGGCCGTGCCTGCCCTGGTCAGTGGTGATACGACCAAGGTCAAGGAGATCCTGCCTTTTCTGGCCACGATTGCCGTGGCGGCCCTGCGGCTGACGCCACCCCTGCAGGATGCCTTCCGCTCCCTGACGCAGCTGCGGGGTGGCTTGCCTCTGGTCGGTGGCGCCCTCGAGCTGCTCAACCTGCCCGCCGATCGCCCCACCCTGGCTACCCCAGGGGTGCCTTCGCCGGCAGGGGTGTTCCCGCGCCACACGATTCGCCTCCAAAACGTTTGGTACCGCTACCCCACCTCCGACGACTGGGTGCTCAAGGGCGTGAACCTCACCATCCCGCTCGGCTCGCGGGTGGCCCTGGTGGGTACCACCGGCAGCGGCAAAAGCACGGCTGCCAACATTCTTTTGGGCCTGCTCCAGCCAGGCCGCGGCCAACTTGAGCTCGATGGCATCCCGGTGGAGGGCCTGGACCTGCCCGCCTGGCAGGCCAACTGCGCCCAGGTGCCCCAGGCGATCAACCTGCTCAACGCCAGCGTGCTCGAAAACGTGGCCTTTGGTCTTTCTGCCGATCAGGCCGACCAGGACCGGGTCTGGGAAGCCTTAGAGGGCGCCCAATTGCAGGATTTTGTGGCCGAGATGCCCTATGGGCTCTACACCCAGGTGGGTGAGAACGGCCTGCGGCTCTCGGGCGGCCAGCGCCAGCGCCTGGCCCTGGCTCGGGCCTTCTACCGCCAGGCCAAATTCCTGGTGCTTGATGAGGCCACCAGCGCCCTCGATAACCGCACCGAATCGGAGGTGATCGAGGCCCTGGAGGTGGTGGGGCGGCGTTGCACCACCTTGGTGATTGCCCACCGGCTCAGCACCGTGCGCCGCTGCGATCGCATCTATGAGTTTGATCAAGGCCAGGTGAAGGCCTACGGCAGCTTTACGGAGCTGCAGGACCGCAGCCCTAGCTTCCGCGAACTGGCCAACCTGGAGGGCCGCCTCGGCGGTTAGACCGGATCGATGAGCTTTCTGGCCGGCCTCAACGACGCCCAGCGCAAGGCGGTGGACCACCACAACGGCCCCTTGCTGGTGGTGGCTGGGGCCGGCAGTGGCAAGACCCGCGCCCTCACCCACCGCATTGCCCACCTGATCGGCCACCACGGCGTCGATCCGGCCGAGATCCTGGCGGTGACCTTCACCAATAAGGCCGCGCGGGAGATGAAGGAGCGGCTGGAATTGCTCCTGGCCCAAAAACTCGCCCAGAGCCAGTTCGGCCAGCCCTGGAGCACCTTGGGAGCCCAGGACCAGCGCCAGCTGCGCAGCCGCATCTATCGGGAGGTGATCAAGGACCTCTGGATCGGCACCTTCCACGCCCTGTTTGCCCGGCTGCTGCGCTTCGATATCGACAAGCTCAAGGACCCGGAAGGGTTGAGCTGGACGCGTCAGTTTTCGATCTACGACGAGGGCGATGCCCAGACCCTGGTCAAGGAGATCGTCACCCAGGACTTGCAGCTCGATCCCAAACGCTTCGAGCCCAAAAAGATGCGCTGGGCGATCAGCAATGCCAAAAACCAGGGCTGGCTGCCGGAGCAATTGGAAGCGGATCAACAGGGCCAGCGGGGCAAGCTGGCGGCCGAAACCTACCGCCGCTATCGCCGCGCCCTAGCGGCCAATAACGCCCTCGATTTCGATGATCTGCTGCTGTTGCCGGTGCAATTGCTGCGCCAAAACGAGCAGGTGCGCCATTACTGGCACCGGCGCTTTCGCCATGTGCTGGTGGATGAATATCAAGACACCAACCGCACCCAGTACGACCTGATCAAGCTGCTGGTCACCGACGGCAAGGAGCCCGATGCGTTTGAGGATTGGCAGGGCCGCTCGGTGTTTGTGGTGGGCGATGCTGACCAGAGCATCTACAGCTTCCGGGCCGCCGATTTCACGATCCTGATGGGTTTCCAGGATGATTTCGGTGATGGCGCCGCCGATGACGCCACCGCCACGATGGTGAAACTGGAGGAGAACTACCGCTCCACCGCCACGATCCTCGAGGCCGCCAATGCCCTGATTGCCCATAATTCCGAGCGCATCGATAAGGTGCTGCGCCCCACCCGCGGCGAGGGCGAACGGATCGTGATCACCCGCTGCGACGACGAAATCGCCGAGGCCGAAGCGGTGGTGCATCGCATGCGCATGCTCGATGCCGCCCACCCGGACCTGCGCTGGGGCGACATGGCCGTGCTCTATCGCACCAACGCCCAGAGCCGGGCGATGGAGGAATCCCTGGTGCGCTGGGGCATTCCTTATATCGTTGTCGGCGGCCTGCGCTTCTACGACCGGCGTGAAATCAAGGATGTGCTCGCCTATCTGAAGTTGCTGGTGAATCCAGCCGACACGGTGAGCTTGCTGCGGGTGCTCAATACCCCCAAGCGCGGCATTGGCAAAACCACGATTGAGCGCCTCACCGATGCCTCCAACCAGCTGGGGATTCCCCTCTGGGAGGTGGTGAATGACGCCGAAGCTGTTCGCTCCCTGGGGGGGCGCTCGGCCCGGGGCTTGCTGCAGTTCAGTGAATTGATCCAGGATCTGCAACGGCGCAGCCAGGAGGTGCCACCGTCGGAGCTGGTGCAACGGGTGATGGAGCAGAGCGGCTACGTGGCCGAACTGATCGCCGATGGCAGCGATGAGGCCGAAGATCGCCGCCGCAACCTCAACGAACTGGTGAATGCGGCCCTGCAATACCAGGAGGAAAATGAAGAGGGCTCCCTCGAAGATTTCCTCTCAGGCGCCGCCCTGGCCAGCGATGCCGATAGCAAGGACACCGAGCAAAACCGGGTGACCCTGATGACCCTGCACGCCAGCAAGGGTCTGGAATTTCCGGTGGTGTATCTGGTGGGGCTGGAGCAGGGCCTGTTCCCCAGCTACCGCTCCCTCGAAGATCCCGCCGCCCTCGAGGAAGAGCGCCGCCTTTGTTACGTGGGCATCACCCGGGCCAAGGAGCGCCTGTTCCTCTCCCACGCCAGTGAGCGGCGCCTCTGGGGCGGCATGCGCGAACCGGCCGTGCCCTCGGTGTTCCTGGCCGAACTCCCCGAAGAGCTGGTGCAGGGCGACATCCCCCGCAGCGGCGGCGCATCCATCCGCCGCGACAACCGCCTCGATCGCCTCACCCGCGTCGATCGCGACGACGTGCAACGCACGGCCGCCGGTGGCGCTGGCGGCGCGCCAGCCAATGCCGTGCGCCGCCGGGCGCCCGCCCGCACCTGGGCCGTAGGTGATCGCCTGCGCCATAGCGCCTTCGGCGAAGGCCAGGTGAC
>JAEMQZ010000147.1 GCA_016463595.1 Synechococcales cyanobacterium SupBloom_Metag_052 | reverse complement strand
CGCTGCCGGGCGGATTGCGCAGCCAGCTGCCAGCCGGATAGGTGCCGTGTTCGTCCTCAAAGATCCCATCCAGCACCAGGATCTCCTCCCCGCTTGGGTGGCCATGGGGCTGAAACACGGTGCCCGGTGCCCAGCGCACCAAGGCCACGTGTTCGGAGCCGAACGCATGCAGCGGCATCACCTCCAGTCCCCTGACAAGGCCGGGCCGCCAGGCTTCCTGGCTGGTGTTGATCACCAGGATTTGCTGATCAGCCGGGTGCATCTGCTGCAGCTTGACCAGGATCGTGCAGCCTTCCGCGCTGAAAGGGGCGTGGCTTGTGCCGGCAGGATTGCGCAGGTAGCTGCCGGCTTGGTAGTCGCCCTGCTCGTCGGAGAAGGTGCCCTCGAGCACGAGGATTTCCTCGCCGCCGCCATGGCTGTGCCGCTCGAAGCGACTCCCCGGCGCGTAGCGCACGATCGAGGTGGCCCGGGCCACCTCAGCGCCACAGCGATCCAGCATCCGGCGCTCCACCCCCGCCATCGGTGACGGCAGCCAAGGCAGGGCAGCGGAGTTGAGCGCAACGCGCTGGTTGAGATCGGCGTGGAGGTCCATGTCCCTGATTGTGCACAACCAGCAGCACCCTCTTGCCATCCCGCTGCCCTCTTGTTGCCTGCGGAACCAGCGTTTCCAAATGATTGGATGGCTCAAGGTGGGCTTACCCCGATTTCGTGAACAGGTCGATAGGAGATACGCAGGCCCCTCAGACTGTCCAAAGTTGAGCAATCCAACCCAGAGACCTGTCCAGAAAAACCAGATCCCCTCAATTAGCTCGGTCGTTTAAGAGCCGGCGTCCTGCTCTCGCCACAATTCAGCCACCTCGGGAAAATGCTTCTCGATACAGCCATCGCACACCCCATGGGTGAAGGCCACATCAGCGTGCTGCTTGATGAAGGTCTCCACGCTCGACCAAAAGCCGGCGTCGTTGCGAATCGCCTTGCAGTAGGAACAGATAGGGATCAGCTCCTCGATTAGAGCGATTTTCTCCAAGGCCTGGGCCAGCCGGGCAGACACTCGCCTTAATTCCATCTGGGTCACCACCTGGTGGGCCAGGCTTTCTAAGGCCCTGATCTGAGGGGCGGCGAGCTCTCTTGGTTCATGGTCGATCACGCAGAGGGTGCCCAAGGCCAGACCCGCTGGGGTAAGCAGTGGCATGCCGGCATAGAAACGGATATTGGGGGCGCAAGTGACCAGGGGGTTGGTAGCAAAACGCGCATCGGCCAGGGCGTCCTGGATCACCAACATGTGGTCGTTGAGGATGGCGTGGGCGCAGAAGGAAACGTCACGGCTCGTTTCGCGGGCTTCTAGGCCAACTTTTGCTTTGAACCACTGCCTGTTGCTGTCAATTAGGCTGATCAAGGCGATGGGAACGTTACAGATCTGGGACGCCAGAGCTACAAGATCGTCGTACTCCCTCTCATCGGGAGTGTCGAGGATTTTGTAGTCACGAAGGGCCTCAAGCCTCTCATCTTCTTGCTCAGTCAACGGCGCTTTCATGGGCAGAAAAGGCAAGGATGTTGTCGACCCTTGGCCACAATGAGCTGGCCTCTCCCCCAACTCGAAGCGGCTTCATATTCCCTTACGCCGCGTGGCCCAGCAGGCTATGGGCTTGCCTAGTCAGACACTGGAGCGGCCCGGCGCGGAGACCCCTTACGGGGTCAGGGGTTTGGCGATCAGGGCCCATCCGGCCCTTGGAGCGCTGCTGGGCATAGCGCTGATCCAGCAGTTGGACGCAAAGTCCGATTCCTACGCCATAGAGGAGGAACTGGGCCAGGAAACACACTCAACCGCTTGGGAACTAACGGTGCCGGAGGCAGGATCCCAAAGGCCAGGCCAAACCCTTGTCCAGTTCGGCCTTGGCCCGCGCCACGCTGCAGGAGCTGGTGAACCGCCCCGGTGCCTGGGCTTCGCCAGGGCAGCGATGGCGGCATGCAGCGCCCGGACAGCCACCTGCTGGGACTGGTCGCG
>JAEMQZ010000069.1:4685-7908 GCA_016463595.1 Synechococcales cyanobacterium SupBloom_Metag_052 | reverse complement strand
CCAGCGCAAGCCTGGCCAGGCGTAGGGTTTTTTGAGGGTGATGCTATGCGCCTGATCGCCAAAGTGAACTGTCATGTCGGACTGCAGATGCCACGCATTAGCAACATTTTGGCAATGCGCCTTAGGTCGGCCGCTTCGTTGCAGGCATCGATGGCTTTGATCTGGGTCTCAACAACGAAGTGGCATCAAATAGGTTGCGGCCCGTCAGCCCAGCTGGATCTGGCCTTGATCGAGCAGGCGACCCAGTCGCTGCATCGCAGCCTGCTCAGCCCTGGTGAGGCAATCTTGCTGGCTCAGCAGCCAGTCGATCTCAGCTTGGGTGATCACCCCGGAACTCAGGCTCTCAAGGAACAGCTGACCAGCGGTCATCGTCTTGTAACGAAGTTGTTACATCCTGGCTGTTGGGCGGGGCTTCCGCGAGCTCTGGGACCCCTGGTCACCGCCCTGAAGCACCGCCGTGCCAGGGCTGGGATGGATGTCCGCAGGGCTTCACATTGCTTAATGAGGCTTGCCATGATTGATGGACTGCTCTCAGTCCCATGACGACATCCACCCTGCTTGAACTATCCGGGGGCTTCATGGCCGCCTGCTTCGCCCTCTGGTATGTCGCGATCGGCAGGCCCACCTCAAGGTCTGCAGCGTTGGGCTTGCTTGCGGCGGTCGCTCCTGCTGTGCGCGCTTACATCCAGCGCCCAGGTTTGCTGGCTTCCGTCGGTCTGCTGCTGCTGCGGCTGAGCATCGGCGGGCTCATGATTCACCACGGCCAGGAGAAGCTCGCCGATCCCCAGCAGTTTGCCAACACCTATGTGGCCTCGCTGCACCTGCCCTTCCCGCTGTTCTTCGCCTACGCCGCCGGCTTCTCGGAGCTAATCGGCAGCTGGCTGGTGATCTTCGGCCTGCTCACGCCCTTGGGTGCCCTGGCCCTCAGCGGCACGATGACAGTTGCGGCCTATCAGCACATCTCCACCGCCGGCTTGAACATCTATGTGCTGGAGCTGGTGCTCCTCTATCTCGGCGGCAGCCTCGCCCTGCTGTTTAACGGCCCTGGTCGCTTCTCCTTCGATGCAGGCATCGTGCCTGTGATCCTCGGCGACCTCAGTGCTGGCCAAGAGATTGAGCCTGCTTTCTCCTCGCGGGACGCTGGCGAGTTGCGCGCCATCCCGGTGACCGTCAACTCCAATGCCCGGGGATAAACGGGAGTGACGTTGTCTTGGCCCTCTCTCTGGACTCACCTTCCTCGATCAACGGGGCTGAATCGGAAGGCGCAGCGTAACGAAAGCATTTTCGGCTTTTGTTGGCCTCTTGCCACGTTTGTTGAATTGGCTCCCCAGCTATTGCCCTGACTCACGGCTATCGCCATGAACCCACCGCTGATCTTTGTGGTGGCCCCGGCACTACAGCTGCCTGATGCCACCACCTCTCTTGAGGTTCTGACTCAAATGCAGGCCACAGGGCCCTCCACTGGTTTCGCTCTGCGGATCTTCAACCGGGGCGCTAATTATCCCGATCTGGGGCTGCTTCCCGTCGATGGACGTCTGACCGGAGAGCAGCGCCGCAGCAGTGATGGCACCCAGTTGCTCTGCGACGCCCTAGTGGTTCGGATCGAACCCCGGCACCACTGGCTTGGTGCCTACCAGGGCGATCCGGAAGACCCAACCTGCTTTCGGTGTCTCGATCGCGTGGCGCTCAGCGAGCTGAGCAATGACGCCTGCTGGTTCTATCCAACCCATGACGGCACCTTCTTGAGCTGGGAGCGTGGCCTGCGTCTGAGCCTGAAACCTGGCTCGATTGTCAATTGTCCTGAGGAGCTGAGTTCGGCGCCTTACGACCGCAGCCTGATCTCCGTGCTCTGGAGCCTGCTGGGCGATGACGCCAGCCTCACCTGTGTGGGGCTCACGTACGGCGGCCAGCGCCTCATATGGCCGATGCAAACGCTCAGCTCTGAGCCGATGGCGACCTGGGGACGGTTCAGGGTCGACAGCCAGGCCGAGCACAGCCCTGTGGTGGAGGACTGTCTGACGGTCTTCCCAGCTCCGCCGTTAGCAACCTGATGCTTCCGCGCCGTCCAGTGATGACGCCACTGCACCTTTGTGGCGTAAAGATCAGTTTGGCCGCGTTTGTTGGGCCTAGCACTGAAAAGACTGAGAGCAGATGCAATTAGCAGGTGCACCAATGACCAACAAATCGATCGGCCCAGGCTGCTCAATGCCTCTCACTTGCCTGAAGTGGAGCTCCACCGGGGAACTTACGGCTTTTGATCTCCACTTAGTCCTAGGCCGACTGGCGCGGGTCGATCAGCATGTCGCCGAGTTCTGGAGGGACAACCTGGATCTCGAACCCTTTCCATCGACCAGCTGAAACACAATTGACAGGCGCTGACGGCCCCAAGCCTTATCACCAGCAAAGCCAGGCTGGCCTGATCTGTAGGGATCCTGGGGCATCCGCCCTCAAGTGCTGTTGATGAGGGCCTCGCAGCAGCTGGCGACTAACGCCCATTGCGCTTGAGGGCCAGGACACCGCTTCGTGATGGGAGGTCTGATCGTTGAGACGCAGTTGATCTTCCAGACCCACCGCGATAGGCAAGCCGCTTGCCATCGGTGCTTCAGGGCTGGGGCTCAGCTTTGTCGGAGCTGGCCAGGCATCGCTGGCCTGGCTCCGTTGCCGTAAAGGATTGCAGCGGTACCAGGCCGGAATGGTTGCGGACCTTAAGGATTGCTTTAGGGTTTTGGCCGTGTTGGAGCTGCTGATGGCCCAATCTTTTTCGATTCTCGCAGCCACTGGTCTGGCAGGGCTGGCCTTGGTGAGCCTCTCGATCGCCTTCCTTTCCTGAGCAGCCTCTTGTTCTGAACCACTGCATGGGGCTGTGCCGGCGCAGTGCCGACTGTGATCCGACATCCCTCGGCTCCATTCCAGCTGACGTTGGTATCCCTCGATCCCGCCACCCTCCAGCCCCTGCCGAACACACCCACGCTGAGCGGAGTGCTTGAGATCCTTGTCTTCTTTCGGGACTCTGATTTCGTCAGCTCCATCGATCGAGGGACCCTGTTCGTGTGGTGATGGCAACTGGATCAACGGGCTGGAGCTAGGCAAGAAGCTCAAGCTGCGCCGGCGGGTTCAGGCTGAGGATCGCTAGGGCCGTGTCGTGACGGTAGTGGCCGGGATAGAAGGCCCGAATATTGTCAAAGCTGACCGGCACCGGCCGATAGCTGACCCAGCTGCGGCC
>JAEMQZ010000069.1:0-4585 GCA_016463595.1 Synechococcales cyanobacterium SupBloom_Metag_052 | reverse complement strand
CCCTGGCCCATTAACAATCCAATCGGTGGTCAATAAAACAGCGACTCACAAACGGAGAGGTCATCGCCCGAAGCAGGCAGCTGTAGCTGACCTGGAAGCGTTGTTCATCGCCCACCGACAACGCCGACACCGCCCCGCTAACCACCAGATGGTCGCTGGATGCTCCTTCGATGCTGATCCCGGGGGAACTCAGGCCGGCCGGATCGGCATCCTGTTCGCCCAGGGCAAGCAGCGCCCGCAGGGCCATGGGCTGCTCTAGTTGTTGTTGTGGGGAAGTTGGTTCCTTGGCAAAACTGGTGCGGTGACGGGTTCCCCAGGCCCGGGAGGGCTTGAGCTTGCACTCGATCACCTCTGCCACCAGGGTGATCGCATCGGTGTGGAGCCCTGGGATCGCCTTACCGGTGAGGGGCTCGCGGCCCAGCAACAGAGCCTCGCCGAGGCGCAGGTGGTTGATGCGGCCTGGATCACCGCCAGCCGCCAGCCAGGGAAGATTGGCCGAATTGCCTCCGGAGCACCACTCGAGCCTGAGGCCAAAACGCCTTTCCAGGGTTTCAATCAGGCGGGATAGCTCGGCCATATTCGATTGGTCTGGAGCTATGCCGTTCTGACAGCCCAGATTGGTGCCGATCCCCACCAGCCTCAGGCTTGGCAGGGCCAGGGTCAGCAGCACCATTTCCTCGAGGTCTGCCGCGAGAATGCCTTCGCGCAGGTCCCCTAGCTCGACCATCAGCAACACCCCGTGGCATACCCCCTGACACTGGGCTGCTGCCGCCAGGGCCCGCAGCACCATCGCCTCGCTGTTGCAGCTGATCGCCGCATGGGCCACGACCCGATCCACCTGGCTAAGCATCGGAGAGCGAATCAGTAGCAGGGGTATGCCGAGCTCACAGCGGCTCAGCGCTTCGATTGATTCGATGCGCGATTCAGCGATGGAATGCACCCCTGCTGCCACCCAGGTGCGCGCTATTTCCGGCATTCCCAGGGTGGCCTTACTGACGCCACTCACCTGGATGCCCTGGCAGGCCAGGCGTTTAACCATGGTGGTGGCGTTGTGTTGCAGATGCTCGAGATGGATCTCCAGCCGCGGCGCACTCAAAGCTGCCCGTTCGTTGATGCGCCCAACTCGGGGAAAGCCCGCAGAACCATGGCCACTAGGGCAGCGGGAGCACGGCTCACCGCATCGGTGACTGGAATGGCAAGTTCGGCAGCATAAAGGGCGATTGCAGCACTAATCTGGGCATCATTCATGCCCTCGTGATTGAGGGTTAGGCCGATTACTCGTGTAGGCGCGAAGGATTCGATCAGGCGAATTTCGCTTGCCGGAGTGGGCATGGGCATAAAGGGAAAGTCGCTGAGCTGCCGGCGCGCCGGCGCGTGCTGCAACACCACCGCCTGGGGCTGGCTGCCCCTCAAAATGAAGCTGGACGAGAGGTAGGCCGGATGGCTGAGGGCCCCTTGGCCCTCAACCACGATCACTGCGGGATGTTCCATGCAGTAGGCCTCCACTACCGCGGCCTCCACCTCGCCAGAGCAAAACTGCGACGGAATCGCATCAAGAGGAATGCCATAGCGCCCCCCTTGAATCAGGCCGGTTTGGCCCGTGCTCACCAAAACGGTGCGGATGCCGCTGGCGTTGAGGGCCTGTACCAGCAGGGTCGCCGTGGTGCGCTTCCCGATGGCCCCATCGGTACCAAGCACCGCGATTCGGATGCAGCGAGCTGTAGCGATCGAGCCATTGAACAGGCGCAGATCCTTCAATGCGGGTGGACGGCGTACATCCCGGATCGACACACCGTGACGGACAGCCGCCAGGGCAAATTCTGGGTCATCATTGAGGTATTCGCGCATGCCGCTGACGAGATTTAGGCCAGCTGCCATGGCCTGCATCAGGACCCGGCGATCGTCCTTGCCATACAGCCCATCTGCGGGGGCCATGCCATAGATGAAGGTCGTAGGGCGGGGTCCAGGTAAGGCAAGAGCTTTGCCAAGATCGGCCACGATCGGAATGCCTTTGCTGATGCCATCCAGTAGCAGACCTGCATCGATTCCAGCCGATTGGCTATCAATAATTGCCCTAATTTTGAAGGCTTCACAGAATCGAACTAGTCCATGGGCCGTTTTGCCGTCGAGTCCGGCGAAGTTTCCCTCGCAGTAGACGACTGCAGCCGTTTGCACCGCAGCTAAATTCGGTGTAAACGGCGTGATCAGGTCATTGACCTGTTTTAGAAATGTCAAATAAGCCAGGACCCATCATTGACCTACACTTGAAAAAGTGTGGGTTGGAGATTTCAGGGCTCAGGAGTGGCCGCTGGAGGTCGTGGATACCCCCATCTTAGTGGGTTATCCAGTAGTTCGGTTTCTGGTTGTGGCCAGTGCCCTACGGCAATGATGAAGCACATTCGGCCAAAAGCAGCAGAACTAAGGGGATGGTGGCATTTGGATGCGGTTGCCAGAATCAGGCTGCCACTGGCGGTTGGCTGGTGGTAGTTGCCCTTGAAACCCCGCCCCTTCTAGCGATTGTTGCTCAGAATGCATCAGTCCCTTCCCATGGCTGGGGCAGCTTTTCAAGCTGTCGAAGCTGTTTCCATCAGCATCGGGGTGGATCGCCATCTCTGAGTCCATCATTTCTGCCATCGACAGAGACTGCCTGGGCTGCACCTGCCTCAAATGGGGCTGTGACAGGGAGCTCACGGCTCTTGATCTCGGCCCTGACCTTCGCTCAGCTGAAGTGGCTTTCTGGGCCTGATCAAAACACAACCTTTGTCGGCGTTACGAATTGCTGTCCCCAGCCCCCTGCCGGTGCCTTTGTCTTTTTGGTTGGAGGTCTTGGCTCCGAGTTAAGTTCCATTGCGCTGCAGTGGTGCGCTTAATGGCTCATTGCGATCAGAGGCCCCCCGATTGGGTGAATAAAACCCCAAAGCAATACTTCTTGCCAAGGTAGCTCTGATTGGTTCTCTTCGCGCTGTCCCTAAATACCTTTGCGGCCTATGGCGTATAGGAAATGGGGCGGCAACGGTACTAGCTAAATAGTGCCTTGATCTGCAGCTCCGCCTGGGATTAATTGGTTTTTTGTAATAAAAAAAGTTCTGGCCTTGAGCTTCAAACAACGAGTATGCTCAGGCATGACTTTTGCTGCCCAGCTGCCATTAGGGGACTTTTTGCCACCAAAGCTGGGTTGCCCCCGATTCGTTTGCCTGCAGGCTGGCGGCACGTATCCAAAGTTTGGTTCAGGCTGATGGAGATGGTCTTGAGCGAGCTTGTCTTAGTGGCCTTGTTACTGGCGGTTGTGATGATATCGGGTAGGTTCTGAAAGCCACAACCGGATCAAGTTGGTCGCCAGATTTGCGGCAACAGCTTCTAAAGCGCGATGTGATTTTGTTTAAAGAGATATCTTGCCAAATTAATTTTATTGCCGTTTTATCGGCGCAGCCAGGGAACTGGTTCCATTGTTTATTTGTCCCAAATGGGGACATTCCCCGGAGACACTCCCCGCAGACGTTCCTCGCCGAAACGGCATGGGGGCAACTAGGGCCAGGGGAGAAAGCTAACCGGCTCATACTTGGCGATCCTGATTCGCCAGGCCCTGATCGCTAGGCCTTCCAGGCTTGTAAGCAAAGCCGCTGTGTCACCACCTGAAATCCAGTTTGCCTTGAGCAGCGGCAGCTGTTCGCTCATTAACTCCAGCGGAAGTTCTACCAGGAGCAGGCTCGCCTCCCCAGCGGCCCGTTGCAGGGGGCCTTCGTCGCTGCGCTGCCACAGGCGCAGCAGAAGCTCGAGCGCCAAAGTACGGCCGTCCTCTCCGGGATCGGCTGCATCGGCAGCAGTAACGGACTGGGATTTACCGGAGAGAGGCAGGGCTCTGTTGCCCGCAAACTCCACCAGGGCTAGGGCAACTAGATAGGGAGCATCAGCCAAGGAATCCATCCACTGGGGCCCTACCACCATGCCACCCTGGTGGACCGATCGACTCCGCAGGAATGGATCTCCAGATAAGCAAAAGTACTTACAAATGCTAAACGCCAGCCAGTGATCAACCTGTCCTGGGATCTGGAAGGGTTACATTCACTGGGCCAATTTGGGCCCCCTCAGGGCTGTGTGCAATGGCTAGCATCGGAGACCAGCTAACGACCTATCGCTCCGCTCTCACCGAGGCCCAGGCGAAAGGGGAGCAGGCGATCGCCACCAAGATCATGCAGCAGATCAAGGAACTAGAGGATTTCCAGGCGCGCCACCCCGACGAAGCCGACGCACCATCTCCCTTCGAAGTCTTTTGTGACCTCAACCCATCGGATATCAACTGTCTCGTCTACGACGATTGAGCTGCGATCGGCCATGCGTTAGGTACCTCGCGGCTTCAACTTCTCCTGGCATGCTCGTTTCGGGGTTCGTCAGGAGCTCTTGAATTAATGGGATGAATGACGCTGCTGATAACCTTGAGAGAGCATTAATTGATCGAGTGCTGCCTTGCCGCTCGGAATGGCGGCCTGGCCCTTGCTCAAATGTTCTCTGCAGCGCCCAGCCTGCGGAGGGCTTGGTTGGGGCTCTCGCGTTTGGCTTTCATGGGGCTTCTCCTTGCCAACTCTGG
>JAEMQZ010000017.1:2488-31365 GCA_016463595.1 Synechococcales cyanobacterium SupBloom_Metag_052 | reverse complement strand
TGCGGCTGAACTGGGGGCAGATGTGGTTGATGTAATCCGGCATGCGGCGCAGGATTGTGTCCACGGTGGCCTCGGCTGAATAGCCCCGCTCGGCGTTGTCGCGGGCGATCTTCTGGATCCACTCCAGGTTGACGATCGGCACCACACCTACCAGCAGGTCAGCCAGGCCAGCCACGTCGTAGCCCTCACCGACAACGCCGCCGTGCAGGCCTTCGTAGAAGAGCAGGTCGGTGCCACCAGGAATAGTCTCCCAGGGGGTGAACTGGCCTGGGTTGAGGTTGGTGCCGAGGCGCTCGTTGTGTTCGGCGGCTTCTTCGACCGAGTGCAGGTAGTAGCGCTTCTCGCCGCTGCCGGTCTCGCCATAGGCCTGGAACAGGTCGCCCAGCTTGTCGAACAGGTTGGCCTCGGGGCCGAAGTGGGAGAAGTTTTCGCCCTTAGCCAGGGCCTCGGCCATGGCCACCTTCATGGCGGCCCGCTCAAAACGGTGGTAGCTGTCGCCCTCCACCACGGCAGGGGTGATGTCTTCGCGCTTGAAGATCTGCTCAAAGGCGCGCTTGACGGTGCTGGTCCCTGCGCCAGAGGAACCGGTAACGGCGACAACCGGGTGACGCTTCGACATCGGCGCAGGGGGAAGAAAACAGGAGGTGAGTTTGGCAGGTCACGGGGCCTGGGCCGCCATGGCCTGCAAGCGTTCAGGCCGCCAGGGCCGCCAGCAGTTGCGCGCCCATGGCCTGGCAGCCCAACTGCACGCAGCCAGGCGCCATCAGGTCGCCGGTGCGGTAGCCGGCATCGAGCACCGTGTCCACCGCCGATTCCAGGGCTAGGGCCGCCGCCTCCTGCTTCAGGCCCACCCGCAGCAACATGGCGGCGCTCAGCACCATCGCCATCGGGTTGGCCTTGTCCTGGCCGGCGATGTCAGGTGCGGAGCCATGGATCGGCTCAAACAGGCCAGGACCCTCGCTGCCCAAGGAGGCCGAAGGCAGCATGCCGATCGAGCCGGTGAGCATGGCGGCCTCGTCGCTAAGGATGTCGCCGAACAGGTTGCTGGTCAGCAGCACGTCGAATTGCCGGGGGGAGCGCACCAACTGCATGGCGGCGTTGTCTACGTACATGTGGCTGAGTTCCACGCCCGGATAGCTCTGGCCCATGGCCACGACCCGGTCGCGCCAGAGCTGGCTCACGTCCAGCACATTGGCCTTATCCACCGAGCAGAGCCGGCCGCCCCTAGCCAGGGCAATGTCGAAGCCCACCTTGGCGATCCGGTCGATCTCGTAGTCGAAGTAGGCCATCGTGTTGAAGGCGCGCACCTGGCCATCGGCTTCGATGCGCCCCTTGGGGGTGCCGAAGTACACGCCGCCGGTGAGCTCGCGCACCACCATTAAATCCACGCCCTCGATCACCTCGCGCTTCAAGCTGCTGGCGTCAACCAGGGCCGGCAGGATTTTGACCGGGCGCAGGTTGGCGAAGAGGCCCATGCCGGAGCGCAGGCCGAGCAGGCCGGTTTCGGGCCGCTGCTGCCGCGGCAGGCTGTCGTATTGGGGCGAGCCGATCGCTGCCAGCAACACCGCATCGGCGGCCTGGCAGGCCGCCAGGGTGCTGGCGGGTAGGGGGTCGCCGCAGGCATCAATGGCGGCGCCACCGATCGGCTGCTCGTCGTAGCTGAGGCTGAAGCCATGGCGGGCGCTGACCGCATCGAGCAGCTGGCGGGCCACCGCCGTGATTTCCGGGCCGATGCCGTCGCCGCTCAGAAGCGTGATCCGGTAGCTCGTCATCACAGCAGGGCCGGCGGCGCCGGAACCAGGGGGCAGCTGGCGAGGTTACTGGCCGCCCTGGCGCTCACTCGCCATGGTTTTTGAGCTGGCGCAGGCTGCGGGCCATGTCGGGCAGCTTGTTGAACACGGCCGAGCAGCGCAACCAGAGGCGGTTGGGAATAGCGGGGTAGCCACTCACCACCTCGCCGGCGGCCACATCGCCGTGGATGCCCGACTTGGACGAAGCAATCGCCCGATCGCCGATTGTGGCCCGGTTGGCCACCCCCACCTGGCCGGCCAGGATCACGCCGTTGCCCAACTTGGCGCCGCCGGCAATGCCCACCTGGGCCGCCAGGGCACAGCCCCGCCCGGTCACCACCCCATGGCCGATGTGGACCAGGTTGTCGATCTTGGTGCCGGCGCCGATGCGGGTTTCGCCCACCGAGGGCCGGTCGATTGTGCTGCCGCAGCCCACCTCCACCCCCTCTTCCAGCACCACCAGGCCGGTTTGGGGCATCTTGCGCCAGCCGCTGGCCGTGGGCACAAAGCCAAAGCCCTCCGAGCCCACCACGGCGTTGGAATGGACGACGCAGCCGCGGCCCAGTCGGCTGCCTGGATGGAGAACGGCACCGGCGTGGAGCTCACAGCCCTCGCCCACTTCGACGTCGCCGTAAACCACCACGCCGGGATGGAGGATCGAGCCGGCGCCAAGGCTGCTGCCCGCCGCCACTACCCCATGGGCGCCGACGTGGACGCCGGGGCCGAGCGTCGCCCCGGGATCGATGACGGCGCTGGCATGGATGCCTGCGGGCGGACGCTGGCGGGGATAGAGGGCGTCGAGGGCCTCGGCAAAGGCCAGCCTCGGATTGCGGAGGGCCACCCAGGCCAGGCCTTGGCCCGTGGCCTGCTGCTGCAGCTCCGGGTCCTGGGGGATCAGCAGGGCGCTGGCGCCGCAGCCGGCCAGGGCCGCCGCCAGGGCATGGCCGGGTTCTAGAAAACTCAGTTGGCCCGCTGCCGCCTGGTCCAGGGCTGCGGCGCTTGTGAGTTCGGGGTCACCCGCCAGGTGCCGGGGGGTGGACTCCTGCAGCTCCCCCAGCTGGATGAGCAGGTCGCTGAAGCGCATGGCCGGGCTCGACTGGGCTGGCGCGGATGTTAGGGCCGGGGACCCTTTAGTCCCTAGCACCCTTATTCGGGTTGCAGGAGTGGTGGCGCCAGGCTTGTGGTCAAGACCAGCTGGTCGCGATGCACCACCGCATCCCCCACCGCTCCGAGCCGCTGCCGCACGGCTTCGCTGCTCTGGCCGAGTACCTGGGTCAGTTCCTCGCTGCCGAGGGCCGTTAGGCCCCGTCCCAGTTCACGGCCATCGAGGCTGAGCAGGCGTACCGCATCCCGCCTGGAGAACGTGCCCTCGATGGCGCGGATGCCCACAGCCAGCAGGGAGGCACCCCGCTCGAGTAAGGCCCGCTCGGCGCCGGCATCGATGGTGAGGCTGCCCTTGGGCAGCAGGGCATGGGCCAGCCAGCCCTTGCGATCGGCCAAGGGCTGGGGACTGGGATGAAAGAGGGTGCCCACTGGCTCGCCCGCGAGTAAGGCTTCCAGCACCGCCGGGTCGCGGCCATCGGCCAGGCGCACCCGGATGCCGCTGGCCGTGGCGATGCGGGCGGCAGCCAGTTTGGTGGTCATGCCGCCGGTGCCCCAGCGGCCGCCGCCGCTGGCGGCGCTACTGAGCTGCTCCAGCTCCACCAGGCTGGTCACCTCGGCGATCGGCCTGGCTTCGGCATCACTGCGGGGATCGCCTGAATAGAGGGCATCGACATCGGTGAGCAACACCAGTTCATCGGCGCCGATCGCCACGGCCACCAGGGCGGACAGGGTGTCGTTGTCGCCGAAACGCAGTTCGTCGGTGGCCAGGGTGTCGTTTTCATTAACCACCGGCGTCACCCCCCAGGTCAGGAGTTGGTCCAGGGTGCGGCAGGCGTTTTGATAACGGCGCCGCGAGGCCAGATCGCCCCGGGTGAGTAGCACCTGGGCGACGCTGCGGCCGTGGCTGGCAAAGCTTTGGTCGTAGAGGCCCATCAGCCGGCCCTGGCCCACGGCGGCGGCGGCCTGGAGGGCCTCCAGCTCCCGGGGGCGCTCCAGCAGGCCGAGGGCCTGGCAGCCGAGGCCAACGGCGCCGCTGGTGACCAGGGCCACCGGTTCGCCCCGTTGCCACAGGCCGCTCAGACTGGCGGCCAGGTCGGCAACGACTGCGGCGGTGCTGCGGCCTTCCAGGCCCCGCAACAGGCTGGTGCCCACCTTGATGACCCGGCGCTGTCCCATGGAGTGAATGACGGCTAAAGCTGTGAGGCTGGTGCTCTTTGGCTAATGCAGATCCGCGCCCAACCAGCGGGCCAGGCGCACCTCAGCAGCTTGGAGTCGGTCCCGCTGGCAGGGCTGGCCGGCCTGATCCACGGGCTTGACAAGCACCGTGAACAGGCCCATGCGGTTGCCGGCGAGCACATCGGTGAACAGTCGGTCCCCCACTAGGGCGACCTGGCCATGGGGCAGCTGCAGGTCGGCCAGCACCCGCCGTAGGGCGCTACGTCGTGGTTTGCCGGCCGCTGTGGTGAAGCTCACCCCCAGTTGGCGGGCCACGGCGCCGATGCGCTCGCGAGAGGGGTTGTTGCTGAAAAGATGCAGATGCAATTCAGCCTTGGCCTGCTGCAGCCAGAGTTCGACCGGCGCCGGTAGCTGGGCCTGGCGCCGCGGCAGCAGGGTGCGGTCCACATCGAGCACCAGGGCGCGGATCCCCTGGCGCCGGAAGGGCTCCAGAGGTAAGTCTGCCAAGGTGCCACTGGCAAGCCAGTCCGGCTGCAGCAGGTGCGGCAAGCTCACCCGTTGCCCTCCCGTTCGTCCAATTCGGCCTCGATCCGGGGCTGGATGCGCTCGAATTCCTCGTCTTCCACCAGCACGCCGACGCCGTCCTCTAAACGGGCCACCACAAAGAAGGGATCAAGCGGAATGTAGAGACCGTATTCCTGGTCGCCGGAACGGAACTGGATCAACATTTCGTAGAGGTCGCTGTCGTCCTCGTCGTCGTCCTCACCCTCGAGTTCCTCCTCTAGCTCGTCGAAATCGGGTTCATCGAGCTCGCCACTCACGGTCAGGGTCACGGCTGAGCGGACCAAGATGAGGTCGTGTTCCTGTAGAACCACATCGGCCACCAACAGGATCGCCTCGGCGCCATCAAGTTCTTCGATCACCTCGTCTTCGCCGTCCTCGTCGGCGGCGATGCGTACCAAGCAGACCGGGGTGTCAACGGGGGTGAGCAGGGCGTAATCGTGGCCGTCCAGGGGGATCAGCTGCTCAAGGAAACAAAGTAGTTGCAAGCCCTGGCTGTCTTTGACGAGAACCGTGGGCACATCACCGGATGCGGAGGGATTGGAGCCTTCGGCACTCATGGGGATTTTTCAGATCTCTTCAAAGTGTCTCAGAGTGCTCTGCTTGGCTACGGCATCGTTCCCGAGGATCTCCGCTTTTGCGGCCCCATGGGCGGCCCCATTAGGGCCCTCCCCAGCAGTTTCCCCAGCAGTCCCGATCAGGGTGGCTTCCGGACCTTCCTGCAGCCATTGCTGCAACAACAGGGCGGCCGCGGCGCTGTCCAGGGCGCCCGTGCGGTCGCCCTGGAGCCCGTGCAACTCGGCCGCGGCCCAACTACTGCCGTATTCGTTCACCCAGGCCAAAGGCAGCTCCAGGGCCCGGGCCAGGCGCTCGCCGTAACGCCGGCAATGGAGTGCCTGCTCGGTGGGCTGCTGCTGGGCGTCGAGGGGCAGGCCCACCACCAGGGCCCGCACCCGCCGCGCGCTCACCAGCCGTTGCAGCTGGGCCAGGTCGTCCGGGAAGCGGCCGCGGCGCAGGGCCGGTAGGGGACTGACGCAGATCCCTAGGCCATCACAGCCGGCCAGGCCGATGCGGCGCCGACCCACATCGATGGCCAGCACCGAACGGGGCTGGGGCGGCCGGCGGGATGGGGGCGCCGTCAGCGGCCCAGGGGAGTTGGCAGGGGCCGGCGCCGTGGCTGCCATTGGGCCACCACCGCCTCAAGCCTCTGGGCCATGGCGTCGGTGGCCTGGGGAATCTGGCGCCGCCAGACGCTGCGGCCGAGCAGCACCTCCTCGCCCAGGCGTTCGAGGCCGAGCTGGTGCAACCAGCCATTGAGCTCGCTAGCTAGCAGGTCGCTGCGGATCAGGCAGGCGCCACTGCCGGCCGTGGCGGCCAGCAGCAGCTGTTCGAGGGGTGGGCCAACCAGGTGCTTCCAGCCTGGATGCAGTGTTAATTCCACCTCTGGTAGCCCCGCGCTGCAGCGCCGTAGCCGGCGCACCGCAGCCACGGCCGTCTGGCGGTTGGTGTCTACCAGCAACAGGCTTGGGGTCTTGCTCTGGTCGAGCAGGTCTTCGCAGCGGCGATCCAGCAGCTGGCGCAACTGGGCTGGACAGCTGGCCTGCTCCAGGTGCCAGAGCAGGGCCCCGGTGCGGCGGTTGAGCTGGCGTACCTGCAGGTCGATGCCTAGGGCCTGGGGTGCCGGTTTGGTCTGGGGAGGCTGCCAACGCCAGAGAACCTCCTGGCGCAGGGGTTGGAAACCCAGCTGGCGCAGCAGGCCCTGCCGTTGCAGGTCGAGGCTGGAGCAACTGGTGATCCAGCTGGCGGCGCTGCGGGCCCGCGGGAACGCTTCGCGCACCAGGGCCAACCCCACGGCGGCCCCACCGAGCTCTGGGGCCGCCAGGCAGGCCTCGGCGCTGCGTAGGTGCAGCAGTTCAAAACAACTGCCGCTGCGGTTGAGGCGCTGGCTCACCACCAGGGCCAGGGGCTTCTGCGGATCCCGATAGGCAACAAGCACCTGGGCGGCCAGGGGCCGCCGGGCCGCCAGGGCATGTAGCAGCTGCTCCGGGCCTTGCAGTAATAGGGCCCGTTGCAGTAGCGGCTGCAAATCGAGGAAGGCGGGGTCCTGCATGAGGGGCATGTGCCAGCCCCGTAGCGGTTCAATCACCAGGGGATGGGCCGACGGCGACAGCAAGGGCCCATGGGCACCACTGAGGTCGCGGCGGACCCCACCAGAGGGAGGACCTTGGCTCGGCTCGTTCGGCAGGGACATCGCCCAGATCAACAGGCCTGTGGGAATGCTATCGACAGACTGCTTCAATCGACGCCCTAGTCCTAAGGGCGCACCAGCACTAAGGGAGTGCGTTCGTTGGCATTGCCGGCCGGGTTGGGCCGCAGGGCCCGCTGCAGCAGCGCTTCATCGCAGCCAGGGCTGGAGGCCAGCACCTTCACCCGGCCCAGGTCATTGACATCAACCACGGCTACGGCCACCCCCAGCTGGGCGGCCAGGTCGCGGCAGAGCTCGGCGGGGCGCTCGGGCCCCAGCACGATTGTCTGGTCGTAGGGGGGCGTGGTGCCGGTGATGTCATCGATCAGGCGGGCCTGGTCGCCAGCGAGGCGGTAAAACCAGCCCTTGCTGCCCCCTAACTTCAGGGCCATGCCGACTAGCCAGGCGCCGAGGACCCGGGCCGGGCCGACCAGGTCGATCAAGCTCTGCAGGCCGCAGGCCGTTGCCAGGCTGCTGGTGGGGTGGAAAACGCGACACAGCAGCCGGGCCAGGGCCGAGGGCTCCACCGTGCTCGGGTGGTGGTATCTCCCCTGCATCACCGCCAGGGGCGTTTCGCCGATCGTGAGCACGTCGCCGGGCAACAGCAGACCGCCGGCGTAGTGGCGCAGCACCTCGGCCGGATCGTCAAGCACGCCCAGCAGGTGGGTGCGAATCGGCAACACCTGGCTGGCATCGCCCTGGCGCCAGAGGGCGCTTGCCGGGGCAACGGGCACGGGCCGGCGCAGGGGAATCAGTAGGCCATCGCGGCGCTGCAGGCGGCCGAAGGGGCCGTAGTTGACCCAGTCGATGTCGAGCCAGAGGGTGTCGAGCAGGGGGCCGATCGGGGTTTCGGCCGGGGCGCTGAGGCGCAGGCTGATCCGGGCCGTTGTGGTTTTGCGACCTTTGACGATGTAAGCGAACCAATAGCCATCGGGCCGGGCCGGTTCATCGGGGTGGTCTGGATCGATCTGGATCTTGATGGCCACAGCGTTGACCCGTCCCTGGCCCAGCAGGGTGGGTCGCACGTTCAGCTCGGGCACCATCACCTCCATGCGGGGGTGGGGGTTGGAGATCTGGATTTCGCCCTCCACTAGCAGGTTGTTGGCTTCGCTGCGCACCTGCCAGGCGCCACTACGCAGCTTCAGGGGCGAGGCCGGTCGCAGCCGATGGCGCAACTCCAACACCACAAGGCCCAGGCCGAAGAGCAGGGCGCCGGCCAGGACCAGGCTGATCAGGGGATGGAGAGCGGGCACATCCAGGGCTCGATGACTGCGGGAGCGTAGGCGTCCCCGGCCCAGGCGGCCGCTTGGGCTCAGTCCTGCCGGGGTCCGACCATCTGGTGGGGCTGCACCAGTTGATCGAAGTCTTCAGCGCTGATAGTGCCCAGGATCAGGGCCGCCTCCTTGAGGCTGAGCTGGTGCTGGTGGGCGTGTTTGGCGATCGCCGAGGCCCGGTCGTAGCCGATCGCCGGGGTCAGGGCCGTCACCAGCATCAAACTTTGGTCCAAAAGCTGGCCGATGCGGTTGCGGTCCGCCTCCATGCCTTCGATGCAGTGCTGGCGAAAGCTGTGGCAGCCTCCGGCCAGCAAGCCGATGCTTTCCAGCAGGTTGGCGGCGATCAGAGGTTTGAACACATTGAGTTCAAAATTGCCCTGGCTGGAGGCCATCTGCACGGCGGTGTTATTGCCCATCACCTGCACACACACCATCGTGAGGCTTTCGCACTGGGTGGGATTGACCTTGCCCGGCATGATGCTGGAGCCGGGTTCATTTTCCGGCAAGACCAATTCGCCCAGGCCGCAGCGGGGTCCGCTGGCCAGCCAGCGGATGTCATTGGCGATTTTCATCAGGCTGCCGGCTAGCACCGTGAGGGCGCCGTGGGTCGCTGCCAGGCCCTCCTGGCCAGCCAGGGCCTGAAACTTATTTTTAGCGCTCACAAACGGCTGGCCCAGGCGCTCACTCAGCCGGGCTGCCACCGCTTCGCCGAATCCGGCGGGGGCATTCAGGCCGGTGCCGACGGCCGTGCCGCCAATTGCCAGCTCCCGCACCCGCGGCAGGCTGGCCGCGATGCCTTCTAGGGCAATGTCTAGTTGGGCGACCCAGCCGCCCATCTCCTGGCCCAGGCTCAAGGGCACCGCATCCTGCAGGTGGGTGCGGCCGATCTTGATCACATCGGCAAACCCCTGGGCCTTGCGATCGAGGGCATCCCTGAGGGCCTCCACGGCTGGCAGCAACTCATCACTGAGGGCTAGGGCCACGGCCAGGTGCAGGGCGGCGGGAAAGGTGTCGTTGCTCGATTGGCTGAGGTTGACGTGGTCGTTGGGATGCACGGGCTGCTTGCTACCCAGCTCGCCGCCGAGGGCTTCGATCGCCCGGTTGGCGATCACCTCGTTGACGTTCATGTTGGTCTGGGTGCCGGAGCCGGTCTGCCAGATCCGCAAGGGGAACTCGCCATCGAGCTCGCCCTGGGCTACCCCCTCCGCGGCGGCCACGATGGCTGCGGCCAGCTCCGGCGCCAGCTTGCCCATGGCCAGGTTGACCTCGGCGCAGGCAGCCTTGAGTTGGCCAAAGCCATGGACCACCGCCAGGGGCATGCGCTGGCCAAAGGGAAAAAAGTGCAGGGAGCGCTGGGTCTGGGCGCCCCAGTAGTGCTCCGCTGGCACGGCGATCGTGCCCAGGCTGTCGCTTTCCTGCCGGGTTGCAGCTGGTTCTGCCGCCACGGCGGGGGTACCGCCTTGGCGGGCCGGGGAGGAGGGGGAGGGCGTCATCGGCAGCTGGCTCCTGGGGCGTTCATCGGGAATAGGTGATCTCGCTGTTGAGCTCGTTGAACTCGTTGTTGCTGCTGGTGCCTTCTCCCTGGGGCTTGAGGCCGGTGGCGAGGGTGAGGGCGGCATTGATGCCGTCGATGTTGATCGCGCCGCTTTCATCAAAGATCACCTGGCCGGCCGCGTCGAACACCACCACCTGGGGGATGGAGCCCTTCCAATAATGGGCAGGATCGGTGGGGCCGCCATCGCCCCGGTTCTGGACCAGATCGCTTTCCACCAGGATCAGCTCGGCGCTGCGCAGCCAGAGGCGCTGAAGTTCGTTGAACACCGGCGCGAAGCGTTTGCTGTCGGCGCTGTCATCGAGATAAAAGCCCAGCACGGTGACCCGGTGCTCGGCTAGGGAGTCGGCCAGGCTGTTGCGCGGGGGCACCAGGGACCCATTGCCGGCATAGAGGGCGTAGATGTTGCCGTCGTAGCTGTTGGTGTCGCGGGCTGCCCAGGCGGCTGAGCCACCCGGACCCGGCAGGATCCAGGTCAGGCAGAGCAGCAGACCCAAGAGCAAATGGCGGGCCGGGTAGCGGAGCATGCAGGGAGCCGGATCAAGGGAGCCGGGACGATGGCGCCATTGTGACCCTCAGCCCTGAAGGGCCCCGGCCGGATTCCTAGCTGCGGCCCAGGCTGCGGCCCATGCCCTGGAGGATGCCGCGGCCCACCAGGCCGATGGCCCGGCCGATGACCTGGGTCAGGACTAGCCCCACCAGGTTTCCCGTGCGGCGGATCAGGGCATGGAGCTGGGGGGCGATCGCATCGCGGCTTTCCAGGGCCAGGGTCACCAGTTGCTGCAGCCAGCCCAGCCGCCGCAATTCCTGGTCCCGGGGTTCCGTTAGCAGCAGGGGGGTGATCGCTCCCCCCTGGAGGCAATACAGCAGCCGGCGGCTCTCATAGAGCTGGATGGGCCGCTCGAACCAGCCACTCCAACGTTGCTGGGCATTGAGCTGGTTGCGCAGCCGCTCGAGATTGCGGGTGGCGAGCAAGTCGTGGCTGAGCAGGTAGCGGCGTAACTCGGGCCAGGTGCTGCAGCTGGCCAGTAATTCGGCGCTAATCAGTTCGGCCGTGCGGATCAGCCAGTTGCTGATCAGGGCCTCCAGTTGCAACAGGGCCGGAGGTTCATCGGGGGCCAGCAGCTGGCCGTTGACCAGCAGGGGCTGGGCCTGGACCAGGGCCAGCAGCATCGGCAGGGGCGAGGGCAGTTCGGGATCGTCGAGTTCGAAATCCCCCTCCTTGGCCAGGGTGATCGCCACGGGCAACAGGCTGCCCTCCTGGGGCAACTGCACGTAGGGGCCGGCCATGGCGCTGAGGGCTAGGCGCCGCAGTTCCGGTTGGAGTTGTTGCCAGCGCTCAGCAAGCTCTTCGCCCCGTAGTCGTTCGTGGCGCAGACGGGTCAGTAGCAGGTCCAGGTGGCTGAGCAGGGCCAGTAGTAGGTCGCGGCGATGCTTGGGGGCCAGCCCTTCGAAGGCAAGGAGGTGACCGCTGTTGTTGCGGAGTCCCACTTCAGCGGCCTGGTCGAGCCGCTGGCGGATTGCGAGCCACACCCCCAAGGCGGTGCGGTCCCGCAGGGTGATGGCGGTCGAGCTGGGGCCTTCGGTGCCATTGCTGAAGCCGCTGCTGTCCCAGTCCGCTGGTCCCGCCAACGCCAGCCCACCCGCTACAGAGGGGCTTGAAGTGGCGCTGCCCCAGGCCATGCCGAGGGGACCCCAGAGCCAGAGCAGCAGGGCCCGGGCGGCGGCCAACTCGCGCAAGCGACCCTTCAGTACCAATTCGCTGAGGCTGCTGGCATCGGCCAAGGCCAGCCATTGGCAGCAGCGGGCCTCCTCCACTTGGATTTGTTGCAGTCCTGTTTGTAGGAGCCATTGCCCCAGGCCCAGGGGTGGGCCATCGGTGGCTTTGACCTGGTCGGGCTGCAGATCGATCACCCGACCGCCTGCCAGCAAGGTGGCCACGGCCTGGCGCACGGTCTCGGCGTTGGGTTGCTGCAGGAGGCCGGCGGCGGGTAGGCCCAGCAGGACATCGGCGCCGTAGGGGCCCTCGGCGCCGAGCAGCACCATTACTGGCTGGGGATGCCAGCGCTCCATCAGCAGGCTCAGTTCCCGGGCCAGGGTTGGGGCTGGCAGGGATTGGCCCGGGGCCCAGATCACCAGATCGGGGCGCCCCACCAGCTCAGAAACGCCGCAGGCCAGCCGGTAGGACCCGCTGCTTTCAGGGGCGTCTTGATCCTGGGCAGATCCCTCGCCCAGCAGCCGTAATAACCCTTCCCGCAGCAGCGGTTCAGCCAGTAACAGCAGTTCCGGATGCGGCTTGGCCTGGCTCTGAATCACAGGGGCGGCCCAACAGGCACCCAACCTACCGAGCTTGGCTGCACCATTCCAGCTGTAGTCAGCACGTTCGCTCAGTTTTTTGGCTTCCTTGTGGCTAGAGACGCTGCTTTAGATCTCTTGGTCAAGCCGGTTGAAAGGGCAACTCAGGCAGGGCTGGATCTCAGCGGCGACGCCCGGTGAGTTGCAGGGTGTAGGACTCAATTTCAAAGCCCGTGAGCGCTTCAATGCGGGCGATCAGGTCGGCGGGGAGGTGGATGTCCAGGTCCAGGATTGCTCCTGAGTCACTGCAGGTGAGATGGCTATGGGGATCGCTGCGGTAGCCGTAAAGACGACCGCTGGCCCGATCAAGGCATTCGATCACTCCAGCCGATTGCAGGGCTTCGAGGTTTTGATACACCGAGGTGTGGCCGATGGCCCGGCCTTCGGCATTGAGCTGCTCAAAGATGTCGCGGGCGCTGAGGTGGTCCTGGCTGTCCCAGAGGAGGGAGAGCACCATCTTGCGTTGGCGGCTGAGGCGCATGCCCAAGTCACGGCAGCGCAGGAAGGCCTCGTCGAGGCAGCTTGGCCCCTCCTCATCCGTGCTGACTGTCACGGGATTGGATCCAACTGAGGGTGCCGGCTGCGGCGCTATCCCGTTGTTAACGGCCACGCCTGCCGGGTGTGACGCTGGCTTGTGGGCAGGCACCGGGACAGCAAGAACTTTGTCTATGTTATAGACCCAATCTCCAGGCCAGGTGGATCCTGCCAGCGGCCCGGTCCGATCGCCTGCAGGGCCTCGGCCAGGTCGACCTGATGGTCATAAAGGGCCCGGCCCACGATCACGCCGCTGACCCCCAAGGGCACCAGTGAAAGCAGCGATAGCAGATCGGCCAAGTTGCCGATCCCCCCGGACGCGATCACCGGAATCGAGCTGGCCTGGGCCATGGCCCGCAGGGAGTCCAGGTTGGGGCCGGCCAGGGTGCCGTCGGTGGCGATATCGGTACTGATGATCGCCGCCACGCCGCTGCCCTCGAAGCTCGCCGCCAGGGCCGTGGCTTCCAGGGGGCTCTCGTCGATCCAGCCCCGGGTTGCCACCCGCCCCTGCTTGGCATCGATGCCCACGATGATCCGGCCGGGATGGCGGCTGGCCAGCAGGCGCACCAGCTCGGGCTGCTCCACGGCCACGGTGCCGAGGATCACCCGATCGAGGCCAAAGGCCAGCAGCTCCTCGGCCCGCTCAAGCGTGCGCACGCCGCCGCCAAGCTGCACCGGAATTGAGAGGGCTGAGGTGATCGCCTTGACCACGCGATCGTTGGTGGGTTCACCACTGCGGGCGCCATCGAGATCGACCAGGTGCAGCCGGCTGGCCCCCTGGCGTTGCCACTCCAGGGCCTGGGCTACCGGGTCATCGCTGAAACGGGTCACCTGGTCGTAATCGCCCTGGTGTAGGCGCACGCACTGGCCCCCCAACAAATCAATGGCGGGAATGATCTCCATGGTGGGGGGGAGTCGGGTCGCTGGCGCCATCTTGGCCGCCGGCCTGGGGGGCCAGCCGGGTTTGAATGGCGCCAGTTTTGGGCTGGCGCGGTGCGGATTTTGGTGATGGGCGGCACCCGTTTCATCGGCAGGCCCCTGGTGGCCCAGCTGCTGGCCGCTGGCCACAGCCTCAGTCTGTTCACGCGCGGCCGCCAGCCCCTGCCGGAGGGGGTTGAGCACCTGCAGGGCGATCGCACCACGGCCGAGGGCCTGGGCCTGCTGGCAGGCCGCCGCTTCGACGTGATCATCGACAGCTCCGGCCGCAACCTGGCCGATAGCCAGGCCGTGATTGAGCAGACCGGCGCCCCAAGCCACCGCTTCATTTATGTGAGTTCGGCTGGGATTTACGCCGACAGCGAGCTCTGGCCCCTCGGCGAGGATGCCCCGATCGATCCGGCCAGCCGCCATGCCGGCAAGGCGGAAACGGAGGCCTGGTTGCGGGCCGCAGCGATTCCCTTCACCAGTTTTCGGCCCACCTACATCATTGGCGCCGGCAACTACAACCCGGTGGAGCGTTGGTTCTTTGATCGCATCGTCCATGGCCGGCCCGTGCCCCTGCCCGGCGATGGCACCACGATCACCCAGCTGGGCCATGTCGATGACCTGGCCAGCGCCATGGTCGCCAGCATCGGCGTTGAGGCAGCTGCGAACCGCATCTACAACTGCAGCGGCGCCCAAGGCGTCACCTTCCGGGGGCTAGTGGCGGCTGCGGCCGTGGCCTGTGGCAAGGATCCAGCTGAAGTACAGATCCGCAGCTTCGATCCCTCCCGCCTCGATCCCAAGGCCCGCAAGGCCTTCCCCCTGCGCCTGGCCCATTTCCTCACCGATATCCATCGGCTCCAGCGGGAACTGGCCTGGGAACCCCGCTTCGACCTGGCCCGCAGCCTGGCCGATGCCTATGCCAACGACTACGCCCTGCGTCCGCCCGGCAGCCCCGATTTCAGTGGCGACGAGGCCCTGCTGGCTTAGGAATTGCTGGGATAGGAAGCGGCCCGCAGGTAGCCCAGGGCCGAGCTGAGGGCCAGCAGCAACGAGGGCCAGAACAGCAGGAACCCGCCCCAGTGCAGCCACTCCACCAGGCCGAGGGCGGGGTTGGTGCCCAGGCTCCAGCCGTTGGGCCAAAGCAGCAGCAGTAAGGAGGCGAATTGCAGGATCGTTTTGGCCTTGCCGGCTTTGGAGGCGGGACCACCACTGCCCTGGCCGGCGCGCCAGCCCGAGATCAAGAGTTCGCGGGCCAGTAGCAGCCATACGGCCCAAAGGGGTAGGAGACCCGTTGCCCCCAGCCAGAGCAGGGGCGCGCTGATCAGGATCTTGTCGGTGAGTGGATCGAGCCTGGCCCCCCAGATCGAACCACCGCCGCTGCGCCGGGCTAGCCAGCCATCGGCCGCATCGCTCAGGCCCCCGAGCAGCAACAGCAGCCAGGCCAGGGCTTCGGCCCCGTTCAGCAGGGCTAGCAGCAGGGGCAGACCGAGTACGGCTCGCCCCAGGGTGAGGCCATCGGCAAGCTGGCGGGCGCGAATCAGCTCAGCCATGACAATGCTCGGCTCATCGGCCCAATTCTCGCCGCCAGCGAGCCCCTCTTCTGCGGGCACAATGGCGGGAACCGATCCGGATCCATGGTTGTGGCCCAGCGCGTCGCCGATGTGATGTCAACGCCGGTGATCAGCGTGCGCACGGACACGCCCCTGCAGGAAGCGGTGCAATTGATGAGTGAGCACCATTTCAGTGGCCTGCCCGTGCTCGATGCCAGTGGCGCCCTGGTGGGCGAACTGAGCGAGCAGGACCTGATGGTGCGCGAAAGCGGCTTTGATCCTGGCCCCTACGTGATGCTGCTCGATGCGGTGATCTACCTGCGCAATCCCCTGCAGTGGGACAAGGAGGTCCACCAGGTGCTTGGCAATAGCGTCGGTGAAGTGATGGCCCAAAAGCCCCATACCTGCAACAGCGCGTTGGGCCTGCCCGCCGCTGCCAAGCAATTGCATGACAAGAGCGTGCAGCGGCTCTTTGTGCTCGATGGAGCCAATCTGGTGGGCGTACTGACCCGCGGCGATGTGGTGCGGGCCCTGGCAGCTACAGGCTGAGCCCGCAGGGGTCAAGCGGGATCCGTCCCTCAGCGCAGGGGCGGCGGCGGCAATAACGGCGGCGGTGGCACGAGGGGGGCTGCGGCAGGCAGCTGGTTGCTTGGCGCGCCGGCCGGGACGGCTGGGGGCTCCAGGGGCCCGATGGAGCCGCCGGCGGGAGCCTTGATCTCGCCAGGCCGCTCCTGGTTCCCCTGGCCATCGGCGGAGGTACCCGCACAATCGGCCCCCTGGCAGGGGGTCTTCGGGCTCGGCACCTCCATGGGCAGGGTCTGGCCGTCCTCCAGCAAGACCGGCGCCGGCAGGTCCGGGGCCAGGGGCAGGGAACTGGGCGAGGAGGGCTGGTTGTTTTGCTGCAACTGGCGCAGGGCGAAGGGATCGGCCGTGATCGGCGGTTCGCGCAGGGGGGAGCTTTGGGCCGGGCGCTGGGAACCTTTGCTGCCGCCCTGGGGGGCCCAGATCATGCGGGCAATCGGCTCCACCCCCTGCTCCATCAACCGATTGAAGCCCGCCAGGGCCCGATCGAGGATCTGGCTGCCCAGGGTTTTGCCGCACTGCCAGGGGTTGGGGCAGCCCGCCTCCTCCAGGTGGGGGGAGAGGTTGGCGAGCAGGGAGCCCTGCAGGGGCACGGAGCGTTCACTCAGCCGCAGCAGGTAGGGCACATGCACAAAACTGGTGGCGCCGCCACTGATCCAGTTGGCATCGTCGTCATTGAAGCCCTTGATGCCGGGGATGATGAAGCGGCTTTTGGAGGCATGGTCGGGCAGGTAGGCCGCCAGCAGGCCCCGTTCCCGGGCGATGGCCCGGGTCTGCTCCAGGGTGAGGCCATCGCGGCTCATCAACACTTCCAGTCGCCCATCGGAGCGCAGGCCAATCACCATGCGGATCCTGGGCAGAAAATAACGAATCTGCTGGCCCATGCTGATGCTGTAGGCGCCCTTATAGGCCGCTGGCGGCGCCTCTAGGTCGTTGTAAATACTATGGAGTCCGCCGATAAAAGTGTCATAGAGGCTGGCCCGTTTCGGCGTTAATTCGCCGTAGCCAAAGTCCACACGGCCGTCATGGCGGATGCCCACATAGGCCCGTTGCCGCGCGGCGGTGCGGTTGGTACCCCGCCACACCTGATCGCCCAGCTTGATATCCCCCAATGGCACGGTGGTTTCCTTGCCGTTGCTATTGACGTGGCGCTCATACATCGGCCCAGACACATAGGCCAGGGCGGTGGGATCGCGGTAGGCCTCCTGCTCCCGGTCCCAGCCCTCGAGTAGGCCAATCCGCACCTTGCGCGGATCAAAGTCCAGGGCAAAGACGTCCTTGTCAGGTAGATAGCGGAAGGCTTTGCCCTGGGGGTTGGCCTGTTGCTGCAAGCTGTTGGGCGAGGGCCGCGGCGGTAGGGGCGGCGCAATCGCCACCAGGGCCACCAGGCTGCCCAGGGGAATGGCAATCGCGAGCCAGCGTTTGCGTTGGTATTGGGGTCGCTTCAGGCGGTGGGGCCTGGCCTGGGAACTCTCCAAGAACTGACGACCCGGGGCCCAAGATGCTGCCCAACGCTGGTCGAAGGGGCCCCTCCCGTCAAGGGAGCCGCTGGGGCTAGCCCCATAGCCAAGCCCGGACCACCCCAACCCGTTAACCCACGGCCATGGCCTGCTGGTAGGCGGGGCGTTCCTGGGTCAGGCGGATCGTGGCTTCCACGGCCGGCCAGGGGGAGAGATCGATCTGGGGAAAGAAAATCGGCAGGTAGGCCAGGTGGGCATTGATGGCGCAATCGGCCACGCCCCACTCGCCACCGCTGATCGATCCGCCCGGCACTAGCAATGGGTTCAGCACCCCCATGAGGCGGGGAAATTCCGTCTCCCGTTGGCTTGGGTTGAACAGGGCCGTGGCCAGGGTGGCATTGGCAAACAGCACCCACTGCTGGGCCACGGCCCTCTCTGCGGCGCTGGCGCACTCCTGGCCATGGCGCTCCGCCAGATACAGCAAGATCGCGCCACTTTCAAATAGACGCAGCTCGCCGCCGGGGAGGGCCGGATCCGTGTCGATCAGGGCGGGCACCTTGCCAAAGGGATTGATGGCCAGAAAGGGATCGTGCTGGTGTTCCTTGGCAGCCATGTCAAGCAGGTGCCAGTCGTAGGCAATGGCTTTTTCGGCCAGGTACCAGCGGGGCATCGAGGCGCGGCTGCGTTGGCCGCCAAAGAGGGTGAGACCCATGGCAAGGGGTGCGGGGGCTACCCATCATCGAGCCAGCAACCGCCTGGCCGCCTGGACCGCCAGCGGGCCCCAGGCCAATCGTGCGGCACATTTGAGGCGTTTGCCCACCGGTTCGCCAGGGCTAAATCAGGCTGGCGGCACTCGGGGTTGTCCCCATGGTTCCTTGTCTGGATGGGGGGCTGTTGCCCGGCGACCAGCCCATTGAGCAGTCGGTTTTACCGTCGACTCATCCGTCAAACGACCAGATCGCAGCCTTGCAGAGCTGGCTGGAACGGTGCTTGGCCACTCTTGAAAGCAAGGGAGCCTTTGAGGAGGCCTACGCCCTGCGCATGGAGATGGCGGATTGGTTGCTGGCTGAAGCCGGCTGAGGCCAGGCCAGCCAGCCCCGAGAATCGGGCCTGTGTTGACCTAATTCCATGACCCTTGCCCTGCTGATTGCCCTAGCTGGTTCCCTCGTGCTGATGACCCTGATCGTGCGCCGGCTGGAGCGGACCTGATCAAACCAGCAGGCCCTGGCCGCCTTAAAAACGCCCACCCCAGGGCCGGCTCAGCGGCTCATCGCCAGCATGCGCTCGATCGGCGCCAACGCCCGGAGCCGGAGCTCCTCATCCAGGACGATGGCGGGGGCCAGGGTCTGGAGGCAGTCCCAAAGTTTCTCCAGGGTGTTGAGCCGCATGTAGGGGCAGGTGTTGCAGCTGCAACCGTCCTGGCCGGGCACGGCATGGAAGCTTTTCCCAGGGAGGGCCCGGGCCATCTGGTGCAGGATCCCCGGCTCGGTCAGCACGATGAAAGCCGGTGCCGGGCTCTCGACGGTGTGGCGTAGCAGGCTGCTGGTCGAGCCGATGAAGTCGGCCAGATCGAGGAGGTTTTGCTGGCATTCCGGATGGGCAATTACCTCGGCATCGGGGTGATCGAGTTGGAGTTGGAGCAGGGCCTGCTCGCTGAAGGTTTCGTGCACCTGGCAACTGCCTGGCCAGAGGGTCAGGTCCCGGCCACTTTGGCGTTGGACCCAGCGGCCCAGGTTCTGGTCGGGGGCAAACAGGATCGGCTGGTTAGCGGGCAGCTGGTTGATCAGGTCCACCGCGTTGCTGCTAGTGCAGATCAGGTCGCTTTGGGCCTTCACCGCCGCAGAACAATTGATGTAGCTCACCACGACATGGTCGGGATGGGCGGCGCGAAAGGCGGCAAAGGCGTCGGCCGGGCAGGCATCGGCCAGGCTGCAGCCGGCGTTCAGATCCGGGAGCAATACGATTTTGCCCGGGTTGAGGATCTTGGCCGTTTCGGCCATGAAATGCACGCCGCAGAACACGATCACATCTGCCTCGGTGGCCGCGGCTTTGCGTGAGAGCTCGAGGGAATCGCCAATGAAGTCGGCAATGTCCTGAATAGCAGGTTCCTGGTAGTAGTGGGCCAGGATCACAGCGTTGCGCTGGCGCTTGAGTTCAGCGATCGCATCGGGCAGCTCCGCCATTGCCGGGCGGCCTTCCCGGACACCGTTAGCTGTGGCCTGGGATGCCGCGAAGACCAAGTAAAGCCTCAACTGATGCACAGTGGATCCACCCTAGGCTTTTTGGATGGCTGTGATTGGGGCATCAGCCGATCCAAACAGCGGTAAGAACCCGCGTCAGGACCTGCAGATCGCCATTGCTGGAGACCTGCACGGCCAATGGGATGGGCTGGATGAGGAGCTCCTCGACCTGCTTCGGCCCGATGCCCTGATGGTGGTCGGCGACCTCAGCGATGGCGACCAACTGATCGCGGCCCGGTTGGGACGGCTCAAGCTGCCGATGGCCTGTGTGCTGGGCAACCATGACGCTGGCCGCGACGCCAGTGGCCGCACCCTGCAACGCCAGCTCTCCCTGTTGGGCGATCGCCATTGCGGCTGGGGTTTGCGCTGCCTGGATCCGCCCGGCCTGGCGGTGGTTGGAGGCCGGCCGGCCAGTGCCGGTGGCGGTTTCAGGCTCAACCCGGGTGCCTTGGCCGTGTTTGGTCCGGTGACCATGCAGGAATCGGTGGATCGGATCACGGCGGCGGCCCTGGCGGCCGATCCGGCCCTGCCGATGGTGATCTTGGCCCATTGCGGCCCCAGTGGCCTGGGCAGCACCTGCGCCGATCCCTGCGGCCGGGATTGGAAAAAACCTGCTGTCGATTGGGGTGACCAGGACCTAACCGTCGCGATCGAGCGCATCCGCCGCCACCGGCCCTTGCCCCTGGTGGTGTTTGGTCACATGCACCACCGGCTCAGACGGGGCCAGGGGGAGCGGCTCAGCTTCTTGCGTGATCGGGCCGGCACCGCCTACCTCAATACGGCCTGCGTGCCCCGCCACGGCAACGATGACCAGGGCCGGGCCCTGCGCCACTTCAGCTGGGTCGTGCTGCGCGATGGCCAGTTGCACCAAGCCAGCCACCGCTGGTACGGCACGGGCGGCCAGCTGCTCTACGAGCAGCGCCTCTACCAACAGCCGGCCCCGCAGGTGCAGGCCGTTGCGCCAGCGCCATGCTGATCGTCGCCTGCATCAGTGGCCATGGCTATGGCCACCTTTCCCGCACGGCCTCGATCCTCACCGCCCTGCACCAGCGCCAGCCCGACTGGCGCCTAGTGCTCTCCACCCCCTTGCCGGCAGCCACCCTGCGGGGCGCCTTTGGGGCGGTCCCGTTTGAGCACCGGGCTTGCCGTTGGGATGTGGGGGTGGTGCAGGCCGATGCCCTCGGTGCCGATCCCGGCGCCACCCTGGAGGCCTTAGGGGCCCTGGAGCGCCAGCTGCCCGCTCAGATCAGCCAGGAGGCGGCCTGGCTGGCGGGCCAGGGAGAGCCCCTTCTGGTGCTGGGCGATGTGGCCCCGGCGGCGGCGGCCCTGGCCCAGGCCCTGGCGGCCCCCTTGATCTGGATTGGCAACTTTGGCTGGGATTCCATCTACCGGCCCATGGGGGGGGCCTTCGTGGGCTGGGCGGAGCGGGCTCTCCAGGCCTACCGCCAGGGGGAAGCGGTGATCGAGTGCCCCTTCGCCATGGCCATGGACTGGGGGATCCCCCACTGGCCTGTGGGGCTGACGGCCGGCCGGCCCCGCTTCGATCGCGCCAACCTTCGCCGCCTCCTGGCGATCGATTCACCTAGGGAGCGCACCGTGCTCGTCGGCTTTGGCGGCATGGGCTTTCCCCTGCCGGCGGAGCTGTTCAGCCGCTGGCCAGAGCACCAGTTCTTGGTAACCGATCCGGAGCTGGCCGCGGCGGCCGCCAATGCTTGCCTGTTGCCAGAGGGCCTGCGGCCCCTTGATGCCATGCCCGTCTGCGCCCGGGTGCTGACCAAGCCGGGCTACAGCACCTTTTGTGAGGCCCTCTCCCAGGGATTGGGGGTGCATCTGGTGCGCCGCGAAGGTTTTGCCGAAGCGCCCGTGCTCGAGAACGCCCTACAGGCCCATGGCCAGCACCGCCTGCTCAGTCGCGACCAGCTGCTGGCGGGGGACTGGCAACTGGACCAACCCCTGCAGCCCGCAAGCAGGGGCCCGGTCCCTGGGGATGGCGCCGACCAGGCCGCAGGCCTGCTAATGGGCTTCATTCAGCAAAACTGTTGCGCTGCAAGGGCTTGACCCCTTGTCAAGTCAATGATCAGCAACGCGAATCATTGACGGCGATAGCGATTGCTACTGGCGATCGCCTTTTCTCTTAGTTGCAGCTCTCAAATCAGTGACCCACGCTGATCTGAACCTCGGCGCGTAGTTCTGGTTACAAATGGACAGCTGTGTGACTGTCACTCGATAGGCTTCCTGTTGCAACTTGTTCGACAAGCTGATCGGCATCAGCAAATTGCTGTTCTTGATTGAAGTGCTCCGCGGTTTTGTGGAGCCCAATGTCTCAATTTCCCCGTTCTTTTTTTCTTGAGTCGTTTATTGCGTTGCCCTAGCCAGGTCCCCTCAAACGATTCGCCCCCTTAATCAACCCGGCTTCTGCGCACTCCAGCGTTGCCCATCGCCTTGCCCTGACGGCAAAGCCAAGCACCTTGTCGACCTTGCCTGAACCGCGTTGAATCCATTTCTTTCAACCCAGCCCAATCGAGTTCCCCTTGGCGGTGCCGCCCGGGCCTTGGGACTCTCGCTCTCGGCACTCACGACAGGTCTGCTTCCCCTTATCGCTCCTTTGGCGGCTACGGCTTCGCCCAGGGACAGCCTGGGCACGGCCCTTGGCTATCCGACCTCGGCAACGCCGGCCCTTTTGCCAGCCGTCGCTTCTAGCCTCGATCGCCAGCTGGAGCAGCCGTCCCAGCGCCTGGCCATGCTTGATGTCGCTCTTCCTGGGCAGGCACCGATTCCGCTCGCCAGTCCCCCGCCCGTGCGGGCGAGTTATCCCATTACCCCGGCCCGCCGGGCCCTGCTCAACACGATCCGCTACTCCGAAGGCACCTGGGCTGGCGGTCAGGACATCGGCTATCGCATCCTGTTCGGAGGAAGCCTGATGCGCTCTATGGAGCGCCATCCCAACCTGGTGATCCGCACGGCCCGCTACGCCAGTGCCGCTGCCGGTGCCTACCAGTTCATGCCTTTCACCTGGTCGATGGCTAGCCGCCTACTCGGCTTGCAGACCTTCAGCCCTGAGGAGCAGGACCAGGCCGCCCTGCTGCTCATCCAGCGCCGCGGGGCCCTCCACCTGGCCGATGGGGGCCGTTTCACCCGCAGCCTGGCGGCTCGCCTGGCCCCGGAATGGGCCTCCTTCCCGACCCTGGGCGGCGGCAGTTACTACGGCCAGCCCGTGCGTCGTTTTGCCGACTTGAAGCGTTTTTACGAGGACAACCTGGCCCAGTTGCAGGCTGAAGTCTCGAACGATGGCATGAGCGATGACCTGGCCGGCTCCCCCGCCTGTCTCCGGGGCCAACTGGTTTGCCAGTTCGCCGAAACCGCCAAGCCTTCGCTTTGAGTCCTAGGCAGGCTTTGATCTCCAGGCCTGGCTGATCGCTTGAATGGCCAGTCCCAACCCTGGGCTCAACCAGCGCCGACCTGTCCTGGGTCGCCACTGGTTCCTTCCTCAGGATTCGCCACTGCCCTGGTCGCTGAGGCGAGAGCGGCCAACGGTTTGCTGGGCGATGAGGTATGCCGCGAGGGCCGCAGCTAGAAAGCCGAGGCAGTTGCGGCTGATCGGCACCCAGTCGCCGGTGCGGGTTAGCACCGGCCCGAGGCCGAAAACGATGAATAGGAGTCCCCACAGGGGCGAGAGCAGCAGCACCCAGGCCCATTCCACCGTGCGCCCTTCCTTACGCGGGTAGGCGGCAAAGCCAACGATCAGGCCGCCCAGAAGGGAGGTGCAGAGGGTGAGCAGCCACTGCTCCTGGGGTAGCCCTGGCACCACCTGGCAGCCGCCCCGTTCCAGGCAGCCCTGCACCGCAGAGAGGGCATCCACGATCGCGCCGTCTTCGCCGTGTTCGCGCACGTAGTACTGGTTGCCGTAGCGCGTTTGCAGTTCGACCCAGAAGGTGCGAGGCATCAAGGCGAAGAGGGCATCGCCGACGTTGAAGTTGAGCAGGTTGCCGCCACGGGGGTCGGCCACCAGCACCAAGCTGCGTTCATCGAGACCCCAAAACTCTTTGACCGCCAGGCCTGGAGTGCGGTCGTACTGGCTCAGCACCCGCAGCTTCCAGCCACTGCTCGCTTCAAAGGTGTTGAGGTTGGCCTCCAGGCTGGCTCGCTGGCCATCACTGAGGGCCTTGGCCAGGTCAATCACCGGGGTGGGGTGGTCGGGCAGCAGGTCGGGGTTGTCATAGGCCTGGGCGGCGGCGGGGCCAAACCCCAGCAGGCCGATCAGCAACAGCAGGCCGGCGGCGAAGCGACCTAGGCGCCTGAACGTGTCGCAAAGGCCCATGGCGGCTGCTTCAGTGGGAGCGCATTCTCACCGACACCAAGGTGGTGCCGTGAGCCCTTGACCTCGCCACCTTGACCACCCGCCTAAACGAGACTGACGTACCCGAGTGGTTGCGGCAACGGTTGCTAGCGGCGGGGGGCTCGGTGCCGTTTCGCACCTACATGGGCTGGGCCCTGCATGATCCCGAGCACGGGGCCTATGGCAGTGGCAGGTTGCAGATTGGCCGCCGCGGCGATTTCGTCACCTCCCCCTCCCTGGGCCCGGACTTCGCCGCCCTGCTCGCCCCCCAGCTGGCTGGGTGGCTGGCGGAATTGGCGGTCGAGATGGGGCTGGATCTTGAGGAGGCCGCTGGGCCCAAGCAAGCTGCCAAAGCAGGTCCTAGGCCCCTGGCCCTGGTCGAAACGGGCCCGGGCGAAGGGGAGTTGGCCCTGCAGCTGGCCCAGGCCCTGGCCCAGGGCTGGCCCGAGCTTGCGGCCTGCTGTGAGCTGGTGTTGGTGGAACCCAATGGCGGCATGGCGACCCGCCAGCGCCAGAGGCTCCAAGCGAGTCCCCTGCCCTGCCGCTGGCTCAGGGCCGAGGCGCTGGCCCAATCCCCCTGCACTGGCGTGGTGCTCGCCCATGAGGTGCTCGATGCCTTGGCGGTGGAGCGGATCCGTTGGGATGGCCGCCACTGGCGCCAGCAACGGGTGACTCTTAGCCAGGAGGCTGGCAAGCCGGAGAGCCTGGAGCTCATCGATGGCGATTCCCTAGGGCCGCAGACGGAACCAGTCCTGGAGTCCCTAGGCCTCTGGCCCCCCGACCCGCGCCGGGGCCCGGGCTGGGCCACGGAGCTGCATCCGGAGTTGGCGCCCTGGCTGGCCAGCTGCGCCGCCGGGATCAGCCGCGGCAGGCTGCTGGTGATTGATTACGCCCTTTCCGCCGAGCGCTATTACGCCCCCCAGCGGCTGGATGGCACCCTGATCGCCTACCGCCAGCAGGAGGCCAGTGGCGACCCCCTGCGCCAACCGGGCTCCTGGGACCTGACGGCCCACCTCTGCAGCGACAGCCTGGTGCAGGCGGCCCGCCAGGGGGGCTGGCGCCTGCTTGGCCAGCGCAGCCAGGGGGAGGCCCTGCTGGCCCTGGGGTTGGCCCAGCGGCTCCATGGCCTGCAAACGCCGGTGGCCGGCGAACGGCTCGATCTGGCCACGGCCCTGGCCCGGCGCGAAAGCCTGCTGCGCCTGGTGGATCCCGCTGGCCTGGGGGCGTTCCATTGGTTTGCCTTCACCCGGGACAGCACACCTACGGCGCCCTCTGGTCAGGGCAGGCCCCCATCGAGCCTGCCGCCTGGTCCGGCCCCCTACCCAGGGAGCCAGCCGAGCGGGGAGTCCCCGTTGCCGCTGTTTCTGCGCGATCCCTGAATCGGTTCAGGCCAGTCGCTCCAGGGCAGCGCCGATCACGGCGGCGCTGATGTCATCGCGGATCACCACGCTGCCGATGGCCGTGGGCAGCACAAAGCGCACCCGGCCGTCGCGCACCTTCTTATCCCCCTGCAGGCAGGTCAACACCGCCTCCAGGTCCAGATCTGGCCAGCGCTGGGGCAGGCCGGCGGCAGCCACCAGGTGCCGTTGCCTCCCCTGGTCGCTGGCTGTCCACAGGCCCAGGGCCAGGGCAATTTCGCCGGCGGCGACCATGCCGATCGCCACGGCTTCGCCATGGAGGTAGGTGCCGTAGCCGCAGAGGGCTTCCACCACATGGCCCAGGGTGTGGCCGTAATTGAGGATCGCCCGCAGGCCGCCCTCGCGCTCATCGGCTGCAACCACCTGGGCCTTGGCCGCCGCCGAGCGCTGCAGGATGGCCTGGAGGAGGTCGGGGCTGAGCCGCTCCAGGCTCGAAAGGGTGCCGGCACCTTCAAGGGCCGCAAATAATTCGGGATCGCCAATCACCCCGTACTTGATCACCTCGGCCATGCCCGCCCGGAATTCCCGTTCCGGCAGGCTCGCCAGGGTCAGGGGATCAATCAGCACCAACCTGGGTTGGTGGAAGGCCCCGATCAGATTCTTGCCGCCCGGATGGTTGACCCCGGTCTTGCCGCCAATTGCCGCATCGACCATGGCTAGCAGGGTGGTGGGCACCTGCACCACGGCGATCCCCCTCAGCCAGGTGGCGGCTGCAAAGCCGGTCATGTCGCCGACCACCCCACCGCCCAGGGCCACCAGCAGGGAGCGGCGCTCCAATTTGCGTTCGAAGGCGGCCTCGTGAATGAGAGCAATGGTGGCCGGGGTTTTCTGCTGTTCCCCCGCCTCCACCACCAAATGGGTTGTCTCGAAGCCGGACGCCTGCAGGCTGGCCAGGGCCGTGGCCCCGTACAGGGCCTCCACCTCCGGATTGCTGACGATCAATGCTTTCGTGCCGGCGCCAAAGCCCTGCTGGGCCACGAGGTCCCCAAGCTGGGCCAGGCCGCCGGCCCCAATCACCACTGGATAGGGCTGGCTCTGTAGGGCGACCTCAATCGTTTCAAAGAGCACGGGTTGCGCTTGGGAAGGGGAGTGGCCCGCCTGGATCGAGCTGGCTGGAGTGGCGGGGCTGCTGCTCACGGCGGGTATGGGCATGGGCATCTGGGCTGCCATCGAGTCTGCCGCCTAAGCCTGCCCGGACCAGAAAGCCCCTAAGGTTTGCCCCATGGCCGAGGCTTCCAGCCCCAGACGTAATCGCACCGCCTGGGCCTTTCTGGCACCGGCCCTCCTGCTGCTCGGCCTGTCGGTGCTGGTACCGGCGGGAATGGCCCTGGTGATGAGCGTCAGCCAAACGGGCCTGGATGTGTCCGAGCCCCTGAAATTTGTGGGGTTGGCCAACGTCCAACGCCTGCTCCATGACCCGATGTTCTTTCGGGTGTTGGGCACAACCTTGCTGTATCTGGTGGGCGTGGTGCCGCCGATTGTGGTGGGGTCCCTGATCTTGGCCGTGCTGGTCAACCGTCAGCTCCCAGGCATCCATTGGTTCCGGGCCGCCTTTTATGCGCCCGTATTGGTGTCGGTCGTGGTGGCTGCCATTGCTTTTCGCTGGCTCTACGCCGAAACTGGCTTGATCAATGGCTGGCTGGTCAGCCTGCTGGGAGCTGGTTTTTCGCCAGTCGGTTTTCTCACAAACCCCCTGTTGGCCTTGCCTGCAGTGATGCTTGTGACCCTATGGAAGGGCCTGGGCTACTACATGGTTATTTTTGTGGCCGGTCTCCAGGGCATCTCCAAGGACCTCTACGAAGCCGCCTCCCTCGATGGCAGCGAGGGCTGGCGGAAACACCTCGATATCACCTTGCCCCTGCTGAGGCCCTACATCACTCTTGTGGCCGTGATCTCGGCGATAGCGGCCACCAAGGTGTTTGAAGAGGTGTTCTTGATGACCCAGGGAGGTCCCGCCGATGCCACCCGCACACTGGTTTATTACGTGTATGACCAGGCCTTCACGGAACTCGAAATCAGCTACGCCTGCACCGTTGGCCTGGCCCTGTTCCTAATTGTGCTGTTGCTCAGCCTGGTGCGGCTTGTGGCAGCGGGCGAACGGGGCCTGGGCTGACCTCTGGGCTGGAGAACGGGGCTGGAAGTGGGGCGGCCCGCTCCAGTGCCAAACTGGATGATTGGCCTGCTGCAGGCGTGAGGTGGTTTTGAGCACTAATCCCTCCTTGCCCAGCCAGCCGCACGGGTCGCCCCCGGCAGTGGGGATCGGCATTGTCGGGGGCGGCCAACTGGCCTTGATGCTGGCCGAAGCGGCGCAGGAGCAGGGGGTTCCCTTGCATCTGCAGACCCCAAGTGGGGGCGATCCAGCCGTGGGCTTGGCAACCACTGTCCTGCAGGCCCAGATTGGCGACGCCAACGCCACCTTGGAGCTGAGCCGTCGCTGCGGTGCCATCAGCTTTGAAAATGAATGGGTCGATCTCGATGCCCTGGCGCCCTTGGCGGAGGCAGGCGTGGTCTTTCTGCCAAGCCTGGAGTCGCTGGGCCCCTTGATTGACAAGCGCCAGCAGCGGGAATTGCTAGGCCGACTCTCGATTCCAACGCCCCGCTGGCTGCCCCTCAACGCCCTAGGGTCGGCCGACTCTTTCCAGTCCCTCTACGGCCTGGAGCCGGTCAGCAACCCTGGTTCGGCGGCAAACTTTTTCGACTCGGCCGTTCCCTGGCAAGTGGCGAGCCCGGTCCAAGCCGCAACTGTTGCACCAGCCCAGGGGCAACAGTCCCAGGGCCTAGGGGGGTTGCCCCTGGGGTGGAGTTTCCCGGTAGTGGCCAAGGCAATCCGGGGCGGCTACGACGGCAAAGGCACCTTGATTCTGCGATCAACGGCGGAGCTGGGCAGGCTGCTGGCGCAGGTGGATGCGGCGCTCTGGATCCTGGAAGAGTTCGTGCCCTTTGAGCGGGAACTGGCCCTGGTGGCCTGCCGCGACCGTGCTGGTGCGGTGGCTTGCTATCCCCTGGTGGAAACCCACCAACACCACCAGGTCTGTGACTGGGTGCTAGCCCCAGCCCAGGCCAGCCATGCGCTGGAGGCCATGGCGCGCAACATGGCCGCTTCCTTGCTAACTGCCCTGGACTACGTGGGGGTGCTGTCGATTGAATTGTTCTATGGGCCCGCGGGGCTGCTGATCAACGAATTGGCACCCCGCACCCACAATTCTGGTCACTACAGCATCGAGGCCTGCTCCATCAGCCAGTTTGCCCAGCAGGTGCGCATTGTTGCCGGCCAGCCCTTGCAGGCCCCTGAGCTGACGGCCGCCGGGGCGTTAATGGTCAACTTGCTGGGCAATGACAACGGCGAGGCCGAGCGTGCAGCCGCCCTGACCACCTTGGCGACCCTGCCCCAGGCAACCCTTCATTGGTACGGCAAGCAGGGCTCGGCCCTGGGCCGGAAACTGGGCCATATCACCGTGCTTTTGCAGGCCACTGACCCCGAGGAGCGCTCCCGGGAAGCACGGCAACGGTTGGAGGACATCCGCAGCATCTGGCCCCTGCCGCCCCACAATTGGGCTTAGGATTAGGAGGAACTGCTGTGTTGGTGACTGCCTTCTACAGTTTTCTGATCTGACTCCCTTTTCGACATGGGGTGTCTGTCGCGAAGGTGACGTAGACCGGCCCCGTAGCCGGAAACGAAGCCCCGCTCTGATGCCCCTTCTGGTTCATCCAGGTCGGAATCTGGGGCAGAACGGCACGGTGGTTCACCCTATTGCTTCGCAATGAGGCTTACCAAG